>CAVAQY010000015.1:0-43108 GCA_963590865.1 Bacteroidaceae bacterium | reverse complement strand
AACTAAAACGCTTAGGAATGTGAGCTAAAATTGGTACAACGAACTGGACACCCTACCTATTTGTTGATACGGATATTTAAAGAAAAGCAGAATGAGCAGGAAAAGTTAAGAGGGACATTTCAAGTGCTTGACGACTACATCTTGATGCTTGTGCATCCTTCGAGTGGTGACAATATCTTCTATAAGGTGAGGGATGCTAACAGCATTATTTTGCTGGATTCGTTTGGCAATGAACCAAAAGATAAAAAATCCAATGCTTATATTTTGATTAAATAAAGTAAAAGAAAAATAAAGGAAGGATGACACATATATCATCCTTCCTAAAGTGAAATATAGTTTTACATTATACTCAAACTAAATATAAATAATGCCAAAACTATTAATACGCACATGCCTGTTATAAAGTTCCATATTCGGTAAGTTGTTAATGTTGCCTTTTGAAAGATTTTGAAATATTTTATGTATCTATCGTTTCGCCATAACATCCTGTAATTAATGAAAAGAACAGGAAATACCGTTATTATGCAAAAAGTAATCTTTCCTGTATGAACTAATGATAACCAAGGAAATATCATCGATATAAAATTAATCATACTCCAGAGTAACAGAGCAGTAAATGCTAACATCGTTACATCAGCAACTAAAATAATAGTGCTACACCTTGCGTCAACTAATGCCTCAATAACATTATTTTTTGTTTTCAGAGGCTTTCTTTTGCAGAATTGCAATATTCTATTAGATGTGCCAAAGACAATCTTGTAGTAAAATAATTGCATTCGCCTGTTGAAATCAAAAATGCAGAAATATAGTCTATTCCAAAATAATACTATTTGTTTCATTTTATCATTTCTTTAGCTGCATCTTTTCCTAAATCGTTACCGTACCAAGCGCCAATAGCCCCCCCCCCTATAAAGCCTCCAATAATTCCTCAAAATAAAAATTATAGATTCTTTCGGCAATAGCTATGCCTTCTATAGCACAAAACTATTCACCTTCTTTTATTATATTACTCAACTCCATACTTTTGGTCTCTTTTAAAAATAGAGAATATTATGTATTTAAAATCACTTGCCATTTACCTTGTAAAACTTATGTCATGTCGCCGACTTGTGGTTGTCAGGTTACTAACTTGTGCTTGGCAGTACGGAATGTCGAATATGTTGTCTTTCCTTGCGTATTTGCATCATCTGAATTCTTGAATCCGAAACTTGGGTAATTGTATAGCTTTTCCAAGAAGAAAAGTATGTTTTTCTTGCGTAGCGGAATACTTTCTCCCAAAAAGAATAAGACACGACTATGCAGGGAGGCTCAATATGCCGCCCTGTATTTGCTTTCGTCCTTGTCGTCGAGCATGCTTAGGTACGACTGGTAGCGGCTTTGGGCTATGTAGTGTTCTTCCACGGCCTTGAGCACGGCGCATCCCGGTTCCCTTGTGTGTGTGCAGTTGCTGAAGCGGCAGTCCTTTGAGAAGTGAAAGATGTCCTTGAAATAGCCGGTAAGTTCTTCCGGCTCAATGTCGAAAGTGCCGAAACCTTTTATGCCCGGCGTGTCTATGATGTAGCCACCCTGCGGCAACGGGAGCATTTCGCTGAACGTTGTGGTGTGCATGCCCGTGTTGTGGGCATCGCTTATTTCCGCTGTGCGCAGGTTGGTGCCGAGCAGACGGTTGATGAACGTGGATTTCCCCACGCCACTGTTGCCGCTCAATACGGATATGCGGTTTTCGAGCAGCGGCAAAACCTTGTCCATACCGTCGCCGTTGGCCGCCGATATGGCAATGCAACGGTAGCCGATGTTGTCGTAGAGCGTCATCATCATCTCCTGATAGTGAAGTTCTTCGGGCGACAGCAGGTCGGTCTTGTTGAACAGGAGCACCACAGGCACGCGGTAGGCCTCGGCCGAGGCGAGGAAGCGGTCGATGAATGTGGTTGACGTTTGCGGCCGGTTGACGGTCACTACGAGCAGGGCCTGGTCGACATTGGCGGCTATTATGTGGCTCTGCTTCGACAGATTGGGCGACTTGCGTATTATGTAGTTGCGCCTGTCCTCAATGTTTGTTATAAAGGCCGTGCCCTCCTGATTGGGCGTGATTTCTACCCGGTCGCCCACGGCCACGGGGTTTGTGCTCCTTATCCCTTTCAGTCGGAAGTTGCCCTTTATCTTGCTGTCCACCAGTTTGCCGTCGTCGGTCTTTACTGTATACCAGCTTCCGGTGTTCTTTACGACGAGTCCGTACACTTTTCCTGTCAAGAGTTTGAATGTGAATTGTTGTTGCTCCAGTTGTTTTTGCGCTTGGCGATAAATGCGTGCCAAGCACATTTTTTTGTAAGTAATACCTACTTAAAAAGGCGAAGAGTATGGAAGGCTTCGTTTGGATGCCCTGTCCATGCTCTTCGTCTGTCTGTGTCGTTTGCCTTGCGGCCTTACACGGTCATTATCTCCTTGTCCTTGGCGGCGAGCAGTTCCTCCACGGCCTTTATCTGCTTGTCGTGAATCTTCTGCAAGTCGTTTTCGGCGTCCTTCTCGTTGTCCTCCGAAAGGCCGTCCTTGATGGCTTTCTTCAGTTTGTCCTTCACCTCGGAGCGCACGTTGCGTATCTGCACCTTCACGCCTTCGCCAATCTTGTTGCACTGCTTGGCCAGTTCGCGGCGGCGTTCCTCTGTTGGTTGCGGTATGCCGAGGCGTATAATCTCGCCGTTGTTCTCGGGCGTGATGCCCACCTCAGAGTCCATTATGGCCTTCTCAATGGCCTTTATCTGCTTCTTGTCCCAAGGGCGTATGGCAATGGTGCGTGCATCGGGAGTGGAAACGTTGGCCACTTGGTTGAGCGGCACCATCGAACCGTAGGAGTCAACTTTTATACCATCGAGTATGGCCACGTTGGCGCGACCGGCACGTATGCGTGCGAGCTGCTCTTCCAGATACATCACGGCCATCTCCATCTTCTCTTCTGCTGAAGACAATGTTTCTTTTACGTCAATCATATTTATGCTTATGTGTTTTGATTTTGTTCTGTTGGGCAGTTGCCGTTTCCGGCGTTGCCTGTTGTCTATGGTTACAAATGTAATTATTAATATCCGACCTGCCAAGCATTTTTTGATATTTTGCTTTTCATGTACATCCAAACGGGTGAACCGTTTCTTTTGGTCTATGTCTTACCACCCGTTGCTGAGCAGTTGGCGAGCATATTCTATTATGGTGTCTACGCCGCGCGCCACATCGGTCTGCGACAGCTGGCACTCATGGTCGGGGACTATGCCGAACTCTGTAGACTGGCGGTTGCGGTCGTACATGGGGCAGGCCGAGAAGCGCACCGCCCAACCGTTTGGAAGCGAACCCGTGAACGGCAGTCCTGCTCCGCCGCCTGTGCGGTCGCCAACCACCTTCACCCTTGGTGCGCATTTCATGTACTTTACAAACTCGTTGGCCGCGCTGTACACATGGCGGTTGGTGAGCACGCACACGCGCTTGTGCCACCTTACTCCCGACGACGGCTTCAGCTTCTGCTCCTCCATGTCGGAGAAATCGTTGTGGCCGGTGCCTGTCTTGTGCTGGATGTAGCCCACACGGGTCTCATCGTCAATGAAGCGTGCGGCCAACAGTTCAGCGGTAGTAAGGTTGCCGCCGCCATTGTTGCGTATGTCGATTATCAGTCCGCGGCAGAGCATCATGTGGCTGAGCGCATCGTCAAGATTGCCCTCGCCCACAGGGTCGTTGAAGCTTCCGTAGTATATGTAACCTACGTTGTCGTCAAGCACACGGTACTTCAGTCCCGAGGCTATCTTGTAGTCGGTGCCGAGGTATCGGCGGTTGAGCGTGTCGCTGAAGTTTGACGGATAGTTTTCAAACCAGCTCCAATAGCGCGAGAAGTCGGCTGAGCGCGACAGGTTGACATGGCCGTCGCGAAGCTCAGCGAGCATGTCGCCCATCACTTCAAACAGCTGCGCGCTGGTCATGCCGTCGTTGATGCGCTGGCTGTACTTCAGTCTCACGGCGTTCCAGTCCAGTCCATACTCCTGCCCCTTGTAGTCGAAGAAGCAGTATCGCTCGTCGATAGTCTGCCAAAGGGCGTCGAAGTTGCCCCGTGGAGTGTTGTCGTGCTCTTCCACGTCTACACATGACTGGCACACGGCCATCAATGCCGCCGACAGCAGCGTAAGCAATAGTCTTCTCATGGTCGGTAGTTGGTTAGTCGGAACCGCTTTACGAAGCCTATCATGAAGCGGTGTGAATAGGTGTGTTCCTTCAGGTTGTTGACCGCCGCCTGGTAGTAGTCGCCCAGATAACCGAAGCGCAGCGTGGTGCGCCGTCCGAGGTTGATGTCGAACATGAGTTGTTGGCGGAAGCACGGTGCGCTGACAAACGTGGTGGGAACGACGTTGTGGTCATAGTCGCCGCGCGAGAACAGTTCGTAGTATGACTGTCCGTAGTTGGGACTGAACATTAAGCCCACCAGCGGCACCTCAAGTTCGTAGCCCACAGCCATTGGCCGCCCACAGAGCGTAAACCGCCATGAGGCCATGCCCGACGGCATCAGGTTCAGGTGCAGCCTTGCCTGTGCCGGATTGTTGCCGTTCACGGTGTTGTATACGAAGCCCAGACAGGCATTGGCCACGCCTCCTGCCCTCAGGGTGAGACTGTTGCCCAGCAGCCGCCACTGGCGGTAGCGGCCTATGTAGAAATTGTAAGCCCCCTCAAGCTCCGATGACGTACCGCTGCGGTCATCTATATGTGCGAGATTGGCCTGGTGTTGCATGGCCGTGAGCCAATGCCTTCCCGGACGTTGCAGTTCGCGTGTGGCAAGGAAAGTGAAGCCCGTGCCGCTGAAGTGCTCCTGCGACAGATAGGTGTCGAGTAGCTTCGTTTCGCCCATGCCAATCATATAGGATGTTGTGGTAATCCGCGGTGCCGTAACTGAGTCGCCCTGCGCCTTTGCCGACAGAGCTGCTACAGCCATGACTGCCGCAGCAAGCATCGTCCTATTGGTCATCGTTTCCGAATAGGTTTAGTTGTCCTGTTATCTCGTCAATCACCTGCTGCTCCGACTTGCCGGCATCGGGATCGAGGTTTTCCTCTTCCTGCAACTCGCCGTCGGCCTCTTGAGGCTCTTCTTCCTCCTCCACAGGTTCGGGGAAACGCAGCGGTTCCAGCTCCTCTATGCTCTCCACCTGCCATGTGGCCAGTCGCTTGCCCTTGGCTTTCACGCCCTTCACAGCTATGAACTGTTCCGCATCTATTTCCATCGGGGGACGCGCCGCATCGGCTCCGCCAAAGGTGACAAGCAGACGTGGGTAGACTTGGTCGGTGAGCAGCACGGGCACGCTGGCCGCATTGTCGCCCAGATAGTTCTGCTTGCGTTTGGTGGCTTCCATGAGGAAACGCTTGATGTAGGGGTAGCCGTCGTTGTCGGCATCGAAGAGTACTGCCGTCCACACCTTTGACTCGTCATACTTCTCTATGCGCAATATGTTGTCCTCATAGTGGTTGTTGGCGTCGAAGCCCGTGATGTAGTATTCACCGGTCTTCAGCACAACGAGTATAGAGTCGCCGTCGTGGAACTCGCCAAGCAGCCGTCCGTGCTCGTCGTAGTTCAGACGGTTTACATCGGGGTCGAACCATACCTTGCGTCCTCCAAGCGTGGAGTGGCCGTGGCTCTTTAGTCCTATGCGGTGTATCTGTTTCTTTGTAAGGATGTTGCCTTTCGAGGTTCTACCTTTTATCATGAGTTTCGAGAAGTCGCGGTCGAAGAATATGCTCGACTTCTTCTTTGCGTCCGACGGCTCAAGCGTAATCTTTATCACCTCGGCCTCGCCGTTGGGGTTGGCCGTGAAGTAAACCACCTTTGATCCAGGCCTTCCTTGGGTGAGCACATACTCGCGGTCGCGGGCGATGGCAGTCACATTGAAGCGTTTCATGTAGTAGTAGCCGCCCTTGCCGTCGCGGTAGACCACGTTGTAGGTTGTGCGGCGGTCGTTCTTCTTGAACACGCCCACGTGTATCACGTTCTTGCCCACGAATATCTTGTCGGCCACGCGCACCACCTTGTACTTGCCGTCGCGGTAGAAGATGATTATGTCGTCAATGTCGGAGCAGTTGCACACAAACTCGTCCTTCTTGAGAGCCGTGCCTACAAAGCCCTCCTGTCGGTTGATGTACAGCTTCTCGTTGGCCTCTACCACCTTAGCGGCTTCGATGGTGTCGAAATTGCGTATCTCAGTAAGTCGCGGATGGTCTTTGCCGTACTTGTCCTTGAGAAAGGCGAACCAGTCGGCTGTCACCTCTACGATGTTGGCCAAGTCGCGGTCCACGCGCTCTATCTCAGCCTTGATGCGCGCCATCAGTTCGTCGGCCTTGTCCTTGTTGAACTTCAGTATGCGCTGCATCTTTATCTCCAGCAGGCGCAGTATGTCGTCCTTGGTCACCTCGCGCACCATCTGCGGATAGAATGGAGTGAGCCGCTCGTCAATATGTTCGCACACCGCATCAACGTTGGGTGCCTGCTCAAACTTGCGGTCTTTGTATATGCGCTCCTCTATGAATATCTTTTCGAGCGAGCTGAAGTGCAGTTGCTCCAGCAGTTCTCCACGGCGTATCTCCAGTTCCTGGCGTATCAGTTCCTTGGTGCGGTCTGCCGAGTGGCGCAGCACGTCGCTGACGGAGAGAAACTGTGGCTTGTTGTCGGATATTACGCAGCAGTTGGGCGAAATGTTCACCTCACAGTCGGAGAATGCATACAGAGCGTCAAGCGTCTTGTCGGACGACACGCCCGGAGCCAAGTGTACGAGTATTTCCACCTTGGCGGCGGTGTTGTCGTCCACCTTGCGGGCTTTTATCTTGCCCTTTTCTATTGCTCGCAGTATGGTGTCGATGAGAGTGGTGGTGGTCTTGCCGAACGGCAGTTCGCGTATGGCCAGAGTCTTGTTGTCGAGCTTCTCTATCTTTGCCCTCACCTTGAGCGTGCCGCCTCGTCGCCCGTCGTTGTACTTGCTCACATCGATGCTTCCGCCGGTGGGGAAGTCGGGGTAGATGTGAAATTCTTGTCCGTGCAGGTAGCTTATGGCGGCATCGCACAGCTCGCAGAAGTTGTGCGGCAGTATCTTCGAACTAAGACCAACGGCAATGCCCTCGGCACCCTGGGCCAGCAGCAACGGGAACTTCACGGGCAGAGCCACCGGCTCCTTGTTGCGTCCGTCGTAGCTGAGCTGCCACTCGGTGGTCTTGGGATTGAACACCGTGTCGAGGGCAAACTTCGACAGTCGGGCTTCGATGTATCGTGGGGCTGCAGCACGGTCGCCAGTGAGTATGTTGCCCCAGTTTCCCTGGGTGTCCACGAGCAGGTCTTTCTGGCCTATCTGCACCAGGGCGTCGCCTATCGACGCGTCGCCGTGGGGATGGAACTGCATGGTGTGACCCACGATGTTGGCCACCTTGTTGTAGCGTCCGTCGTCCATGCGCTTCATCGAGTGGAGAATGCGCCGCTGCACGGGCTTCAGTCCGTCGTCGATGTTTGGCACGGCGCGTTCCAGTATCACGTATGAGGCATAGTCGAGAAACCAGTTTTGGTACATACCGCTAAGGTGGTGTACCGCAGATGCGTCAAACCTCCCCGCCGGCTTGTAGTCGGAGTGGCTTTCGCTGCCGTTGGGCAGTCCCTCTCCAGCCATCTCCTCGCTTGTCATGCCGTTGTTGTCGTCCATTTCGATTTCGTCGTTGCTCATTGTTTTGGTGTGCTGTTGTTATTGTCGTTGCGGTTTCTGTTGCCGCGTCTGGAGTCTTGTTTGCCGTGTCTCTTGCCCTTGTTGGCTCCCGACTTTCCTCCGTCGTGATGTTGTTTTTCTCCGCTTTTGCTTGGTTCTTCTCCGTTTCGGCGTGGCTTTGCGCCCTTGTCGCCATGCTTTCTGCCGCCGTTGCCGTGGCTGGAGTTTCCTCTGCCGAGCGACATTCGTTTAGCGTTTGAACTGTATTCGGGACCTTTGCCTATGTCTTCGGGGTTTTCCTGCTTCTCAACCGACTTTTCGAGGAACTTTTCAATGGCGTTGAACAGATACATGTCCTTGTCGCTGACAAACGTTATGGCCACTCCATCGCGGTCGGCACGTGCGGTACGGCCTATGCGGTGAACGTAGTCCTCGGCATCGTGAGGCACATCGTAGTTGATCACCATGCTGATGTCGTCTATGTCTATGCCGCGCGCCACGATGTCGGTGGCTACGAGCACGTCTTTCTGTCCCGACTTGAACTCGTACATCACTTCGTCGCGCTCCTGCTGCGTCAGATCGCTGTGCATCTGGCAGCAGTTTATATTGTTTTTCTTAAGCTCACGCGCTATCTCCTTAACCTTGTCTTTCTTTCCGGAGAATATGATTACGCGGTTGAGACGGTCGCGCTGAAACAGGCTCTTTATTATCCCAATCTTTTGCGGCTCATAGCATACATACGCCAGCTGCTTTATCTTTTCGGCCGGTTTGCTCACGGCTATCTTGACCTCCACGGGGTTGCGCAGCAGAGTGTGTGCCAACTGCTGTATCTTGTCGGGCATCGTGGCCGAGAACATTATGGTCTGTACGTCTGAGGGCAATCCTTTGGCTATCTGCATGATATCGTCGCTGAAGCCCATGTCGAGCATACGGTCGGCCTCGTCAAGCACAAAGAAGCTTACCCGGCTCAAGTCAACGTTGCCCATGCGGATGTGGCTGAGCAGACGGCCGGGTGTGGCAATCACTACATCGGCTCCCAGACGCAAACTCTTCATCTCCTGGTCGTAACGGGTGCCGTCGTTGCCGCCATAGACCGCCACGCTGCTCACCCCGTCGAGATAGTATCCGAAGCCCTGCATGGCCTGGTCTATCTGCTGGGCAAGCTCTCTTGTGGGCGACATGATGATACAGTTGATGGCATCCTGCGGAAATCCGCCGTCGTCGAGAAGGCTAAGTATTGGCAGGAGATAGGCCGCAGTCTTGCCTGTGCCCGTCTGTGCCACGCCTATGATGTCGTTGCCGTCAAGTATTTCGGGTATGCACTTTTCCTGAATGGGTGTACATTCCTCGAAGTGCATGTCGTACAAAGCGTCAAGAATGTTGTCGTTAAGGTATGTTTCGTCAAATCTCATTTGTCTGTGTGTTTCGTAAGTGAATTGCGTAGTGCTTCGTAGTGCTTTAGTTGGGAGCCTTCCTATAGCAGTAATATGCGATGAAGAAGTACAGGATGTTGGGTATCCATGCTGCGAGCATGGGCGGAGTGTTGGCGTTGATGGCAAACGTTGAGCATACTGTCTGTAGCAGTATATAGGTGAAACTCAGCGCCATGCCTATGCCGAGATACAGTCCCATGCCTCCCTTGCGCTTGCGTGAACTGAGGCTCGCACCGATTATTGTCAGTATGAACGATGCAAAGCACATGGCTATGCGCTTGTGGAACTCTACTTCATACTGCACCACGTTGCTTGAGCCGCGGTCTTTCTGCTTCGAGATGTATTCCAGAAGTTCGGGACTGGTGAACGTCTCTTGCTGTCCTTTGCTGAACACAAGGTCTATCGGCTCCATGAGCACAACGGTGTCACGCTCCATACCAGTGGTTATGTGCTCTCTCATTCCGCGCAGAGTACGTATCTTGTAGTTGATGGCTTTCCAGTGGTATTTGCTGTCGGAGATGGTGTCATACTGTATGCTGGACGCGGTCATGTGGCTCACAAGCTTCTTGTTCTCAAACTTGTCGAGCGAAAAACCGTAGCCGGTCTTGTGTCGGTCGTCGTATTGGGCTATGTAGGCTATCACGCCTTTGCCCACCTGCAACTGTACGTTGCTTGCGGAAGTGTTCTTCTTGTTGTTCTTGTAGAGCGACTCGAAATCGTGCCTTACCACCGTTCCCCGCGGTATTACATAGGCTCCGAGATACAGGTTAAGCACAGCTATGAGGGCGGCGGACACCATGTATGGCCTCAAAAGCCGCTTGAAACTCATGCCGCAGGCGAGCATTGCGATTATCTCGGAGTTGCCTGCCAGCTTAGAAGTGAAGAAGATTACGGCGATGAAAACGAACAGCGGGCTGAACAGATTGGCAAAATAGGGAACGAAGTTGGCATAGTAGTCGAACACAATGGCGCGCAACGGGGCGTGGTTTGTTGTGAACTTCGCCAGGTTTTCGTTTATGTCGAATACTATGGATATGGAGATAATCAGGGCAATGGAGTATATGTATGTGCCGATAAACTTGCGTATGATGTAGCGGTCTATCCTCTTTATGCCCTTGAAAGGATTGAGCTTTCCCAGCAAGCGGAAGACCGGCCTAACGAGCGACAACAGTTTGGCGGCTCCGCGCCTTACGGCACGCCATCGCCTTAATGTCCTCCTCTGTTTCCTTATAGTGCTGTACTTCATACTTGCCTGTTCCTCTGGTTGTTATAGTCTTCTGCCTAAATCGTTGATTATGCTGCGCTTCCAGCTTGTAAAGTCTCCGTTTTCAATGTGCTGGCGTGCGTCAGTGACGAGCCGCAAGTAGAATGCAAGATTGTGTATGCTGGCTATCTGCATGGCCAATAGTTCCCCTGCCTTGAACAAGTGGTGCAGGTAGGCTTTGGTGTAACGCTTGTCAACATAGCAACCGTCGGGGTCAATGGGGGTAAAGTCCCGTTCCCACTTTTTGTTGCGCAGGTTCATCGTGCCATGGTAAGTGAACAGCATGGCGTTGCGTCCGTTTCTGGTAGGCATGACGCAATCGAACATATCCACGCCGCGCTCAATCGCCTCAAGTATGTTCTGGGGAGTTCCAACCCCCATCAGGTATCTGGGCTTGTCTTTGGGCAATATGGCGTTGACAACCTCAATCATTTCATACATCGTCTCGGCCGGTTCTCCTACGGCCAAGCCCCCGATGGCGTTGCCGTCAGCTCCCTTGTCGGTCACGAACTTGGCCGCTTCGCTGCGCAAGTCTCTGTATGTGCAGCCCTGAACGATGGGGAAGAGGCTCTGCTCATGGCCGTACAGCGGTTCCGTCTCGTTGAAACGCTTGATGCAACGGTCGAGCCACCGTTGTGTAAGGCCCAGACTCTTCTTGGCGTATTGGTAGTCACTCTTTCCCGGCGGACATTCGTCAAGTGCCATTATTATGTCTGCGCCTATTATTCGCTCGGTATCCATCACGTTTTCCGGTGTGAATATGTGCTTGGAACCGTCTATGTGCGAGCGGAATTCGCATCCTTCTTCGCGCAACTTCCTTATTCCGGTGAGCGAAAACACCTGGAAACCGCCCGAATCAGTAAGTACCGGCTTGTCCCAACCGTTGAACTTGTGCAGTCCTCCGGCAGCCTTGAGTGTGTCAAGTCCCGGCCGCAGGTACAGGTGATAGGTGTTTCCGAGGATGATTTGCGCTTTTACCTGCTCCTCAAGTTCTTTGAAATGCACGCCTTTCACGCTGCCGCACGTACCGACGGGCATGAAGATAGGAGTCTTGATTGTGCCGTGGGCGGTGGTCAACAGGCCAGTCCTTGCATCGGAATAGGGGTCGGTGTGTTGTAGTTCAAACGTCATTTATATTGTTATTCTGCCTGTTTGGCTTAACCGTCAGGTTGTCTTTTTCATCGCCGTTTGCCGTTTTTTTTGCCTGCTAATTGGCTTTTTTGGCTTGCTATTCGGCCTTCTTCGGCTGTTCTTCTTCGGGTATTTCAAACTTCAGAGGGTTGTCCACCAGCTCGTCAGTTAGTGCGAAATTCCACACATCCTGCACGTTTTCGACATAATGGAAGCTGACTCCGCTGAGATATACGTCGGGTATTTCCTCAATATCCTTGCGGTTGTCCTGGCACATTATTATGTCTGTAATGCCGGCACGCTTGGCTGCGAGTATCTTTTCCTTTATTCCGCCTACGGGAAGCACCTTGCCTCGAAGTGTAATCTCGCCGGTCATGGCTGTATTCCGGCGCACTTTGCGCTGCGTCAGGGCAGAGGCTATCGACGTGGCGATGGTTATTCCGGCAGAAGGGCCGTCTTTCGGCGTGGCACCTTCCGGCACGTGGATGTGGATGTTCCAGTTGTCGAATATGCGGTAGTCTATCTTGAGCTTATCCGCATGGGCTTTCACATATTCCAGAGCCAGCACAGCCGACTCTTTCATCACGTCGCCGAGATTACCCGTCAGCGTGAGCTTTGCGCCCTTGCCCTTGCTGAGACTCGTTTCGATAAACAGAATCTCTCCGCCCACACTTGTCCATGCCAGTCCCGTGACTACGCCGGCGTAGGCGTTGCCCTGGTAGATGTCGCGGTAGAATGGAGGCTTGCCGAGCAGGTCTTCTATCTCCGCGGGCGTTATCTTCGTGTACGGTAGTTCTCCGTCCTTGGCTTTGTGCAGGGCGAGTTTGCGCATAGACTTGTCTATCTGCTTCTCCAGCTGGCGCACCCCGCTCTCGCGCGTGTACTGTTCTATTATCTTTTCTATCGCCTGTTTGGTAAACGTCAGCTTGGCCTCGTTGCCCATTCCGTTGTTTTCCTTCTCCTTGGGTATTAGGTGGCGTTTGGCAATCTCGGCCTTCTCCTCGGTAATGTAGCCGCTCACCTCTATCAGCTCCATGCGGTCGAGTAGGGGGCGCGGTATTGTGTTGAGGTCGTTGGCCGTTGCGATGAACAGAACCTTCGAGAGGTCGTAGTCAACGTCAAGGTAGTTGTCGTGGAAAGCGGCGTTCTGCTCCGGATCAAGCACCTCCAGAAGAGCTGAAGCCGGGTCTCCGTTGACCGTGTTCTGCGTCAGCTTGTCTATCTCGTCGAGTATGAAAACGGGATTGGACGACCCAGCCTTCTGTATGTTCTTGATTATCCGTCCCGGCATTGCGCCTATGTATGTGCGGCGATGTCCGCGTATTTCGGCCTCGTCGTGCAGTCCTCCGAGCGAAACCCTCACGTATTTGCGCTTCATGGCGGCCGCTATGCTCTTGCCGAGACTTGTTTTTCCCACGCCGGGAGGGCCGTAAAGGCACAGTATGGGCGACTTCAAATCACCTCTAAGGCTCAGTACGGCCATGTATTCCAGTATGCGCTCCTTCACCTTCTCCATGCCGTAGTGGTCCTTGTCGAGCACCTTCTGGGCACGGGTGAGGTTCATGTCGTCCTTGGTGTATTCGCCCCAGGGCAGTGCAACGAAGGTTTGCAGATAGGTCAGCTGCACATTGTAGTCGGGACTCTGCTGGTTTATCTGGTCCAGCTTGTCCATTTCCTTCTGGAACGCCTTGGCCGTTTCCTCGTTCCATTTCTTTTTCTTTGCCTTTTCCAGCAGTTCCTGCTTCTCCGGAGCATTCTCTCCGTTGCCTATCTCGGCCTGCATGTTCTTTATCTGCTGCTGCAGGAAGTAGTTGCGCTGCTGTTCGTCGATGTCGTCACGCGTCTTGTTGCGTATGTCCTGCTTGAGATTTTGCAGCGAAAGCTCCCTGTTTATGATGCGCATGGTGCTCAGCAGTCTCTTCTTCACGGAGTCTTTGCCGAGCAGAGCCATCTTTTCCTTGATGGAAAAAGGCATGTTGGTGCAGATGAAATTCAGAGCCATCACATCGTTGTGCACGTTGTGTATGGCAAAGGTAGCCTCTTCGGGTATTTCGTCGCTCACCTTGATATATTCAGACGTGATTTGGCGCAGAGCCTCCGCTCCTGCGTTGAACTCCTTGTCCTCTTTGTCGGGCAGCGTTTCCGGCGCGTTGCGCACCGTTCCTGTGAGAAACGGTTTCCTGCGTGCGGCAAGACTGAGCAGTTCCATTCTCCCCAGTCCCTGGGCTATTGCGGTGACGTGGCCGTTGGGCATGGATATTACCTTTACTATGCGCGCAAACACTCCGTAGGCGTACAGGTCTTTCTTTGTAGGGTCGTCGATGTCAGGTTCGCGCTGGCACACAACGGCTATGATGCAGCCTGTTTTCTCCGCTTTCCTGACGAGTGCCAGACTTGACTCGCGTCCTATCAGTATCGGCGACACGACTCCCGGAAATAGAACCAGGTTTCTGACGGCCAAGACAGGCAGAGTTTCCGGCATTTCAAGGTTGGTCAGCTCGCTGAAGTCGCCTTCTATGTCGGCTATCATGGAGAAAGCTTTGCTGTTTTGTTTGTTGTCCATTAAGTGTTTCTGTGAAATTCAGAGTGCAAAGTTACACATTAAAAATGACAACATGAAGTGCGGCTATACTTTTTTGCCCTGCCTCTTGTGGCCATTCCGCCCCGTCCGGTTTGACTGTGTAACAACTATGTGCAGCAATACTGCGGTGGGGAATAAAAGAAAGATATTCCCAAAATATTTGGCGGTTTCACGGGGAAATCATATCTTTACAGTACATATGCTGATTAATGGTTTCGAAATTATGAGCAGTCAAACAATAGATACATATAAGCTGACCAGTCTGGAAGAACCTTCAGACGAAATCCTTTCCCAGCTGATGAAAGAAGTAGCAGAGGAGGCAAAGTGTAAGGGTGAAGAGGCTAATCGCAAGTTTTTCGATAACATAGCATTGCAGATGAAGAGAGAAATACAAGACTGGAATAGAAGAAATGCCTTATGAATGCAATCAAAGAGCATAAGCCAGTTTTGATAGTGATAGCCGGACCTAATGGCTCAGGCAAGACTTCTGGGACCTCCTAACTCTTGCACCATGAGTGGATGGAGGATGCCATTTATGTCAATCCCGACATTGTGGCGCAAGAGAAGTTTGGCGACTGGAATTCCCGTGAGGCAATTATGTAATCGGTGCAGTACTGTGAAGATTTGCGTGAGAAATGCCTTCGGGAAAAACATAGCTTCATCTTTGAGACCGTATTGTCTATAGAGGACAAGGTCGATTTTATCCGTCGTGCCCATGAGGCAGGTTTCTTCATCCGCTTGTTTTTTGTTTGCACTAAGAATCCTCAGATAAATGCAGCAAGAATCGCCAAACGAGTAATGGAGGGCGGACACGATGTCCCGATTACGAAAATCATATCTCGTTACCAAAAGTCTATTGTCAATTGTCGCAAGGCTTCCCTATATACAGACAAAACTTATCTCTATGACAACTCGATAGACAATCATGAGGTTGCTCCATTGTTCCGTATGAGCTTTGGCGAGTTGGCTAAGCTGTATGAGGAAAATTTGCCAGAATGGGCTAAGCTGATATTGGATATTTGAAGTAGCCTGTACGGCTCGAGATAAATTCTCCCGCAAATCTCGCAGATTAACACATATTTTATCCGTGTAACCGGTGAAATCCGTGTGGGAATTGCGGATATTTTTATGGAAGAAAATAAAAACTTTATGACTACGGCAGGAGGATATGAAGAACATCATCAAGGTGCTGGCGACAAGACTATGCGCAGCAACTGTTTGGTGGCGGTCATTGCCGGCCGGTGATGAGTTTTTCAAGCGAGGGAATCACTATGCGCCCCCGATGCAGATTTATGAGTCCGTCGTTTTGCATGCTGTTGAGTGCTGTCGACACGTTCTGACGGTTGTCGTTAAGCTCGCTGGCCAACTGCGACATGAGTATTCTTACAGTCTTCCTGCCGGCAGGATACTGGCATCTGTCCGCGATGAACGCCGTTATGCGTCCGCTCAGCTCCTGCGGTTGCCGCCGCCACGGCCTTGCAGACTGCCTTTGCGACAGCGTGGCAAGGGTGTTGGTCAGGTTCATGCGCACCACCGTAAACGCATTGCACAGTCTTTCCAGTTCTTTCTTGCCTATTACTATGAAGTTGGTGTCGGTAATGGCCGTGAAGGTGCTGCGGTAGCGTTGTGTAAGTCCGAACAGACACTCGGGCTGCACGGTGTATGGTGCTGGGGCTTCCTCTTCCACAGAATAGCTGTGGTCGAAGGCAGAAGTGCGCATCAGCAGTCTGCCGTTGGTGAGCAACAGGATTTCGTTGCAAATCTGCCCTTCGCCCACTATGCGTTTGCCTGCTGCGTATTTTCTGAAGTCAAACCTTGTGTGTCCGGCAATGTGGGTCAGGTCGTCCATGCCCAAGCCCAGAAACAGCGGAAACTGCAACAGTCTGTCGTAAATCTGTAGCGTCTGCATGTTTCTCTGCCTGTCTTTAGTTTAGGGTGGTTCTATAGATTGTCGTCCTTTAGAAATTTGCCTTTCATGGACGGCGAATACCAAACGGCGTTTTTTCCGTTCTTGTCCGAATAGATGAAATAGACCATGAGTTCGGGATGATGTTCGAGCACTTTCTTTGCCCCGTCAAGTCCAAGCACCATGAATGCCGTGGCGTATGCGTCGGCCGTGGCGCAGTTGTCGGCTATTACGGTTGAGGAGAGAATGTTGTGCTGTATCGGATAGCCGGTTTTCGGATCTATTGTGTGGGCATATTTCCTGCCGTTCTTGTAGTAGAAGTTGCGGTAGTTGCCGCTCGTGGCCATAGCCTTGTCGGTCACGTTGAGCACGGTCTGTATCTCGCTGTTGACGTTGAGCGAGTCGTCGTTGGGCTTTGTCACTCCGATTTTCCACGGCAGACGCTTGTCGTTTATGCCGTTTGCCACTATCTCTCCGCCTATTTCCACCATGAAATTGGCTATTCCCAGACTTTTGAACATCCTTGCTACCACGTCGCATCCGTAGCCTTTGGCTATTGCGCTACAGTCAAGCATGGTGCGAGGGTCGGACTTGCTCACGCGTTTGCCGGACAGCGTCACCTTGTTGTAGCCTATTGTGGCCATCAGACTGTCTATGGAATGCTTTGTGGGCGGCGTTCCGTGCTTGAAGCCGAAGCCCCAGGCATTTACCAGCGGAGCCACGGTGATGTCAAAGGCTCCGTCAGTTTCCTTTGAAACGCTTTCCGCCAGAAGGAAAACCTCGCGGAACATGTCGTCAACCTCCACGTTTTCTCCTCTGTTTACGGCGGATATGCACGAGTTTTTGTTGAACGTAGACAGCGAGTTGTCCACCTTTTGCAGCTCAGCCTCTATGCGTCTGGTCAGGTCGGAGTCGCATTGGTAGGTTATGTTGTAGCTTGTGCCGAACACGAGGCCGCTGCTGTGCTGGTAGGGCGCCTGTTTCTGGTTTCTGATGATAAGGATGGTGCCGACAATCAGGAATGCAAGGAACGGCAACTGCCACACCAACCGCTTGTTTCTTTTGTTTTTGTCCATTCGGGAAGTAGTTTGTCTGGGGGTGAGTCTGTGTGTCGGGGCTTTTTATATGTCGATGATGACGTTGAAGTTAGCTCCGATGCGAGTGTCTGAATAAACGCCGTAGCCGGGGATGTACCAAGTGTTGCCTGCGCTGCTGTCTTTGTGGGCTATGCGCCTCTTGTAGCGCACGTTCCAGCCCAGATGGAGCGGTCCCCACACTTGTGCGTCAACGCCAAACACCGCTTCTATCCAATGCTGGCTGCACCGCTCGCCTTGCAGGTCAACCGGAGCGTCCCATTGCCATACAGGGTCTTGCAGTCCCGGGCGGGCAATGTCAACCTTATATGAAGTGAAGGCGTATCTGAGGCCTCCGTAGAGCCGGTTCTTGGTGTGCTTTTTCTTCAGCAGGTTGAGGTCGCAGCCTATGCGGAAGTATGGCGCAGCGGTCTTGTAGCTTATGCCGGTAACTTCGTCGTCGTGGTTGGCCTTGCCGTAGCCGAGTTCAAACACGGGGAAATACTGGTCGTGGAGGTTCACCCTTAGTGCCCCCTCATACTCTCCGTAGTCGCTGAGGGCAATCATGGCCGGTCCGGCAAGGTCTACCGACACGGACAAACCGTTGAAAAAGGGCACGGAGTCCTTCTCAACCGTGAATATCTTGCTTTGTCCGTTTGCCGTGAGCGCAAGGCACAGACTAATTGCGAGGCTTGAAATAAAGGCGTATATGCTGCGTTGAGACATCATAGTTGACGTTCGGATTTGTGATGATGGCCGAATCGAGGGCGTTGCCTGTCCATCTTATGCCTGTGAGGGTGTGGAAATAAGACATGCTGCAGTCTACCGACTCGAAGTGCGGATAGTCGTTCTTGTCTACATACAGAGTGTCTCTGCATACCGCCGACGTGGTGTCTTTCAGTTCGATGAAGAGTGTGTCGGTGGCTGCTCCGCTGCTTATGGGCAGCTCAAACTTTGTGGCGTTCACGCTGCGGTTGAGCAGTATCGTGTCGTTGCCGTCACGCCTTGTGCTCGCTATTGTCAGCGTGTCGCAGCGCAGGGTGT
The DNA here is from genome assembly GCA_963590865.1 of Bacteroidaceae bacterium. Taxonomy (GTDB): domain Bacteria; phylum Bacteroidota; class Bacteroidia; order Bacteroidales; family Bacteroidaceae; genus Prevotella. The sequence goes on along the minus strand of CAVAQY010000015.1, from coordinate 24,979 downwards.
CGGCCGAGCCGTCGCTTTTGTACAGTCCGTAGCCCGTGCTCACCGTGTTCTGCACCGGACAGTCTATGGACGAACAGGCGGCCAAGGCAGCGGCCAGAGTGAGGGCGAGGGCTATTCGCCGCATCTTATCTCCTCCTCAATCTGATAGTCGTTGCGCTTGCTCGAAGAGCGGCTGATGAGGTCGCCGAGAAAGCCTGCCAGAAACAGCTGGGTGCCTATCATCATCATCGTGAGAGCTATGTAGAAGTAGGGCGAGTCGGTTACGAGGTGCTGCGGTATTCCCTGCGACAGGGCATAGAGCTTGTCCAAACCGAGACCTATGGCGGAGATGAAGCCGATGAAGAACACTATCGACCCCAGGAAGCCGAACACGTGCATGGGCTGACGGGCAAAACTGCTCAGGAACCACAGTGTGATAAGGTCAAGATAGCCGTTGAAGAAACGGTTGAGGCCGAACTTCGACTTGCCGTATTTGCGTGCCTGGTGGTGCACCACCTTCTCGCCAATCTTGTCAAATCCGGCGTTCTTGGCCAAGTAGGGTATGTATCTGTGCATCTCGCCATACACTTCTATATTCTTCACCACGTCCTTGCGGTAGGCTTTGAGTCCGCAGTTGAAGTCGTGCAGGTTCTTTATTCCGCTTATCTTCCTTGCCGTTGCGTTGAACAGCTTGGTGGGTATGGTCTTCGACAGCGGGTCGTAGCGCTTCTGCTTGTAGCCCGAAACGAGGTCGTAGCCGTCCTCCTTTATCATCTTGTACAGTCCGGGAATCTCGTCGGGAGAGTCCTGTAGGTCGGCGTCCATGGTGATTACCACATCGCCCTGAGCCTGTTTGAAGCCGCAGTACAGAGCCGGACTCTTGCCGTAATTGCGGCGGAACTTTATGCCGCGCACCTGTTTGTGCTTGGCAGCCAGGTCTTCTATCACCTCCCAGGAGCGGTCGGTAGAGCCGTCGTTAACGAAAATCACCTCATAGGAAAACTTGTTTTCGTCCATGACTCGCCCTATCCACGCATACAGTTCGGGCAGCGATTCCTCCTCATTATACAAGGGAATGATAACGGAAATGTCCATATTCTATATCAGTTTTTTCTTGTTTATTGCTTTTAGTTACAGTAGTCTCCACGGTTTTCCTGCCTCAGCCGTTGCTCCCGTCTCTCTTCATTATTCCGGCTATGGGCAGACTCACCGCAAGGCCTATTATGAAATTGAGTGAGAGATTGTTCAGCGCATAGTCTATCGGCCTCACCGTGCGTATGGCCTGCAGACTCTCCTCCACAGCCTTTTCCATTCCGTAGCCCTGTATCATCTGCTTCGCTTCCCGTTCGTTCAGCAGCTCCGTCATGCAGCCCACCAGATAGCCGTTGTCGATGAAGGCGAAATAGACGTATTGGGCAACGGCAAAGAGCAGCGCGGCGTGGCAGAAAACGGAAAACGAATAGACATAGGCGCAGCGAAACGATATGCAGCCGTTGCAGGCTCCATCGCGGAACCGCCGCAAACGCAGGGCTATGAAAAACGGGGAGAACACAGCCAGTCCCATTCCTGCCATCATGGACAGCGGATTTGAAATGCCCGCTATGTACAGGGCAAAGCTGACAGTCCAGACCACGGCCGTCAGGGCACCGTCGTATCGTGTGTATGCTTGCAGTTGAATGTAGTCCTTGTTGCTTATCATTACTGACGAGTGTATCGTTCGGTTTGCAAAATTACGCATTTTTCCAGTGTTGTCCTAAACATTTACGATAATATTGAGTGGCAGACAATTTGGAAACGGCCACTTACGAAGGAAACTCCGCCCTAGGCCCGTGAGGCAAACTCAGGAGGTGTGGTGCCCTCGCTCATACCATTGCGAAATCGCACGTTATTGCACGCTATCGCACCTTATCGCACGACCGCCGCCACCGGATGTATTAACTTTGCATCGTGAAGAAGAAAAAACATGCTGCCCCGATTGAAATCCCGAACGAATCCCGAACGAATCCCGAAGGCCCCGTATGTGCCGAGCCTGGAGCAAACAACCCAACACCCACTTTCATAACCACCATCATAATCACCCCCAACATCATACCAGCCAAACCACCTCTGATCATTAACCATGTAGAAAAACACATGAAAGAAAAATGGCGGCAAATCACACCAACATGTTTTGCCGCCACTTAAAAAAGCAAAGAGGAACATTACTTGCGCACAATCTTCCTCACCGAACCGTCTTTGACATTTTGTACAATAATCAGTCCACGGCTGCTGCCGCTGGCGGCGCGTCCGTCGATGGTGTAGAATCGGTCTTGCCTCTGGCCACAGTCGCTGCGAGTGTGGGCGATAGAGGCCTGTTTACCTGTCAGGTTGACGCGGTCGGCATTAACGATGGTGTTGTCGCGGGTGTCTATAATCATGGCCACCACCTGCACATTGTCGGCGTTGAGCACCGCGTCGGGCAGTTGGAATGTGACCTTGTGCTCATATTCCTTGCCGGCCTCGATGTATTCGGGCAGACTGCCGCCGATGCCTTCCGGCTCACCTATCGTGCCGCGCGCCACGTGCTCGAAATGGTAGTCGGTGACATACTCGTCGAGGTTCTCGTAGCCGTCCATGGGCGTTGTGCCTCCTGCGTAGGAGTTGTGCTGGCGATAGCGTGCGTCGTCAGGCTCATACACGTCGTTTTCCATTATGGCGTAGGCCAAGCGGTAGCGGCTGCCAAGCGACTGCGCGTTGAACACCACGCTCGATGTGGCCGTGTATTCGCCGTCAATACCGGTAGGCTCTATGTTCAGCCCTACCGTGGCCTCTATGGGTTGGGCGGTGATGTAGTCGTACAGCTCGTTCCACTGGTCAACGCCTGTACCCATGGTGTAGTCGCGGCCCGTTACGGAGCAGGGGTAGCCCACGTTGCCGGCCTTGGAGGCCAGAGTGTACACGTATAGGCTGTAGTCGTCAACGCTGAGAAAGTCGCCGCTGTGTACGGCGATGCCTATGAACGTGTCGGGGTGCTTCTGGAGCATGTGCTTCATGTTTACCGTTCCGCGCACGCAATAGCCGCACCAGCTGCCCGTAAGCTCCTCTACCACCATCTTCTGGCTGCGCGACTGCAATGTGCGCTCCACCGTGGAGCTGTCGCTGCCATGCTCTGCCCACACGCTTACTGTGGCTGCTGTGCCAAGGGCAACGGTGCTGTCGGGGGCGAACTCGAAGGCATAGACGGAGTCTGGGGCAATCTCCGCATCGGCGAAGGTCTTGGTGTGTTTGCTGCCGCCATACTCGTAGCCCACGGTAAAGCCTTTCACCACGGTATCGAGGTCGGTGGCCACGGAGCCTTTCACGGTGACCTTGTCGGTGGGCTTCACCACGTAGGGCATTTCGAGCACCACGCGTGCCGCCTTGGGCTTGCCGGCAAAAATGTCGTCAAGGTAGAGCACCGAACAGTCGGTGGAGTTGTTTACGAAGGCTATGCGTACCGTCTGTCCTGCATACTGGGCGAGACTGATGCTGTGGCGCGTCCACGCCGAAGCCTCGGCCTTGGTGGAGAAGAGTGGGGCAGAGGTGTCGAAGTCGGTCACAGACAGACCCTCGCCCGTGGTCACATAAACCGCATAGCCGTCGCTGTATCGGCTGTCGGTGGCCTTGGCGCGCCACGAGACAACGGACTCCGCCGACCCGACGGTTATCGGGGGCAGTATGAGCCAGTCGCTCGACGTGCCGCTCTTCTCATACCACGACGTGCTTGCGGCCACAAAGTTCTGTTCCTTCTCCACATAGTAGGCCACCCAGGGCGTGCCTACGCTGAATCCATACTTGCTGAGGTCGGGCGAAGGAGTGTTGCCGTCGGCATCAATCAGCGTGAAGTCAGACGGGATGCCGCCGTCGAAGCCGCAGCGTATCTCGCTGGCAGCTTCTTGCGCCGCGCCGTCGGCAAAGGCCAGGCAGCACAGCATGAGTGATAATGTAGCTTTGATGTGCATTGTTAGGTGTGCTTTTTAAAAAAAAACGTCACTTGCTTTTCCATAACACCAAGAGGCCACGGCTTTTGTGCATGGCCATGGCCCCTATGGGTGTTATCGACAGTATTACTTATTATTTTCTTCTTGACAGTATTACTTGTTTACGGATACCTTGCGAATCTTGTCGCCGTTCTTTATGATGTAGACGCCCTTGCCGCCTATGGTCTGCACTCTGCGTCCCGACAGGTCGAATATCTCGGTTGCACCCTCGGTTTCGGCCTTGGTGGCGGTGCGTATGCCGTCGGTATCGAAGAACTTCACCTCCTGGTTGTCAGAACGTTCGGATCTGTATGTGGTGCCGCAGCGCAGGGTGTATGACACGAGGTTGTAGGCGTAGGAGTAGTCGGGGTCAGGCTCCAGTCCGTTTATGCGGAAGGATGTAGAGCCGTCGGTTATCTTCGTCTCTGAGAGGCAGGTGTAAAGCTGGTCGCCCTTCTTCAGGTCTTGAGTCACCGTCACGCGGTCGAGCAGGAACTGTGCGTAGCTGCTTGCGTAGAACATCAGGTGGCTGAAGCGCGTGCCGCCGTAGAGCTTGACTGTGGCGGTGTATGTGCCGGCCGTGTCGGTCTGGATGGCCTGATAAGTGGTGTTGTCGCCCTGCACATAGAGTGTGGTGCCGTCCTCAAGGGTCTTGAAAGTCACCGTGACGTTGTAGTCGCCGCCGTTGTTGTTGAGGCTGATTTCGGGCGAGAGCATGTCGTATGCCGAGTAGTAGTCGTATGTGCATCCCACCATGCCGTTGCACAGTATGGTGCCGTTGCCTGACCAGCCGGCGTTGTCGGTGTAGTTGTCCAGACTGGTGTACGAATAGTTTTCAAGCGATTTAATCTGGTCTTCAGAGCCTTCAGTGTTCTTGCTGAAGTTCTCGTCGAACACCACATACTGCTCCTTGTCCTCTGGCAAGTTGTACACCTCATAGCTGCGCAGCACGTATGCTTCGGCATTTGGAGCAGCCTCCCAGTTGGCCGTGAATGCTCCGCGCTTGTCCACGTTGGTGGCCTCAAGCACATGAGGTGCGGCCACGCCGTAGGCATAGGTGTCGGCACTTATGGTCGATGAGCGTCCGTCGTCGGTCACGCCCTGCACGGTGAAGTGGTATTCGTTGTTGGTGTCGAGGTTGTCAAACGCCATGTAGGTGTCGGTTGTTGTGGCGTCCTTCACCACCTGCGTCATCTCAACCTTTGGCGTGGTCTCCACCACAATGTCGTCGATGGCCATCACGGTTGAGTCGCCGTTAACCGCATCGCTTTCGAAATCATAGCCGTAAATGCGCAGTTTGGTGTAGTTGCCCGGCACAAAAGTGCTGACATCGGAGAACTTCGCCGTTGTCCAGTCAGCAGCTTTAGTTGCGCTGATGGCAAAGGTTGACCATTTTGCTCCATTGTAAAATCCGAAGTTTATTTCTGCATACGAGTCTTCTGTGTACTTTATTGACTTTACCGCAAAGCTGAGGTCACGTATGTAGCTGCCGGGAAGTTCGAAGAAGAGGGTGTCGTTGTCGCTTGCCACCTTGAGCGACTTGTCGCCCTCGAAGGGTTCGTCGGTAATCCAAGGCGAGGCGGCCTCATCGGCAAACCGTCCGCTCCAGCCCTCGCCGAGTCCGGTGAACGAGCCATCGGCGTTGACCGTAGCATCCTCAAAGTCGTTGCTGCTGATGAAGTTCTGGTCGCTCGTCTTCTTGTTCTCGTAGAGGTTCACCACATAGGAATCGGCACCTGCGGCCTTGTCCCACGATGTTGTGAAACCCGTGTAGGTAAAGTGGCTTGCGCCAAGTCCTGTGGGGGTGGATACGAAGTTGGCGTCGCGCTCAATGGAGATGCTGTCAACGATGATTGCACCTTTGTTGTAAGCCATTCCGTTCACCTGGACAAAGCAGTCGCTACCGCCATAGGTGTTGATTATGTCAAGCTCGAGATCCTGCCATCCGTCATCCGGCTTCAAATTGTAATAGTTCATTTGATAGCCGATGGGGTCGTAGGGATGCATCCAGTTGCCGGCCACCACATTCATGAAGAACAGTACGCTGCCGTTGATGGCCTTTACGCGCAGTTTTACGCGCAGTTTGCCTTGCATGACCATGGACGGGGTGTTGAATACGCCGCCCACGTTAGGATAGGCGAGGGCTATGTTGCCTCCTGCCTGGTAGAGTCCCACTCCGCTCCAGCCCGGTGTGTGGAACATGCTGTCGGGCAACACACAGCTTCCGTCTTCGTTATATGTGGTGGGATACATGATGGAGTCGGGAGCGTCCTCGGTTCCTTTGCTCCACAGCGAGAAGTCTTCGGAAACCAGCGTCTCCCACTTCTCGTCGGCCTCGGCCTCGCGCTGTGCCTTGCGCATCTGCCGCAACTGGCCAACCTCGATGGGCTGTGCCTTCTTTATCTTTTCCACGGTGCGGTCGGCCATCTTTTTCATGTCGACCTTTGAGTGCTTTGCCGCAGATGCCGACTGCGTAAACGTGGCTGTTGCCATGTGCTTGCCTCCGTCGTTGGTGGCAAAGGCTGTTGTTTGTGCGGCTGCCATAACCAATGCTGCCGCAAACGTTAATGTGCGTGTCGTGTTGCTCATACGCTTTCTGTTTAATTTGTAAACTCTGTTGTTTTCGTTGCCGCAAAATTACCTATGTGGTGTTTTACGGGCAAAAAAAGAGGGAATAAGTATGTTCTTATTCCCGAATTGACACAAAAACGTGCGTTTGCGGTGACTTTTTGACATGTTGTTTGCCTATGACGCTACTATTCGTCACGGTTTTTGTCTGTGCTGATACGTTTGTATTCCGATGGAGTGAGTCCCGTAACGCGCTTGAACACCGTTACGAAGTTGCTGCGCGACTTGAAACCAAGGCCGCTGGCTATGGCCTCGATGGTGACGTTGCCGTAGCTGTCGGTATCTGACAGGCGGAGGCAGGCCTGGCGCACGCGCTTCTCGCCGAGCAGGGTGTTGAAATTCTTGCCGTAGGCTTCGTTTATCACCTGCGACACATACTTGGAGTTGGAGTCCACAAGCCGCGCAAGCCTGTCAACGGAGAAGTCTGTTACGGAAATCTCGTCCACGTTGTCGAGCGTGGCGTTGATGCGGCTGAGCAGTTGCTGCTTGGCGTAGTCGTCGAGCGTGCTGCCCTGATACTTCTGTTCCGGCTGTGAGTCAGACGCGTCGTTGTGGCTCAGTTCAGCTATTTGCTTCTCGTATTCGGCTATCTTGCGCTCGTAGATTTCGCTGCGGCGGCGCTCACTCTCGCCCAGGTGCATCACTTCCTCATTGCGCAGGAACAGGTCGCGGTTGCTGCGTTGTAGACGGTTGTTCTTCAGCTTCAGCAGCACGGCCATGGCGAGCACTACGGCCGTGCCGATGCCAACCACGACGAGCACGAGCATCGTCGTTTGCCGCCGGTTTTCCGACTCACGCATCTTGTCGACTATCTTGCCTGTCTCAAAGGTCGACTTCATGTCGCGTATGCGCCCGTACTGCTGACTGCGGAACAGCGAGTCGGACAGTTGCAGACCGCGGGTGTGCCACAGTACGGCCTTGCTGTCGTTGCCCATCTTTGCGCAATACTCCGACAGATGTTCGCAAGCCTCGGCTTGCAGGTCAAGGGCAAGTCCGCGCGACTCGCGCTCCACCTCGCCCGTTATCCGCGCGGCCTCGGCGTAGTTGCCCATCTTGGCGTACATGTGTGCCATTATGTTCATCGAGCCAAGCCGATAGCGTTCGGGCGTCAGCTTGGTGTCTATTTGCCCAAGCGACTTGCGCTGCCACTCTATAGCTCCACGGTAGTCGCCACGGGCCACGCACTCAATTGCGTTGCACACGCTGTATGTATAGTCACGCATGGTCATGGGAGGTATCTTCAGTCGGCGCAGCGTTCTTACCTCCGGCATCACGCTTTGGGCATCGTCAGCGTAGACGGCAAGGTTGGCCAGATTGCAGAATGATGTGAACAATATGTCCAGTTTGTTCACCCTCACGCTGGCGTAGAAGGCTTTGCGGTAAAGTTCGGACGAGGTCTTGTAGTCGTTGTAGTTGATGTAGATGTTGCCCATGTTGAGGTATATGTATGGGTACAACGTCGTGTCGTTGACCTCGTCGATTATCTCCTGCGCCTTCAGCAGACAGGTGTACGATGATGAGTAGTCGTTGCGGTAGTAGAAGTATATGTAGCCGGCGTTGCTGTATGCCCCGGCGCAAATGCTCTTGTCGCTGTCGGGCATGTCGCTACGGTATTTTTCTGCCGACATGGTGAAGAACATTAGCGCACTATCCATACGCCCTTTGTTAAGGCAGTCGTTGCCGAGCAGCTTCAGCTCGCGCACAGGCGCAGATTTCCATTCTCCGTATATTTTGTCGTAGTTGACCGAGCCACAGAGGCTTGCAAGTACAACTGTGACAAGTATCACGACAGTCAACCCCAAATTTTTCTTCATCCTGCTGTACTTATGTTGTAATAATGTGAAAGGCTAAGCTACGGCAATCGCACACAGGTGCCAACCGTAGACGCCGTGTGTGTCACGCAGTTCTGATGCCTGCAATAACCGCTGTCCACGCCACATGAAACGCCAAGGAACACACCGTTCCTGCCTCTTCGCAATCACTAATAATGTGCAAAAATAGGAATATCTGCCCGAAAAAGACTAAAAACAGGTCTAAAATGCCAATGCAAACACAGGAGATGTAAAACTTATATAACTACGTATCACAGGGATTGCCATTAAAAAAGGGACTTCCACAAACTTGCGGAAGTCCCTTGTGTATTGGCTGTTATCGGCCTTAGCCTGTCATGGTTAGCGCACCATGCGCTTCACGGTCTTGCCGCCTTCTTTCACGATGTACAAGCCGGGGCGCAGCTGCGATTCGGGCACTTGGCTACCCGACAGGTCATAGTATTTCTTTGCGTTCATAGCCCTGTCGGTCTTCGTTGCGTTGATGCCTGTGGCTTCGGCCGGCATGTTGATGGCTGCCGAGTTGGCCACGCTACAGTTGGTGGCGTCGTCCTTGTCGTAGCCATAAATGTAGGCTATTATCTGCATGTTCTCGCGTTTGTAGTCGTCGCGTAGACTAAGGCTGCAAGAGTAGTCATACTCGTCGCCGTTCCACTCTATCTCCTCGCCCCAGGCGTTGTTGATTGAACGGTTCACGTGCTGGTGTGTGAAGCTCGAAACGCCGCCGGCCTGACTGCGTGCTGCGATGTCGTTCTCCACAAGCGTCACCACTATGCGCGGGTTGCCCGATGTGATGTCGGCTTTGGAGCGTTCGCCCTTCACACGCACATTGAGCATCTTGTCGTTGAGACTGTCCAGTTCGGCGGTAATGTCGAGCGACACGAATGCCGGCTGCGCCATGCAATAGTCTATGTAAAGCTCGGCCTCCGACTGGGTTGACGGGCATATTACCGCCGTGGAGCCGCCGAACGGCATACGGTCAACCATCAGAGCTGGAGCGTAGGTGGAGCCGCCGGCGTTGAAGAACCAGAGGTAGCCCGTGTCGTAGACCGTGGTGAGCCAGTCGGTATAGTAGCCCGAGTGGTGGCAGATTATGTTGAGCCTGTCGCCATACTTGCCGCTTGCCAGTATCTCGTGCAGAATGTTGGCCATGCGCGGACAGTTGGAGCAATCCTCGGTGGTGAACTCCTCCACGAGTACGTTGTGGGTGTAGTCGTACCTTGCCACAGCGATGGTGTCGCTCAGGGTGTTGTCGTCCATGTTCTCGTCGTCGCCCTCGTTGAGCTTGGCCAACGTCACCGTCACTTTGCGCTTGTCTGGAGTGGCCTCGGTTATGGCCGGGCGCACGGTGAACTCCACCGTCTTCTCCTCATCGTAGGCCAGGGTGGTGTCTACGTGAGCCACGCAAGGCTCGTCGATGCCATCAACGGTTGTGGTAAAGTCGAAGCCCGTAACTGTCTGTGTGGCAATGTTTCGTATCGTTGCGCTAACTTTAAGCGTACCCTTGTCGCACACGAACACGTCTTGCAGGCTGATGGCCTTGAGGGCGAGGTTGAGCTTAGGCAGGTTGTCGCCGTACACGAGTGCCTCTATGCTGAGCACACCCTCTTGGCTGCGGTCTTGCCAACCCTCGCCGGCTATGTTGGCGTAGAAGCCGCCCGGCTGGCCAGGAGTGACTATAGACAAACCATAGGCCGAACTCTTCTGGTGGTAGGAGTAGCCTATGTAGAGGCTGTCTTGCAGATTGGCTGGTACGGTGTAAGGCTGTTTAAGTCCCACGCGGTTCCAACCTTTAAATATGTCTGACTTTGTGAGACTGCCCTCGGCAAGGTTGTCGCCATCGAGCGACGTGCGCACCCACACCACGAGACTGTCTATGTTGAGCTTCGAGACGAGTCCGGCGCAGATGGTGTCGATGTGGCAGTTGGCGTAGGGCTTCATGTCGTCTGGCGACAGTCCAATGGCTCCCGACATCCAGACGTCCTTCTTCGACGAGCCTACGGTGCCGGCCGAAGCCAGCCGTCCGTCGCAGTAGCCCAAGTGCAGTCCGCTCACGTCCTGGGCTGTAGCTGCGGTGGCCATACATGCGAAGGCCATGAGTGATAGTATCTTCTTTTTCATGTTTTCTTTTGCGTGATTTCTAAAAAAGACCAATGGGGGATTTCTTCTAAAAAAAACCGATGGGGGGACAATGGCCGTTCGGTATGTGTTGAAAGCCGCTGTCTCCCCATGGGTCTGTTGTCTGTTATTTGCGCATTACCTTGGTTGTCGTGCAAGTGCCGTCAGCATACACCGTGCGCACGATGCTTATGCCCGTGGTCGGAGCAGTAATCAGCTTGCCCGTCAGGTCGTAGGTCTCTTGGCGAACCACCTGCTTGCCGTTGGCGGCACCGGTTGCCGTTGCGTGGTCAATGCCGGAGGTGGCATTATTCCATGCCTCCTTTGTCCATACAAACACGTCATCGAGCTTTACGAGCCAGTTGCCCGTGCAGTCGTGGTGGCGGAACACGGCTACGATTGTCTTGCCGGCATACGGCGTGAGGTCGATGTGGTTGAACGACCATGTGTCAACCTTTGTAGAGTCGAGCGTCTCAGAGAACACTTCGGTCAGGTCGGCCAGCTTGTCGGGGTCGGCCACCTCTTCCTGTGTGGCTATGTACACGCTGTAGTGGTCGCCGGCGCGGCGCTTGCTCTGCTCGGCTGCATACCAGCTCAGTTCGGCTCCCTCTTCAGGCACTTCGATGAGCGGCGAGAAGGTGTAGTTGTTTGGCGTGATGTCGCCGTTGTAGTAGCTGTAGGAGGCAGAACCGAGACATTGCTTGCCGCTATGGCAATACTCAGGGAAGTCACCGCCGAAGAGGTTGTAGCCGAGGTTCCAGCCCTCGCCGTCCTTGTCGGCATCATAGGTTGACCAGCCGTAAGCATCGTCCTCGAAGTCGCCCACGAGTATGTAGCCCTCAGAACTCTTGGCCACACCTGTGCAAGCCACCTTGAAGTCGCCGGCATTGGTCTTTATGGTAAGCGTGTCGCTGTATTCGCCAGGTGCCGTGGGATAGAACCACAGGGTCACGTCAAGACTCTTGCTGAACTGCGCACTATCGGTAGGCACGATGCCGTAGAATGCTCCTGCTTGTGGGATGTCAATCACCTTGAGCGCCTTGCTGCCAAGGTTGTTCAGCGTGACGGTAGTCGTGGTGTAGCGGTTGTAGCCAACAAAGGTCGAGTCGAATGTGGCCTCGTCGCTGGCCAGTTCGGCGTTGTGCTCGTTGAAGTCCATTATAGTGAGCTTCAGGTTGCGTATGGACATGCGGTCCTCGCCGTCATATTTCGAGTCGCCGTTCTGTGTGTACATGAACTTGATGTAGTGGCTTCCGGGAATGCATTGCAGATAAGAGGCCCAAAACTCGTCGGATGCGAATGTCGCGTTTGACCCTGCGTCGGTATTGCGTCCGCAGAAACTCATCGAACCGGTGTTCAACGGGTGCCCAATCTCAATCGTACCGTAGTCGGTGGTGTACCAGTTGCCGGCTTCAGTAGGCTCCATAGCGTCTAAGTCGCCGTCCCATGAGAGTATACCAATCTTGCCTTCAGGCACGGTGAACGAGGCTGTGAACGATGCCGTATTGTACTCGGTGTCGGTCACCTTGGCCGTAGAGTTGTAGGCTGCGCCGTTCTCCACGAGGAACGGATGGCTTGCGTCGGTAGTGAAGGTGAAGTCGCCTTCGGCAACGATGCTTTGGTAGTCGGGCATGTTGCGTACCAATGCTTTCAAGGCTACGTTGTATGTTCCGGCGTTGGTCTCGATGTAGGCTGTGGCTGCATAGTCGCCGGCTTCGGTGGCTGACAGTTCAACGGGCAGAGTGAGCGTCTCCATGGTGGCCACGCCAGAGTTGCCGGATGCAACAGTAAAGACCTGGTCGCCGTTGATGGTTATTTTGTTCACCTTGAGCGGGTTCTTTCCCTTGTTCACAAGGCTTATTTCGCCTGTGCCTGTGGCCGGGGCGTCGTCCTCAACGATGAATTGTCCGAGGTCGACAGCAGGAGTCTTCAGCTCGGCTGCGTCATCGGCCAGCTCGGCCAGTTCCAAGTTGAGGTCGTACACGTAGAGGCGGTTGTTGGGGTCGCCTGTATAGTAGTAGCCGTCATACTGGAAGCGCACTACATGTTCGCCGGGTGCAAACTCCACCTTGTCAGACATGTCTTCGTTGGCATCGGTGAAGGCCGAGTAGGCTGTGCCGTTGTCGTCGATGAACACGCCGCCGGCGTTGTAGTAATAGTAGTTGGAGTTGTTGCTCACGCCCTTCCATGAGAATGTGCCGAGCTTGCCCTCAGGCACGGTGAACTTGACATACAGCTTGGATGAAGCTCCACCGTTGCCCTTAGTGTCTGACGCGGCCACGATGGTGCCGTTGTCGAGCGTGTCCACTACAAACGGATAGTCGATGTCGGTGGTCAGGGTAAGGTCGCCGCCCTTCACGGCTCCCGAATAGTCGGGGTAGGGGGTCACGCTACCCGTCAGCTGCACCATGATAGGCTCGGCATCCTCGCCGTCCCACTCAATGGTGGATATTCCTTCGTAGTCGCCTTTGGCTGTGCCCTCAAAACCTACAATGAACTTCTGCACACTCTGACCTTCCAGACTGCCCGACACGGGTGACACGGAGAATGCGTCGTCGTCGCTCTCGGTCTCAATCACAAAGTCGGTGGCATCGTTGCCGAGGTTGGCCACGGCGAATGTCTTGCTTATGGGGTAGTTGGGGAAAGAGGCTCCTAGGTCAACCTTGGTGGCCATGGTCACGAGCTTGGCTCCTGCCGACGGCTTTTGTATGTATATGCGCTTGAATGCCTCTTGAGTGCCGTAGCTCTGGCTACCGTCAGGTGAGTACATGAATGCACACACGGCCTGGTCGGTGGTGATGCGGTCGAAGTCGCCCTCTACGGTGAACACCAGTTCGTTGTCGGGGGCGAGCTTGCCGGTTTCGTCAACCGTTCCGCACATCAGCACGGCCGGGTATGTTCCCCAGAAGTCGCCGCAGACGGTGGCTTCGGCAAAGCTTGACTTGGTGGGTATGGTGATGGTCTTTTTTGCCGCATCGTAGGTGCCAGATATTGGGTAGTCGTGGGCAGGCGACCACGATGTGGGGTCGTAGAGGTTGAAGAAGTTGGTAAACGTCACCTTGGTGCCGTCTATGGCAACACCTATTTTGTATGGGAGCACATCGCCACCGTCCTTCACAAATGAGCGGTCGGTGTAGTACGACTGCGCCACGGTGAAGTAGTCTACTGTGTCAACTGCCTCGCCAACCCTGTTGAGCTGCTTGCCCGTGCGTGCCTTGGCCACCTGTAGCCGGTTGTTCTCCACGGGTGTGCCTCCAGACTTGCTCTTCTTGGCAAGCTCCTGCAGCAGGTTTTGGTCAAACTGCCTTTGGAGCGAGAGGGGATTGAACGTCTTTGGCATTTCAAACTTCTGGACTTTTGCCTTCAGCATCTCTGCGGAGACAACCTTCGGACTGGCCGTAGAGATTTGGGCTGCTGCCATCATGCTGCCGCCAAACAGCAGCGAAAGAAAGAAAAGATTTCTCATAAGCTTTCTCCTTTTTAATGTTAATGTATTGTGTTGTAGTGTTTGTTACCGTTGTATTTCTGATTGCAAAGTTACGCAGTTAGTCCTGTTTAAACAACACAAAGACATGGTTTAGGCATAGACACGGACATTTTGATACAAATGAGGCTAAGTTGTTGTCATAAAGCGCATTATTGCCGTTTGTTCATGTGTTAACATATAGACAAGTGCCGTTTTCGTGGCGAAATCGGCACTTGTACGGCAGAAAATCTTTCTGTCTGTAGTCGTGTAGGGGGATAAAATGAAAAGGTGAAAGCACACGGGGTCAGAACGCATGCATGAAGTCGTCGAGTGTGCCGTAATCGTCGTCAAGCTGCATCTTCTTTTTCTTCAACCTGTACTTTCTTGTGCGCAGGGTTGAGTCGGTAGTGTTGAGAAGCAGGCTTTGGTCTTGTGCTCCGATGCCGAGTTTCAGCAGACAGCAGAGGCATAGGTCGCCTGTGGTCAGTTCGCCAAAACGTTGCTTGAGCCGTTCCACGAAGTTGTCGTAGCAGAGGTTTGTGGAGTCTATCAGGTTCTGCATCTCATCGGTCGACAGGGCTATGGACTTTGCCGAAGCAATCTTCTTGGCCTCGTTCATGCGGCGTATGTCCTCAATCTTGCGTATCACGTCGTTGGTGTGCAGTATGCTCTCTTTCAGTTCGCGCTGTTGCTGGCGCAGTTCAACGAGCTGTTCGTCCTTGTCGTTCAGACTCGTGAGCAGTTCCATCTCCTTGTCCTGCGCTTCCTGCTTGGTCCGCATCAGTTGCAGTCCGCGCTCTTTCACCAGGGCGAGGCTTTGGGCGAGCAGGTCGTCCTTCATGCGCAAGGCGTCCTTTGTGCGCCGGCGGTAGCGTTGGTGGACGTACAAAGCTCCTGTGCCCACAGCCACGAGCACAGCCATCAGGGCTATGCTAAGTGCCGTCTTGCGCTGACTGTCAAGAGCATAGCGGTCACGCTCGGCCTGTACCAGGGTGTAGTTGTAGCGTCGCTCATACTGTGCGAGTGCAAGCTTCCGGTCTTCTTCATACTGCGAGTCAACGCATGCCTCATAGCGTCGCTGGTAATCCAGAGCCTCGCTGAGCCGTCCGGCGCGCTCGGCTATCATCGACAGTTCGTCGTAGTATGTGGCTTTCTCATAGTAGTGTTTGTCCTTCCTTGCCGAGTCTGCGTAAATCCTTGCGGAGTCGAGGCGGCCGAGATAGATGAAACAACGGGCCTTCATGCCGAGCAGTCCCTTGTCCATGGTCTTGTTGGCGGCTATGGCTTTTTCGAGATATTGGAGCGTGAGCTTGTGCTCGCCGGCCATCTCATAGGTCGAGGCCTTGCCCTTGAGCAGCCATCCGAGGTTGTCGGCGTGGCTCTTGCGCGACAGCGTGACGGCTTTGTCAAATGTTTGCTGGGCCTTGCCGAAGTCGTAGCTGAACGTGTAGCACCACGCCTTCATGCCAAGCACCTGCGACATCCATCTGTCGTCGCCAACCTTGGCGGCATATTTTTCCGCTTTCACCATCTTTGCGAGTCCGTCGGTGTATGGCGGCTCCACCTTAAGCAGCCATCCCCATCTGGCGTAGGCTATGCTCAGCAAACGGAATTTGTCTGTACCTTCCAGTATGTCAGCGGCTTTGACGTAGCAGGGTAAGGCTTTGTCGTCTTCCGATAGTTTTTCATAGGCGTAACCGGCACAGACCAAAGCCGTGGCATGCATTTGCGGAGAAGCCTTGTCGAAGCCTTGTTCCACGGCCATGACCAAAGAGTCTGTTTCGGGTGTGTAGCTGTTGTGGTAGTAGTAGGCAAGGCGGAGCACCCCGTAGCGCAGACGCTCTTCATCGGAAAAGTCGGCGGTGCTGTCCACCTTTGCGTAAAAAGCCAAAGCGGAGTCTTTGTGGCAAACGGCCTCGCACAGCTTCTCGTCGGTGAGCACAGCCCAACCGTTGCCCTTGTCGCATGACGACAGGAGGAGAATGGCGAACACCGCCAACAGCATACGTTGCAAACGCCTTGTCATATTCTTAATCTTATGCAAAGATATTGCCAGCGAGTGGAAAGAAGACTTGTTTTCAGTTTTCCGAGTGCAGCTATATCTTATGCAAAGATATTGCCAGCGAGTGGAAAGAAAACTTGTTTTCAGTTTCCCGAGTGCAGCTATATCTTATGCAAAGATAACACTTTTTATGTGTATTTTCTCCTGTTTTGTGTGCTGATTGCCTTTTTGCCATGAAAGAGAAGGGGGCAAAGAAAAAGGCAGCACCGTAACACATTGGCTACGGCACTGCCCGTTCTCTGTTTCTTTATAATCGCGCCTTAGGCTGTGCCCAAGTCTCCGATTAAGCCTCTGCGGGAGCCTCTGTCTCGGCAGCCGGAGCAGCCTCGCCTTCAGCCGGAGCTTCAGCAGCTGCGGCCTCAGCGGCCTTCTGTGCCTCCTCCTCTGCCTTGGCTGCAGCTATGGCAGCTTTCTTGTCGGCTACTTTCTTGGCTATGTTCTCGTTGATTTTCTTCTCGGCCTCAATTTCCTTGTCGTAGGCTTCCTTCTTGGCCTTAGCCTCGCTTGTGCGTACAGCCTCAAGTCCTTTCTCCTTGTCGGACTTCCAAGCATCGAAGCGCTTCTGTGCCTCTGTCTCGTCGAATGCGCCCTTCTTGACACCACCGCGGAGGTGCTTCATGAGGTATACGCCTTCTTTGCTGAGGATGTTGCGTACAGTATCTGTGGGCTGTGCGCCAGTTTCCACCCAATAGAGTGCGCGCTCGAAATTCAAATCTACCGTGGCGGGATTGGTGTTGGGGTTGTAAGTACCAATCTTCTCAGTAAATCTACCATCACGTGGTGCTCTTGAGTCAGCGATAACGATACGATAGAATGCATAGTTCTTGCGTCCGCCGCGCTGAAGTCTGATTTTTGTTGCCATTTTGTTTTAAATGTTTTGTTTAATTAGGTTTGAATTGTGCTGCCAACTCGTGACAGCGGCTGCAAAGGTAATGCTTTTTTACGGTTCTGAGCGGTTGGCTCTTCCTTAATTATTATTTTTTAACAAGTGTAATGCCTGCCTGCATACCCTTCACGCTCTTCATCAGCGAAACCACGGTGTTCAGATTGGCGTTGTTTGAAGCGCTGCCAATGGTTTTTGCCATGGTGAGCAGTTTTGATGCGTCGGTCACAAACATGAGCTTGCTTCCGCTGAGCTGGGTGGTCAGAGTGACGGTCTTGACTCCAAGATAGGTGAGGTAGAGCTTGGAATCTTTGACCTGCCATTTGCCGCTCGACGTTCTTGTGCCGAGAGTCTGGCTGAATGTGCCGTCTTCGTTGAATGTCATCTTCAGCGCACCGGGCTTGATGCCGTATTTCGTGAGTTGTGTCTGCAGTTTCGACTCAATCTTTCCTGCGGCTATCGATGCGCCGGCTTTGGTCAGCAGGTTGTCCGACTGGAACACGATGGCCGGTTCGGAGTATTCCCATGTACCCACAATACTGCTCTCGTCGGCCTGTTTCGACTTGGAGAACACCGATGTGATGCTGGAAATGAGGTTGTCGCTTGATGTTCCGGTGACGCCGCTTGCCACAGAACCGAGGAGGTCGCCCAGACTTTGCGCATTTGCGCTGATGCCGCACATGAGCATCATGCACATTACTACAGTCTTCATTGTTTTCATCTTTTATACCTTTCGTTTATGAGTGTTCCGTTTCTTGTGCGATGTTTTTCACTTTGTGTACTATACCTACTTTCGTATGAGGGGCGGATGGCCCGATTTTCTAAGGGGGGGGAGACCCGACCCAAGATTCTTTCAAGGCGCAAATTTACGCCGTTGTGGCCAAACAGCAAAATGCAGGAGCTGAAAATTGACAGCCAAAGTGAACTTTTAATCCACAAGCCGACACACGGCAGAGTGAGCCACGCCAACGACGGAGCCATACAGTTCACCTGAAGGTGTGACGAGACGAGAAAATAAACACTTTTGAGAGGAAGTAAGTAGGGAGAAAGCCTCGGAGAGGAAGTGGGGGAAAAGCGTGACTGGCTGAGTGGCGAAAGCGTTACAGTTACAGTTATTACAGTTGTTACAAAAGGGGGTATGAACGTTACAATCCCCTTTTAAAGACTATATAACTAATTAATTATTAAGTATTTATATATAAGAAAGAGAAAATTGTCACCCTTCAAAAAGAAACTGTAATAACTGTAACTGTAACGCAAAGCCAACCCACTTCTCTCTAAAAGGCTAATAATCAACAGTATAACTCTCCAGCAAACATGACAGTTGTGAAATATAGCCTCAGCAAAACCACCCTTCAGCCCCTGTCAACCCCCGAAAAAGGCACGAAATGTGTGCAGATTTTGCTCTCGCAGGTGTTGAAGGGCATGAGACTGCCGTTGGTTCCGATGTTCTTTTTCGTGCTTGGAACACACTTAAGCGAGGCAAAAGTACAACATCCCGACCTTTCATGGAAGGAAAAACACGTTGCAAGGTCCGAATCCCGAACGAGTCCCGAAGGCATCCCGAACAAAACGACAACAGTCCCATGCCCTAACCTTGTGGCTCCATTATCCGCTGGGTGGGCGAGGACGCAGCACCTACTGTATACGTTTTTGGGGAGGTACATTAAACCTTTGGCGCAGTTGTTCGTCATACAGACAGTTGCAACTTACAAAGAAATAATTCAATTTGCAGTTTAACCAATAAAAACAAAGGAGACGCGAACATGAAAAGGATGATATTGGCCATAACGGCCGCAATGATGATGGGTTCTGTGGCAATGGCACAGGAAGACGGACAGCAGAGTAGGGGAAGCAACGACCGCAAACCGGACTTGACGGAGATGGTGAAAAAGCGTACCGAGGATGCTGTGTCGAAGTACAAGCTGAACGATGAACAGGCAAAGAAACTGCTTGAACTCAACACCAAGTATGCC
The DNA here is from genome assembly GCA_963590865.1 of Bacteroidaceae bacterium. Classification (GTDB taxonomy): domain Bacteria; phylum Bacteroidota; class Bacteroidia; order Bacteroidales; family Bacteroidaceae; genus Prevotella. The sequence continues at coordinate 6,040 of CAVAQY010000015.1, read as the reverse complement.
AAGGAGATGGGTCCGCGCATGAGACCGGGCGGTCCGCGCAACGGAAAAGGAAGCAAGCCGCAGGGCGATAAGCGTCCCGAAATGACCGAAGAGCAGAAGACCAAGATGGAAGAAGGACGCAAAAAGATGGAAGAACGCAGGACTGCCTACGATACCGAACTGAAAACGATACTTACCGACGAGCAATACAAGAGCTATTCGGCCGACATGGCAAAGCGTGCAGCCGAAAGACCGCGCCCGGAACGCAAATGATGACGGTGCGCAACATCCGAAGATGAAAGCGGCACGGAGCTTGCAACAGGTAAGCCAATCTGCCGTTGATATTCCCGATGGATTGGTCTTTGGATTAAGGAAAAGAAGATTTTTTGGGACAACAGGGCGGAGAGCATGGCTTTCCGCCTTTTGCCTTTTTATGGGGCTTGGACATTTTTTCAGCTGCGCTTGAAAAATGACCTTGTCTTTCTTTCCGTATGTTTATGCTGTTGTTTTGCTTCTAAATGCTACTTTTTTAACGGAAAAACACTTCTTTTTGTTTGTTCTTTAGATTGGAAAAGATTATCTTTGCACAAGAAATAGATTGGAAAGTGCCTTTGTGGCATTTATGGCTACGGTGGAGAGCCGCCGGGAAGATAGCGCAGGGCAAATGGATTTCACAGACTGGGGCTGCGGCAACAGAACCGATGGCGGTGGATTGTGTGTCCGTTTGCGATAGAAAAGCAGAATAATTACACATTATTATATCAAACAACAACCAAAAGAAGAAAAGAAAGATGAATGCAGCGAAAGTTGTGGAGGAACTGAAAGTAAGGTTCCCCAATGAGCCTGAGTATATCCAGGCCGTAAGCCAAGTATTGCCCACCATTGAGGAGGAGTACAACAAGCATCCTGAGTTTGAAAAGGCAAACCTCGTGGAACGCCTGTGCATTCCCGACCGTGTAATCGAGTTTCGAGTGACATGGGTTGACGACAAGGGCAGCGTACACACCAACATGGGCTACCGCATACAGCACAACAATGTGATAGGTCCGTACAAGGGAGGCATACGTTTCCACTCGTCTGTGAACCTCGGAATACTCAAGTTCCTCGCTTTCGAGCAGACATTCAAGAACTCGCTGACCACTCTGCCCATGGGCGGTGCCAAGGGTGGCTCCGACTTCTCGCCGCGCGGCAAGAGCGACGCAGAGGTCATGCGCTTCTGCCAGGCTTTCATGAACGAACTTTACCGCCACATAGGTCCCGATGTTGACGTGCCCGCAGGTGACATCGGCGTGGGTGGCCGTGAGGTAGGCTACATGTTCGGACAGTACAAGAAGCTCACCCACGAGTGGAGCGGAGTGCTCACGGGCAAGGGCCGCGAGTTTGGCGGTTCGCTCATCCGTCCTGAAGCTACCGGCTACGGCACGGTTTACTTCCTCACCTCCATGCTCGCCACACGCGGCATAGAGCTGAAGGGCAAGAGTGTGCTCATCTCAGGTTCGGGCAACGTGGCTCAGTATGCTACAGAGAAGTGCATCGAACTTGGCGCAAAGGTGCTCACGCTCTCCGATTCCGACGGATACATCTATGATCCGGACGGCATCGACCGTGCAAAACTCGACTATGTGATGGAGCTGAAGAATGTGGAGCGCGGACGTATCAAGGAGTATGCCGACGAATATCCCAATGCCGTTTACCATGCAGGTCAGCGTCCTTGGGGCGAAAAGGCCGACATTGCGCTGCCTTGCGCTACGCAGAACGAGATTGACGGTGACGAGGCCAAGACGCTTGTGGCCAACGGTGTTATCGCCGTGGCTGAGGGTGCCAACATGCCGTCGATGCCCGAAGCAATCAAGACTTTCCAGGATGCCAAGCTGCTCTATGCTCCCGGCAAGGCTTCAAACGCCGGTGGCGTGGCCGTGTCCGGTCTGGAAATGAGCCAGAACTCGGAGCGTCTCAGCTGGACAGCCGAAGAGGTGGACAACCGGTTGAAGCTCATCATGGAGGACATCCACACCAACTGCGTGAAGTATGGTACAACTCCCGACGGCTACATCAACTATGTCAAGGGTGCAAACGTGGCCGGCTTCATGAAGGTGGCCAAGGCCATGATGGCTCAAGGCATCGTCTAAGCCGAGCGAAAGCTGCACACAGCAGCTAAAGAATTTCGTAAAGGTGGCGTTTACAATCAGTAGATGCCACCTTTATTGTCGTAAACATGGGGTTTGCATGCCAAAAATGCCACCTTTATTGTCATAAATATGGCGTTTGCGGAGGCAAGAAGCTGTTTTACCATGTAATAATGTCAACGCCCACTTCGGTTGTTTCGGAGCGGGCGTTGACATTATGGTGAGTCTGGCAGCAGCAATGTGGCTTCCAAGACTTGTTTATTTGACAACCTTGCTGTTGTCAATAATATACACACCGTGCTTTAGGTTGCCGTTGGCGTCTGCCAAGCCTACGGACTTGCCTTCCAGAGTGTACATGTTGCCGGTGGAAGTCTTGCTTGAGGCGTTCGTGTTGGCTATGTCGGTAAGTTCCTCAACCGAACTGGCGAAGCCGATGTGGCTGATGACCGAAGTGCCGGTGGTGGAGGTCAGTCCGAAGATGGTTGCACCTTGCGATGCGTTCCAGGGGTCGCCCTTACAGTTGTCGTCAAGGTTGGAGTTGGTTATGTCCCAAGCCACAAGAAGCTCGTCGCCAACGGTTCTTGCCACATCCGGCGAAATCTGTGAGCCTCGATTCTTGCCGTTGAGCCACCACAGATAGCTCTTGCCGGTACCCGTGGCGAGGTTGGTTCCCCTCACCACGAGATACTTCTGCGCAGCCTTCACGGTATAGTCGGTGTTTTGCCAGTCCAAGGTAAGGCACATGTTGTTGCTGCCTGTGCCGCAGTTTACCGTGATTTTGTTTGTCTCGGTGTCGTAGCTTATCTTGTCCTGCGCCACGCGTCCTGCATCGCCAGTCTTCCAGTCTGTAGCCACAAACTTGTAGGCGTTGTTGCCATACTTGTTCAGCAGCCGCAGGTAGTACAGTCCCGGAGCCATAGTGTTGCCGCTGGCTGTCATGCGGAATGTTATCTTCTCCTTGGCTGTCTTGTCGGCATTTTGCAGCATTTCTTCAGGCACACCGAACTCGATGTTGTAGAAACCGTTGTCGTCGGCGGTCTTGTACGAAGCAGGGATTACCACCGTGGTCAGCTCCTTGCCGTCGATAGTGATGGTTGCGGTGCGTCCCTTGTCGGCTGTGGTGAAACGGCACATGATAGAGATGCTGTCTGTCCGGCCGCTCGGGTTGGCCAGGGTATACTCCATGTATCCGCCCTTCTGCGCGTCACGGTAATATTCGCCTTGATAGCTGCCCGTGTTTGAGTCAGACGAGTAGGCTGCGTCGTGTCCGGCTTCACTCTGCTGCTCGCCTGGAGCCACGAAGTCCAAAGTGCGTGCCACGAGTGCCGCTTCGATTGCGTCGGCGCGTCCCATGTCGCTTGCCGCATAGTTTTCAGCCGTCTGCTGATACCAGTAGCAGTTGTAGCGGGCGTGGTGGATGGTGTAGAACGGCACAAGCTTCAGCTGGTTCCAGCGTCCTTTGTTCTGTTCGTCGCTTGCGTCTATGGTGAAGTGGCAAGGCTCGTCGGTGGCGGTAATGCGTTTCAGCACATCCTCACGATTGCCAATCAGCAGCGGCGAGCTGGACAGAGACAGTCGCTTGGCCATTGAGCCTGGTGCATGGTCCATACGACCCTCGCCGCCGTACTCGTTTTGCAGACTCTCATATTGCAGTCCGGTCTTGGCGGCTTCCTCTTCGCTGGTTGCTGTGGTTTGTGCGGCCAGGAGTATCGGGCCGTACTTGAAGGCTATGTAGTCGGTGTAGTTGGGGCACTCCTCGTAGCGCAGCTGCATGGGCAGGACAACTTCAACCACATCGCCGGCATTCCACGAACGAGATACTGTAACATAGCTGGCCTTGCCCACGGTGGTGGAGGTTTCTACAGCTGTGCCGTTCACCTTTACAGCATAGCCTTCGCCTGCCCATTGCGGATGTCGTATGGCCAAGTCGAACGTTCCAGCCTTGTCTATCGTAATCTTTGTGGACTGGGAGTAGGGAAACTCCGTTTCCTGTGTCAGCGAGAAATTGTCGTCAGCCAGCTTTGATGCCGTGAAAAGGTTGACGTACAGCGTCTTGTTGTCCTCGGAATGGGTATAGATGAAGTGGCCGTACTTGGAGTGGTTTTCCATGCCTGTGCCCACGCAGCACCACATTGCCTGGTTCACTTGCGAGTAGATGCGGTAGCTCTGCGGGCGCAGGGTGGTGAAATACACATAGCCTCCGGTCTCCGGGTCTTGGGTCGAGAGAATGTGGTTCCACATAGTAGCCTCGTAGAAGTCGGCATATTTGGCGTCGTGTGTCTCGTCGAACAGGTCTTCCGACAGTTTCATCATGTTGTTGGAGTTGCAGCTTTCCGGACCGTCGAGGTTGGTGATGTACTGTTCCGACTTGCTTGCCGGCAGGAAATGCTCGCTCACGCTGTTGCCGCCTATGCATACTGTGCGGTTGGTGGCCACGTCATCCCAGAAGTTGTGGGCGGCTTTCTGATAGCTCGCGGTTGTTGAACCTCCGTCACGCAGTTCTTCCTGATAGACACGTTCAAATCCTATGTACTTAGGCACCTGCGTGTTGGCGTGCTTGTTGTCGAGGAAAGAGGCGTTGAGCGACTGCAGACCGTCAATCATGGTCTGATGACTATACTTCTTTGCCGCATCTAGATACTTCTTCTCGCCGAACAGTCGGTAGGCATCGGCCAGAGTCTCGTTCATGCCGCCGTGCTCCCATCCGAGAATGTCCTGCATCTGGGTTGTGGTGAGGTTGCTCACCACGTCCACGCTCCAGTCACACAGTTTCTTGTACAGCGTCTTAGCCAGTTCGCTGTCGGTATAGAGCCAAGCGTCGCGCAATCCGGCCAGCACTTTGTGTTCGCAATAGAGCGGCACCCAACCGCCGTACTTCTTGAATTCTGTCAAGTTGCCGGCGTAAAGCCCCGTCCATATCTGGTTGATGGGCTGTCCTCCGAGAAAGCCCTTCATGCCTTTCGTGTCGCTGTCAAACGCCTTTTGGCAGTCGTCGAGCACGTTTAGCATATAGTCCAGCCGCTCGTTAAGTGCGCTGCGCATGGTTTCGTCGTGCTCGGCGGCGTAGGCCAGAGCCAAAGCCGTAAGGTAATGGCCTCCCACATGACCCTCCAGCGACCAGTTGGACAGGCCCCAGTTGGAGAACGACGGGTGGTTCGTCTGCCAGTTGTAGTACTTCGACGAGGAGTCTGCGGTCAGTCCTGCCTGGCGGATGAACGGAGTCAGCAGTCGGTCAACGTCATATTTCAACAACAGACTGGTGTTGGTGTCCATTGCTTTCTTGAACGGTCCGTCCATCAGCGTCACCTGTTCCAGGTTGAAATGCTGAGGGTAAATCTCCTGTTGTGCCTGCGTTGTCTGCGCGGAAAGGCTGCAAAGAGCCAATGCGAGAAGTGGCACGACATTCTTTTGTTTAGGTTTTACCATAGATAAATAGATAATAAGTTGTTTTTAGTTAATTGAAATTTCATGTTCCCTGGGGCGCGGCGAGAACGCACGCGCCTACTAAGCTTGCTCTTGCATAGGAGGTGCGGCGCCCACGCTGCACCATTCGTGCGAAATGCGAGTTCTCATGTCTGGACTATTGCCGATAGTTACCGTGCAACTATGCAAATTTACATAAAAATTATTTATAGGGAGGCTCTATAAATTAACCTTATTGTCCGCCAAATATGAGCCGCAAACCGATAATATATTGATATTCATTAACATACACCTAAACTTACTTTTCTCAAAAGAATTCAAAAGTAAGTAAAAAGCATGTAACTGTTCAGCGGTAGGTGCATGACAATGCATCAACCCCCAAACAAGACTTGAATTGCATTGAAAGGTGTCTTGTTGTGTTTTCTTGGCCATCTCAACAATCGAATGCAGCTCGAAGGAAACATCTGGAGATGGCTGCTGAGAAAACCACGAGAAGTCATTGTGTGATTTTG
>CAVAQY010000014.1:0-43486 GCA_963590865.1 Bacteroidaceae bacterium | reverse complement strand
AATTTATTGTTATCCAATGGCTTGCTTTTATATAAAATTAAAAGTCTGCTAATTTAAGGAGTAAGAAGAAAACCTCGGGGAGGAAGTGGGATGCAGAGCGTGACTGGCAGAGCGGCGAAATCTTCCAATATTCCAATAAAGGGTTTTATCTGACAAATCCTCTTTTAAAGATTATATAACTAATTAATTATTAAGTAGTTATATATAAAAATAGGAAAATTGTCACCCCTTGAAATTTAATTGGAAGATTTGGAATTGGAAGATTTTTCTAACCTTGCTTCTCTCTAAAAGGCTAACAATCAACGATTTAACCCTTTAATAAAAATGACAGTAATGAAGCACGAACTCAGTAAAACCACCCCTCCAGCCTTGCCAACCCTCGGAAATGGCACGGAAAGCATACAACTTTTACTCTCTCAAGTGTCAAAAGACATTCAACAGCCCATTGTGTCCATGCACTTTCCTGTACTTGGAACGCACGTAAGTAGCGCAAAATTCATGTATCCAGACCGAAGTTGGAAGGGAATGTGCGGAACTTGGAGTGAAATCCGCAGTCTGTGTTCAAAGGAATCCGTGTTTAAAACTCCATGAGAAAGAACCGGAAAGTGCAGCCATCGCACGTTATCGTATGTTATTGCACACTATCGCACGACCGCCGCCACCAGATGTAGTAACTTTGCATCGTGAGAAGAAAAACCATAAATCCCGAACGCATCCCGAAGGACTCGTGTGTGCAGAGCCTCCGCAACAAACCAACCCTCACTTTAACCAGCCAACATAACCAACCCCAACCGACATAAACACCCCTAACATCATGACCAACTGTCAAAAACGAAGAACTATGGTAAAAATCGCTCCAATCGATGTCGTTAAGGGCATCAGCGGCAAGTATGGCGCAGGCTCTTGGCTATGTGGTAGGTGTAGGACACTTAAAGCTTGCGCTTTTTTGGTACGGCGAGGCGCCGTATCTCCTATGCATGAGCGCAGGAAATGAGGACGTTAAAACAAATCTAAGCCCGGCGCACAAGGCAAAAAGAAAGTGCAGAGACATGTCAAAGTACAATAGACATCTGCTGAGGTATACTCATGTACGAATAATTTTGAACACCTACTTAAGCAAACCTTTGCAGTCTTTTACCCGGACGTTTCGTGCAGACGTATGCGGAATTTTATGTAGCTTTGCGGACTGGACATTACAAACAACCGGAAAACTACATCTATGCAAACAGAAAACAAACCATTCCAAGCAGTCAATACAGGCTACACCACAAAGGAGGCCATAGACGAGGCCAAGAGATGCCTGCATTGCAAAGTGCCACAATGCCGCAAGGGATGCCCGATAGAAAACGACATCCCCGATTTTGTCAACGCCCTCTCTATGGGCAACATAGGCATGGCCATGAGCATCATAAACGAGAAGAGCAATCTGCCGGCCATCTGCGGACGCGTGTGCCCTCACGAGAAACAATGCCAGGGCAGCTGTGTGCTGGGCAAGAAGGGCGAGCCGATACAGATAGGCAAACTGGAGCAGTTCATAGCCGACTTCGACGCCAATATGGCTCTCATACGTGAAAAAATGCCGCAGAAAACCCGCGGGAAGATAGCCGTGATAGGCTCTGGACCGGCCGGACTGACCGTGGCGGGCGACTTGGCACGCAAGGGCTTTGCCGTAACCATATTCGAAGGGCAGGAAGAGCCGGGCGGAGTGCTCATGTACGGCATTCCCGAATACAGACTGCCAAAGAGCGTGGTGAGAAAGGAAACCAGAAAGATAGAGGCTCTGGGAGTGAACTTCGTGCTCAACTGTCTGGTGGGGCGCAACAACATCACCGTGGACAGCCTGTTCCGCGATGGCTACGACGCCATATTCATTGGCACAGGCACAGCCCTGCCGCAGAACATGGACGGAGTGCCGGGAGCCAACCTGCGCGGAGTGAGCCAGTCAACCCACCTGCTGCATTGTGTGAACAGCTACAATGAGGGGGCTATGAGCCGGAGCATGGTGCCCTTGAACGAAGGCGAAAGGATAGGGGTGATAGGCGGAGGAAACGTGGCCATGGACGCCGCGCGCACGGCCATACGCCTCGGAGCCGACGTGACGGTCATCTACAGAAAGACACAGGCCGAAATGCCGGCCAACGAAAGCGAATATGAAGAGGCCACAAAAGAGGGGGTGAAGTTCATGTGGCAAACCACCACAAAGGAGTTTGTGGACAACGGGAGCGGAAGGCTCAAGGCGGTGCGCGTGGACACACCCGAAGGCGAAAAGGAACTGCCTTTCGACAGGATATTCCTGGCCATCGGCTCGCGCCCGGCCAACCGCATAGTGTCCACAACCGAGGGCATCGAAGTGGACGAAAAGGGCTACGTCAAGGTGAGCGACCGCCCCATGGGCATGACCACACGCAGGGGAGTGTTTGCCGGAGGCGACGTGGTGCACCGTCCGCAAACGGTTGTGCTGGCCATGAAGGCTGCCAAGGAGGTGGCTCTGGGTATGGCGCAATATGTGGACGCCATCAAGCTGCTTGAAGACTGCGGCCTTTCGGAAAGCCAACTGACCGAGGAAAAACGCTGACATCATACGCCGCCACAGCCGCAGCCGGCAGGAATTTGGCGAAAAAAGGGCTTCAAAAATTTCTTTTGCACCTTATTTATATTACCTTTGCATGAGAGATGGAGGCGCAGCTGCGCTCACGGGCGGACCAGATGCAGCCCCCACCGTCGTCCCCATGGGAATACACAGCGGCAAAACATGTCAATTATTCATAAACAAACAGTATCAGTTAAACTATGAAAGATACAATATTAGTTACAGGAGGAACCGGATTTATCGGCTCCCACACCACCGTTGAACTTCAGAATGCCGGCTACAACGTGGTGATAGTGGACAACCTGTCAAACTCACGCGCAGAAGTGGTTGAAGGAATCGAAAAAATCACAGGCATACGCCCAGCCTTCGAAAAGGTGGACTGCTGCGACAAGGCAGTCCTGGAAGCCGTCTTCGCCAAATATCCCGACATCACGGGCATCATACACTTTGCTGCCAGCAAGGCAGTAGGGGAGAGCGTGGAGAAGCCGCTGCTGTACTACCGCAACAACATCCTCAGTCTGGTGAACCTGTTGGAACTCATGCCGAAGCATGACGTCAAGGGCATCATATTCTCATCGAGCTGCACAGTCTACGGACAGCCCGACCCCGAGCATCTGCCCGTAACGGAAGACGCTCCCATCAAACCGGCTGAAAGCCCCTACGGCAACACCAAACAGGTGAACGAGGAAATCATACGCGACGACATAAACAGCGGCGCACCCATCAAGGCCATCCTACTGCGCTATTTCAACCCCATAGGATCGCATCCCACAGCCATAATAGGAGAAATGCCAAACGGAGTGCCCATGAACCTCATACCCTACGTCACACAGACCGCCATGGGAATAAGAGAGCAGCTCAAGATTTTCGGCAACGACTACGACACTCCCGACGGTACCTGCATACGCGACTACATCTATGTGGTGGACTTGGCCAAGGCACACGTAAAGGCCATGGAGAGAGTGCTTCACTCCGACAGCGACAAACTTGAAGTGTTCAACGTGGGCACAGGCCACGGTGTGAGCACAAAGGAAGTGGTGGATGCCTTTGAAAAAGCCACAGGGGTCAAACTGAACTGGACCTACGCCCCCAGGCGTGCCGGCGACATAGAGAAAGTGTGGGCCAATCCCGAGAAAGCCAACAAGGTGTTGGGATGGAAAGCCGAGACAAGTCTGGAAGACACTCTGAAATCGGCTTGGAACTGGCAGAAGAAACTCCGCGAAGACGGAATACAGTAAGGCGCGGTTCTATTTTCAGGCCGCATGACCATGAAAGACCAACGGCTTCCTCGCAAGGGGGAGCCGTAAATACGAAAAAGAAACCGGTCGTTCACATTAATTGTGTGACCGTGTTTATTTGTGTTTGTGTTGTTATTATCCTCCGATGCGAATCGGGGGATAATTCTTTTCTGAAGTTTTTGCGGCTTCTTTTCGGTAACACAGCCCACTATGCTCCTTTAATGTTTGTTTGGCGATAATTTATAGAACCGCCCTTGTGGCTATTTCTGAATATTTTAGTGTAACTTTGTAGCGCAAAATATAAAGGAAGGACATAAAAACACATAGTATATGCTTACACTTAAACTGATCAGCGAAGAAACTGAACGTGTTGTACGCGGTTTGGAAAAGAAACACTTTGATGGTGCACGCGAAGCCATCGACAAGGTGCTGGCGGTTGACAAACGCCGCCGTGAAGCCCAGAAAGAGCTGGACAAGAACAAGCAGGAAGCCAAGAAAATAGCTGCCGAGATAGGCGGTCTGATGAAACAAGGCAAGAAGGACGAAGCCGAAGCCATGAAGGCCAAGGTGGCGGAACTGAAGCAGACCGACAAGACCTTGCAGGAGGCCATGGACGGCGCAGAGAAAGAACTGCGCGACCTGCTGTGCTCTATACCAAACATACCCAACGACGATGTGCCCGAAGGAAAGGACGCATCGGACAACGTCGTCGTGAAAGAGGGTGGCCCCATGCCCCAGCTCGGCGACGACGCCCTCTGCCATTGGGACCTTTGCCGCAAGTACAACCTCATAGACTTCGACATGGGAGTGAAGGTGACGGGCGCAGGATTTCCCTTCTACATCGGCAAGATGGCACGTCTGCAGCGCGCGCTTGAAGCGTTCTTCCTCGAAGAGGCACGCAAGAGCGGCTATCTGGAAGTGCAACCACCCTATGTGGTGAACGAGGCCTCGGGCTACGGAACGGGACAGCTGCCCGACAAGGAGGGTCAGATGTACCATTGCAACCTTGACAACCTCTACCTGATACCCACGGCGGAGGTGCCCGTGACCAACATTTTCCGCGACACCATTCTGGAAGAGAAAGACCTGCCCGTGAAGCGCACAGCCTATTCGGCCTGCTTCCGCCGCGAAGCCGGTTCATACGGCAAGGACGTGAGAGGACTCAACCGTCTGCATCAGTTTGACAAGGTGGAGATTGTGCGCATAGACACGCCCGAACACTCCTACGAAAGCCTGAAGGAAATGCTCGCCCACGTGGAAGGACTTGTGCAGAAACTGGAACTGCCCTACCATATCCTGCGCCTGTGCGGCGGCGACATGAGCTTCACGTCGGCCATCTGCTACGACTTTGAGGTGTGGAGCGGAGCGCAGAAGCGTTGGCTTGAGGTGTCTTCGGTTTCCAATTTCGAGAGCTACCAGGCCAACCGCTTGAAATGCCGCTACCGCCGGGCTGACGACAAGAAGATTGAACTCTGCCATACGCTGAACGGTTCGGCTCTGGCTCTGCCGCGCATCGTGGCCGCAATACTGGAAAACAATCAGACTCCCGAAGGCATCCGCGTGCCGAAGTGTCTTGTGCCGTACTGCGGATTCGACATGATAGACGACAACAACTTCCAATGATGCACGCGTACATCTGTATATTACGCTGACAAAACAAATGGCGCAATGGGCAATGCGTGCCACACCCGTGGGCAAGAGTTGCCCATTGCGTCTTTTTCGCTTTCCGGACCGGTTGCGGAAATATGGAACCGGCCTACAAAATGACTAAACAACCGACTTTATGAACAAGATAGTACGCAAAAAACAGTTTTCGGAGAACGTTTTTCTCTTTGAAATAGAAGCTCCGCTGATTGCCAAGAGCCGCAAGGCCGGCCATTTCCTGATAGTACGCGTAGGCGAAAGGGGCGAGCGGATGCCGCTGACCATAGCCGATGCTGACCCGGAACGAGGTACTGTCACGATAGTTGTGCAGAAGGTGGGACTGTCGTCTGCAAAACTCTGCATGCTCAACGAGGGCGACTGCATAACCGATGTGGTTGGACCGTTGGGCAACGCCACCCACATAGAAAACTACGGAACGGTCGTTTGCGCAGGCGGAGGCGTGGGTGTGGCTCCCATGCTCCCCATAATAAAGGCTCTCAAAGAGGCTGGCAACCGTGTGCTTTCGGTATTGGCAGGACGCACAAAAGACCTAATCATACTCGAAGACGAGGTGCGCAAGCATAGCGACGAGACCATCATAATGACCGACGATGGCTCTTACGGAGAGAAAGGAGTGGTCACGGTGGGCATAGAAAAGCTCATCGAGCGCGAGCATATAGACAAGGCGTTTGCCATAGGTCCTCCCGTTATGATGAAGTTCTGCTGCCTCCTCACCCAGCGTTACGGCATCCCGACAGACGTGTCCTTGAACACTATCATGGTTGACGGCACGGGTATGTGCGGAGCATGTCGTCTCACGATAGGCGGAAAGACCAAGTTCGTCTGCATCGACGGCCCGGAATTTGACGGTTCGCTCGTTGATTGGGACGAGATGTTCAAGCGCATGGGAACCTTCAAGCAGGCTGAAAAGGAGGAGATGGAGCACTTTGAAGAGCATCTGGGAGGCGTGAAGAGCGAGCCTGAAAAAGCTGCTTGCCAGGCATCAACAGGCGCAAAACCGCAGGAGGAAGAGACAATAGCCGCACTTACCGACCGCGACTCCGAATGGCGCAAGGCGTTGAGAACCGCCATGAAGCCTAAGGAGCGGATGGCTATCGAGCGTGTCTCCATGCCGGAACTGGAACCGGAATACCGCTCAAAGACAAGGCTCGAAGAGGTAAATACAGGACTCACAAGGGAGATGGCCGTCAGGGAAGCCAAGCGTTGCCTCGACTGTGCCAAGCCGTCGTGCGTGGAAGGATGTCCGGTAAACATCAATATTCCGTCGTTTATAAAGAACATAGAGCGCGGAGAACTGCTTTCAGCAGCCAAAGTGCTCAAGGACACTTCGGCTCTGCCTGCCGTGTGCGGCCGCGTTTGTCCTCAAGAAAAGCAATGTGAGAGCCGTTGCATACATCTCAAGACGGGCGGACAGGCTGTGGCTATAGGCTATCTGGAGAGGTTTGCCGCCGACTATGAACGTGAAAGCGGCAATATTGCCCTGCCCGAAGTGGCTCCTTCCAACGGCAAAAAGGTTGCCGTGGTGGGTTCTGGTCCAGCCGGACTGAGCTTTGCAGGAGACATAGTGAAGCGCGGATATGAGGTTCACGTGTTTGAAGCGTTGCACGAAATAGGCGGAGTGCTCAAATACGGAATACCGGAGTTCCGACTTCCCAACCGTATTGTGGACGTGGAAATAGAAAACCTGAAGAGGCTGGGCGTACACTTCCATACGGACTGCATCGTGGGAAAGACCATTTCCGTGGAGGAACTTGAGGCTCAGGGCTTCAAGGGCATCTTCGTTGGCTCTGGAGCGGGACTTCCCAACTTCATGAACATACCGGGCGAGAACTCGATAAACATCATGTCGTCAAACGAATATCTTACCCGCGTGAACCTTATGGATGCCGCCAACCCGGCAACAGACACCCCGATGAACTTCGGCAAGCGCGTGCTCGTGGTTGGCGGAGGCAACACAGCCATGGACTCCTGCCGCACAGCCAAACGCCTGGGGGCTGATGTGACACTCGTTTATCGCCGTTCCGAAGCCGAAATGCCGGCACGTCTCGAAGAGGTGAAGCACGCCAAGGAGGAAGGCATACGCTTCCTCACGCTCCACAACCCATTGGAATACAAGGCCGACGAGACTGGTGCCGTTTGTCAGGCCGTGCTGCAAGTGATGGAACTTGGCCAGCCTGACGCAAGTGGACGGCGCAGTCCTGTACCGGTGGAGGGCAAGACTGTGACGATAGATACCGACCAGGTGATCGTGGCCGTGGGAGTATCGCCCAATCCGCTTGTGCCCAAGTCCATAGAAGGCCTTGAGTTGGGCCGCAAGAACACTATCGTGGTCAACGAAGGAATGCAGAGTTCACGGGCGGAAATATACGCTGGAGGCGACATAGTGCGTGGCGGAGCTACCGTAATCCTTGCCATGGGTGACGGCCGGAGGGCGGCTGCAAGCATGGACGCACGCCTTTCAGGACAGCAAGCGTAGCAGACGATGAGCGGATTATATACGATTTTGCTGCTTTTGTTGAGCAACATCTTCATGACATTGGCTTGGTACGGCCATCTGCGGCTACAGCAGACGGGCGTGTCAAGCCATTGGCCGTTGCTTGGAGTGATAGCCTTCTCGTGGGGAATTGCTTTTTTCGAATACTGTTGCCAGGTGCCTGCCAACCGCATAGGCTTCAGCGGCAACGGCGGACCGTTTTCTCTGGTGCAGCTGAAGGTCATTCAGGAGTGCGTCAGTCTGGTGGTATTCGCCGTCATAGCCAACATCCTCTTTCAGGGACAGTCGCTCCATTGGAACCATGTGCTGGCTTTTCTGCTCCTCATAGGGGCAGTATACTTGGTCTTTATGGATTGAGTGGAGAGTCTGTCACGGCAATAAAGGAACACGAATTGTAGAAGAAACAATATAGAAAAAGATGATTATGAACAACAAGATAGTTCTGATAACAGGTGCAACCAGCGGCATCGGCGAAGGATGCGCAAAACGTTTTGCCAAAGGAGGCTACGACTTGATTCTCACAGGGCGTAACTCCAAGAAGCTGGAAGAGTTGAAAAACACATTGGAAACAGACTGTTGCCGGGTATTGACCCTCAACTTTGACGTGCGTGACCGTGCGGCTGCCGTAAAGGCCGTGGAGGGCTTGTCTGACGAATGGAGACAAATAGATGTACTTGTCAACAACGCCGGGTTGGCCCGAGGATTAGACCCCGAGTATGAAGGCAACCTTGACGAATGGGACGAGATGGTGGACACCAACATAAAGGGCTTGCTTACCATGACGCGACTGGTGGTTCCGGGCATGGTGGAGCGCAACCGCGGTCACGTGATAAACATAGGCAGCGTGGCCGGAGATGCAGCCTATGCCGGAGGTAACGTCTATTGCGCTACGAAAAGTGCTGTAAAGGCTCTCTCAGACGGATTGCGTATCGATGTGGCACACACGAAGGTAAGGGTGACAAACATAAAACCCGGACTGGTGGAGACCCACTTTTCCAACGTCCGCTTCCGTGGTGACGATGAGCGGGCGGATAATGTCTACCGTGGAATCAAACCGCTTAACGGCGACGACATAGCCGATGTGGTCTTCTATGCGGCAAGTGCTCCCGAACATGTGCAGATAGCCGAAGTGTTAGTGCTTGCCACCCATCAGGCAAACGGTACGGTCATCTGCCGCGAATGACCAGTTTGACAAGTCCAAAGAACCTGTTTGGCTGTCGTAAATGCCGTGTTTGGCACACCTAAATGCCATGTTTGGCTGTCGTAAATGCCCTACTTGTATTTTCTAAATGCCATATTTGCGGATTGTAAACATCCCGAACGAGTCCCGAAGCCATCCCGACTATTCTGAACGAAACGTCAACTTCCGATTGAAACACAAACGATATAAGAACCGTGCCAGAACTTTCTGAAGAACAAAAACTGGAGCGCAAGATAACGAGACGCTTTCAGAAAGCACTTACAACTTACCGCCTGATAGACGATGGCGACCATATTCTCGTGGGACTGTCGGGCGGTAAGGACTCTTTGTGCCTGCTGGAACTGCTCGCAAAGCGCATGAGGATAACCCGTCCCTCATTCCGAGTTACGGCTTTGCACGTGCGGATGGAAAACATCAGCTACCAGTCTGACACAGTTTATTTGGAGACTTTCGCGGCAAATCTCGGCGTGCCGCTCCACATAGTCACCACCCGTTTCGATGAACAGGCCGACTCTCGCAAGCCAGCCTGCTTCCTCTGTTCATGGCACAGGCGTAAGCAGATGTTTCAGCTGGCACAGGAAATCGGTTGCAACAAGATAGCCCTTGGCCACCACATGGACGACATTATACACACGGCCATGATGAACCAGTTTTTCCAAGGCCACTTCTCCACCATGCCCGTGCGCCTTGACATGAAGAAAATGCCGCTTACGATAATCCGTCCGTTGTGTCTTGAGGAGGAAAAGGACATGGAGACGTTCGCCCGATTGCGCGGCTATGAGCGGCAACTGAAGGTCTGTCCCTTTGAAAGAGATTCGCAGCGCACGGTCATGAGAAACGTTTTCAGCCGCATAGAGGCAGTCAACCCCGAAGCGAGATACTCCTTTTGGAATGCGCTTGAGGCCGACGGCAAACTTACCGAATAGGGCTTGCCGGATTTTTGTGACTTATGGAACGCCTCTTGCCGTTTTACTAAAAAGCATTCGAGGGCTGGTTTACTAAAAAGCATTCAGGGTCTGGCGGCTTCTTGTTTCTTATTTCTTTTTTCCTTTTGAAATATTTGTCCAATCAAAATATAATTGATATTTTTGCACACGACGTTTGCGATGTGCAACGTTAAAGACACGAAAATGGTATGTCAATAACGAAGACAAGGCAGAAACTGGTTGATGTGGCGCGGCAGCTTTTCGCAAAGAACGGTCTTGAAAACACGACAATGAACGATATTGCCGTGGCTTCTGGGCGTGGCCGTCGCACGCTCTACACCTATTTCAAGAGCAAAGAAGAGGTGTATTATGCCGTGATAGAGTCAGAGCTGGAGCGGCTTTCGGACAAGATGGACGAGGTGGCGGCCAAGGACACCCGTCCCCAGGACAAGGTTATTGAGCTGATTTACACCCATCTCAACATGATAAAGGAGACTGTAGTGCGCAACGGCAACCTGCGTGCGGAGTTTTTCCGAAACATCTGGATGGTAGAAAAGGTGCGCAAAAACTTTGATGAAGACGAGATTGAACTGTTCCGCAAGGTGTATGCCGACGGTAAGGCAAGCGGAGAGTTCGACATAGACAACATCGATTTGGTGGCCGACATAACCCACTATTGCATCAAAGGACTTGAAGTGCCATACATCTACGGTCGCTTGGGACACGGAATGACAGACGAAACGAGCAAGCCGCTGGTGGCAAAGGTGGTGTATGGAGCATTGGGCAAGAACCTCATACGCTGACTTTTGCGGCAGAAAGAAAAAATGCGGGCAGTCTCGGAAAGGGAGGCTACCCGCATTTCGGCTATTATGTATCTGTCTGTTTGGGCTGAACAGATGTCTGTCTATCCTGCCAGACTGAGCGTTATGTTGTGTTCGCGTGCCATGCGGCGCAGGTTTATTATAGCATACCTCATACGTCCAAGCGCGGTATTGATGCTCACGCCCGTTATCTCGGCGATTTCCTTGAACGACAATTCCTGATAGAAGCGCATGTATACTACCTCCCTTTGCGAAGTCGGCAGATTGTCCATCATGTGCCTCACGTCGAAAAGCACCTGCTCGTTGATTACTTCAATTTCCCTGCTGCCGTTGACAACCGCCGCATTGCGCAGGTTCGACAGGTCGTTTCCCTCGCTCAAGTCCACTATGTGCTCGTTACGTTGCTGGCGATACCAGTCCATAATCACGTTGTGAGCTATGCGTGTAATCCAGAACGAGAACTTGCCTGTTGCCGAGTAGCGTCCTTCCTGTAGGCGTGTTATTACCTTCACGAATGTGTCCTGAAATATGTCATTGGCCTGCTCCTGGTCTCTCACCACGAACATTATGTAGTTGAAAAGTTTTGTCTGGTTGCGAGATAACAGCTCGTCAAAGGCATCGTTGCTACCACCTATATACAGTAAGGCCAACTCTTCATCGGTCATACTTCCGAATTTCTTCATACTTAAGTCTGTTTGTTACTTATTAAGTAAATATCCAGCTATAGGCTCAAATGTTTTAATGGTTGTTGTAGAATCGAATTGTTAACTCTGGTTACAAAAGTATACAAATTTATTATTCCTGCCAAATGTTTGTTTGAAAAACTGTCTTTCCCATGCTTTTAAGCGTCATTTCGTCACTCTTCTCTGGCATTATTGGTCTCTCATGATAGTCATTAACAGTCCTCGCAGTAGTCATTAACAGTCCTCGTAATAGTCATTAGCTGTCCTTGTGATAATTTCCGGATTTTGTGTATTTTTGCATAAGCTAAGCTGCACTCTGGCAACAAAGAGCAAGCTCTCCTGCCGCTCGTTTGCATTAGCTTTGCATAAGCTAAGCTGCACTCTGGCAACAAAGAGCAAGCTCTCCTGCCGCTCGTTTGCATTAGCTTTGCATAAGCTAAGCTGCACTCTGGCAACAAAGAGCAAGCTCTCCTGCCGCTCGTTTGCATTAGCTTTGCATAAGCTAAGCTGCACTCTGGCAACAAAGAGCAAGCTCTCCTGCCGCTCGTTTGCATTAGCTTTGCATAAGCTAAGCTGCAATCCGGTATAATATTAAGGTAAGAGCCGGACTGCTTCTGCTAACCAACAGAAAGAGGCTATGAAGAAGTTATTGGAACTGTACAGACAATGGTCGGGCGATGAACCGGCCGAGACCGTGAAGATACCTGGAGCAGGAAGCAACCGGGACTACTACCGACTGGTGGGAAAGGATGGCGACACGGTGATTGGAGTGGTGGGTACAAGCCGCGACGAGAACCATGCGTTCATCTATCTGAGCAACCATTTCAAGCGCAGAAAACTGCCTGTGCCAAAGGTGCTGGCGGTGAGCGACGACGAGTTGCGCTATCTCCAGACCGACTTGGGTAGTGTGTCTTTGTTTGACGCTCTGGCGGGGGGACGAGAAGCGGGTGGCAGATACAATGTGAAGGAAAAGGAACTGCTCGTGAAAATCATACGCGAACTGCCCGACATACAGTTGCGCGGAGCACGCGGACTGGACTTTTCCAACTGCTATCCTCAACAGGAGTTTGACGTGAACAGCGTGCTCTTCGACCTCAACTATTTCAAATACTGCTTTCTCAAGGCCACAGAACTTGACTTTCACGAGTTGAAGCTTGAGGCCAACTTCCACCTTTTCGCCAAAGACCTGACTGCGGAGAAAGGCGAGTGCTTCATGTACCGCGACTTTCAAGCTCGCAACGTGATGCTCGATGCCGATGGCAATCCGCAGTTCATCGACTTCCAAGGAGGCCGCAAGGGGCCTTACTATTACGACTTGGCTTCCTTCCTTTGGCAAGCGTCGGCACGCTATCCGCACAAGCTACGCAGGGAACTGGTGTATGAGTATTACAACTCTCTGAAGAACTTTACAGAGGTACCTTCCTCACGGCATTTTGTTGACAGGCTGAGCCTTTTTGTGCTCTTCCGCACGCTTCAGGTGCTCGGGGCATACGGTTTCAGAGGCTATTTCGAACAGAAGAAACACTTTCTGGACTCCATTCCGCCGGCAATGCAGAACCTTCGCGAGTTGCTGAAACGGGACTGTTTTCCCTATCCCTACATGATGGACATGCTGCGCTGCCTCACCGAGCTGCCGCAATTCTCGCTTATAGAGCAGCCGGCTCTGAACCGAGCCGACGGATACAAGACTGCCGACAGCAATATTTACGACTCGCATCCGCAAGACGGCCCTGCCACTTTCTCCAAGTATGACGGAAAGGGACCACTGGTGGTCAGGGTGTTTAGCTTTTCCTATCGCAAGGGCATACCTACAGACGAGTCGGGCAACGGCGGAGGATATGTGTTTGACTGCCGCAGCACCCACAACCCCGGTCGCTATGAGCCTTACAAGAAACTGACGGGGCTTGACGAGCCTGTGATTCGCTTTCTGGAGGATGACGGCGAAATACTCGTGTTTCTCGAAAGCGTGTATAAACTCGCCGATGCTCACGTCCGCCGATACCTGCAGCGCGGTTTCACCGACCTGATGTTCAGTTTCGGATGCACAGGCGGCCAGCACCGCAGCGTTTATAGTGCGCAACACTTGGCAGAACATCTCAACAGAAAGTTTGGAATAGAGGTTCGCATCTGCCACCGCGAGCAGAACATAGAGCAGACATTGCCGGGCAGGCGGTAGAGGCCAGCCGTGAGTTGCCGACTCTGTAGTTGTGCATTGCAGCGGTTTTTGTGCGTTTCATTCTTGTTTCCCACCGTTTTGATGTAACTTTGCACCATGATGCAGGCGATGATTTTTGCGGCAGGACTGGGCACAAGGCTCAAACCGCTGACCGACCACACGCCCAAAGCGTTGGTCAAGGTGGGAGGTGAGCCGCTGCTCAAGCACGTCATCTTGCGTATGAAGGGCGCAGGTTTTGAGCGCATAGTGGTCAACGTACACCATTTTGCAGACCAGATAGAAGGCTATCTTTCGGCGCAACAGAACTTCGGAATGGACATACGCATCAGCGACGAACGCCAGTCGCTGCTCGACACCGGCGGAGGCATCAAGCATGCTCGCCCGCTTTTCGACCCTGCATCGCCCATCCTCGTTCACAATGTCGACATACTGAGCAACGTTGATTTGCGCAGTTTCTACACGAAAGCCCACGGTGATGCCACCCTGTTGGTCAGTCGGCGCACCACCAAACGCTACCTACTCTTTGACTCAGACGGGAGCTGCCGCCTGAAGGGATGGACAAACGTGGAGACAAACGAGGTGCGCACGCCCCATCAAGGGCTGCTTCCCGACCAGTGTCTGCGCTACGCCTTTTCCGGCATCCACGTGTTCAGCCCGAACCTTTTCGGCATTATGGACGAGTGGCCGGAGCGTTTCGGCATCATCGATTTCTATCTTAAAGCCTGTGCCGACCGTGGCATCTATGGCTGTGTTGACCATGACCTGCGCCTGATGGACGTGGGAAAGATGGAAACCATAGACCAGGCGGAGCACTTTCTCACGACTTTACAATAAACATACATATATATAATCATGCAACAGAAGATTATCATTCTCGACTTCGGGTCGCAGACAACGCAGCTGATAGGCCGCCGTGTCCGCGAACTTGACACTTTCTGCGAGATTCTTCCGTACAACAAATTCCCCAAGGACGACCCCTCTGTGATTGGTGTCATACTGAGCGGTTCGCCCTATTCGGTGCATGACCCCAATGCATTCAAGGTGGATTTGAGCCAGTTCGTTGGGCGTTTGCCGGTGCTGGGCATCTGCTACGGAGCGCAATTCATCGCAAATCAGGGCGGAGGCAAGGTGGAAAAAACCGATACCCGCGAATACGGACGGGCACACTTGCAGACATTTGACTCCAAAGACCCGCTCTTCAAGGGATTTGAAGCAAACTCACAGGTGTGGATGAGCCACGGCGACACAATAACTTCCATACCCGACGACTGCCACGTAATCGCTTCGACAGCCGATGTGAAGTTTGCCGCCTATGCAAGCAGCGATAAACCCTTGTGGGCAGTACAGTTCCACCCGGAAGTGTTCCATACGACACAAGGCAAACAACTCTTGAGCAACTTCGTGGTGGACATCTGCGGCAGCAAACAGCAATGGAGTGCAGCCTCGTTTGTGGAAACGACTGTGAAGGAGCTTAAGGCGCAGCTTGGCAACGACCGCGTCATCCTCGGCTTGAGCGGTGGTGTGGACTCTTCTGTGTGTGCCACTCTGCTCAACAAGGCCATAGGCAAGAACCTTACCTGCATCTTCGTTGACCACGGAATGTTGCGCAAGAACGAGTTTGCCAAGGTAATGGAGGCATACAACGGTCTCGGACTTAACGTGATTGGCGTTGACGCAAGCGAGAAGTTCTTCAAAGACTTGGAGGGAGTGAGCGATCCGGAGCAGAAAAGAAAGATTATCGGACGCGACTTCGTGGAGGTTTTCAATGCGGAAGCAAAGAAGATTACCGATGCAAAATGGCTCGCACAAGGCACCATCTATCCCGACCGCATCGAGAGTCTCAGCATTACCGGTATGGTAATCAAGAGCCACCACAATGTGGGAGGTCTGCCAAAGGAGATGCACTTGCAGCTGTGCGAACCCCTGAAGTGGCTTTTCAAGGACGAAGTGCGCCGCGTGGGATATGAAATGCAGATGCCCGAGAGGCTTATCAAGCGACATCCGTTCCCCGGACCCGGACTTGCAGTACGCATACTTGGCGACATAACCCGCGAAAAGGTGCGCATACTCCAGGATGCCGACGACATCTATATAGAGAACATGCACAGCTACATCTGCGAGGACGGCGAGTCGCTCTACGACAAGATATGGCAGGCAGGCACGGTGCTTCTGTCCACAGTGCGTAGTGTCGGGGTTATGGGTGACGAACGTACCTACGAGCATCCGGTGGCATTGCGCGCCGTGACCAGTACCGATGCCATGACAGCCGACTGGGCGCACCTTCCGTATGATTTCATGGCTAAGGTGTCAAACGAAATCATCAACAAGGTGAAGGGAGTGAACCGCGTTTGCTATGACATCTCCTCAAAACCGCCATCAACAATAGAATGGGAATAATAGGATAGGGGATTGAGGCAGCTCGAGTGCTGCCTCAACCCCCATTGTTCTTTAAGCTTAGGATGCTTGGCGTCGTATCTTAAGATATTTCTTTCACGCCGTTCTGGGCAATACCTTCATCTGACAATGAAACCTATTGCGTTTTAGCGGACAGCAATACTTCCAAAGGTTTTTAACCCCAATCGGTCATTGGAAAACGAAGTTTTTAGTATGCCGATGCCCCGATAGTGACAGGAAACTTCCGACAATATGGCAAATTCATAGCGCATGACACAAGAAACCGTGTTTTCGTCGTCAGGAAATGTGTCGGGAACGGTTTGTGGCATGAAGACCGTATAAATCCTTCTCTGAATACGGCAGAAACAGCGTTTCTTGCATTATTCCATGCGGAATGGTGCAGGAAACGCTGTTTCTGGCCCCAAACCATCAGGAGTGGGAGAGGAAACAATGTGTCTTGCAGTTATCCCAAGGTCTTGTATGCCTCTTGCATTGCCTCCACAGCCTTTGCTGTTGTGAAATGCTCCAAGATTCTGTGGCGTGACTTTTCGGCATAATCCCTCCGCAGCTCTCCGTCAGACAACAGCTTGTCGATTGCAGCAGCAAATGCTTTGACATCCTTCAGGGTGACCTGCTCACCGGTAACGCCAGCCAGAGAGACCCAGTTGACCCCAGAGCCAGCCAGAGTGAACGTAACAGGCACACTCTTGCAATACATGGCCTCGGCCAAGGCGATGCCGAAAGCCTCGGCTTTTGTTATCGACGGGAAAGCAAATACATCAGCGGCATGGGAATAGCAGCGCAAGTCCTTGTCGGAAAGTCTTCCGAGAAACTTCACCCTATCGCTACAAGGCATGCTCTTGAGGTAAGCGTCCTGTGGCCCGGTTCCCGCTATCAATATGGCACAGTCGGACTTGATGTATTCGTCGGCCTTGATGAGGAAGTCGATGCCTTTGTAAGGAATGTGCCGGCCAACGAAATAAACAATCGGCTTGCCGCCATACTTTTTCTTTATGTTTTCCACATCGGCCTCCTCGCCTTTATGCAAGTCGAAGTCAGTTGTGATAAGTCCATTTTGAGCCACCTTTACCTTAGCCTCATGCTGAAGCAATGGCTTTGAGAACGGTATATAGTTGGGACTTGTCGATATTATCAAGTCTGCACGTTCGAGTATCTTGTCCTCAAATGGCTTTATGGCCTTATATACAACACCTTTTGACAATATGTCAGAATGCCAGTGAAGGATTATCTTGGCATCTTTGCCGGCAACCGAAGTCACCAAAGGATAGACAAACGGATTGGGACAATGCACATGAACATACTCCGGACGGTAGGCGGCAAATATTTTCTTGAGTCTGCCATAGTATGCAAACGACACGTCTTGGCTCATGAACGAGAAGTTGACAGGCATCCTGTACACCTTTATGCCATTGATGCAGTCCTCATGGTATTTATTGTCCTTGGAATAACACACCACAACATTGTTGTAGCCGAACATACCCTCAGCCAAATATTTGGCCACAGTCTCAATGCCGCCAAGGTCAGGGTAGTAGTATTTGGAAATATGCAGTATCGTTTTCATTTTCATCTTCATATTCATATTAAGCGAAACATTGCCTTGAGCAAATACAGTCGGTATGACACCTTAAACCACAGCGACGTGGCGTTGGCCTTTCCGCCCATTGTCACCGTAGCGGTGTGCCTCCGGTACTTCATCAAAGGAGAGGGAATATATGCAAAGCGGTAGTAGCGCAGTCCAACCATGCCAAGCCAAATGTCGTGACCAACGCCATGGCGGGGAAACGGCAGGGCGCGGTCAAGCACACAACGGCGAAAGGCCATGCAGCTGCCAAGGAAGCTGCAACGCATGAAGTTGCCGATGATGCTTGAGCTGAACGGCACAAACGCCGCAGCATACGACGGGTTTTGCACACGCAACTGGCCGTCGGTCACCATGCAGTCGGACATGACCATGTCGGCGTGTTCCAAGGCTTTAAGCATGTCATGCACCTTGTCAGGCATCCATACGTCGTCTTGGTCGGAGAGAAATATCACGTCGCCCGAAGCGTGACGCAAGGCATTCTCGAAGTTGGCGGTGGCGTAGTCGTTGGTGAACTTGGCCTTGCCCTTTTCGTGCGTGAACACCTTGATGCGCCTGTCGCCAAGAGCGGCTATTACGCCGAGCGTATTGTCGGTGGAACAGTCGTCGGAAACGACCACCTCGTCGTCCGCCGACAGTTGCGGCAGTATGGATTCGAGCTGTTCCCTTATGTATTTTCCGCCATTATATGTGGCAATGCAGACTGTTATCATATATCATTGTTTCTTTGCAGGTGGTTATTTAAATCGCCCCGTTTGGGTTGACATATTCCGCGCCATTGTGTCAAGCTGGCTTGGGAGCGTTGTCGCGCTTTACCTTATCCTCATACGAGTAGGCCATCATCAATATTATCATTCCTGTGGATGATATGAGCAATGGGTTGGTTCCCGCTATCAGGAGATAGGCGAGATAGGTCCAAAACATACAGTAGGTAAAGGTGTCGGAATCCCTAAAGCACCAAAAGGTGAGCAACGGGCGCCAATACACATAGACGATGAGCAACGAGAACAGTCCGTAGCACCTGATTATCTCAAGATAAGACCACTCCGTCTTGAATACCACCTCGTTGAATCCCTCAGAGTAGAAGCTCGTGCCCGGGCCCTGACCGAATATAAGGTATAGGGGGTGCTCGTCAAACAGCGTGGCGTAGGACGACAAGTGGCCATACTTCACCACGTTGGAAGCCTCGTCGGTTTCCATTATGGCCGCCACAAACACCACGGCAAAGGCTATGGCCACAAGGAACGCCACGGGGAGCATGATGTACTTGAGCCGTTTGGAGTGGCGGTACACACGAAAAGCAATGACAATAAACAGGAAGAACGGGGCAAGCATGGTGCTTCGGGTACCGCTCACCATGAAGGTGAACATGATGAAAGCCATGGCCACCCAATTGAGCACGCCACGGCGCGTCTTGTCCATAAGCCCAACCATATAATAGGCGACGACAAACAGGAACGACACGCACGACTTCAGGTAGAAGGCGAACATCTCTATGCCAAAAAAGCTTCTGCGGGTCATCATTATCGTACTGTCGCTGTCGTTGATGAATGTCCACAACACGTTTTCAACCAATGGCTCCACAAGCATGGCTATGTAAAGTGACGTCATCACAATGCAGCAGATGACCACAGGACCACGTGCCAAGTTGATGAGGTTATAGTTTCTAACCCAAAGCAGCAATATTACTGGCGATATTGACTTGAATGCGGCCAACGCCTCTTCTGGGTTCATAGCCCCCGTAGTGATGGTCGTTGTCAGCCAAGGCACGGTAATTGCAAACACAAGAAGCAGAATGTATGGCAGCTTACTCCAGTCGGGCTTGAACACCGCCATGTTGTAGGCAACGACAAGCACAAAAGTGATGTCCTTCTTGTGAAGGATGGAGTTGGTGGGGTCGGCCATGACAACAAGGATGAATATGAAGAACAGGAAGTTCCCCACATACAATGGTAAGTCGGTAGCCTTTAACCTATTTGAGATGTCTGTAATCCCCATTGCCAAACCGCTTTATGATCTAAACACCAAGTAGGCCGTATAGCCGAAGAAACCTATGAAGAGAAACGCCGCCAGCACCAACGACTTCTTTGGGGCGGAGTGGCGGTATGGCACAGTGCTCGGCTGGAGCACGGCATACACAGGTGTCTTCTCTATCACCTTTGCCTTTGCCATTTGCAGTTGTGTGGTCACCTGTGAGTATATGTTGTACTGCAACTGCATCTCATTCTCAAGGTCGGTCTGTTTTGCCTTGAAACTGGCAAGCACAAGGTCGCTGTTTGAGTCGGAGTATGAGCTGTACAGCTGGCGTGCCTTATCGTAGCGTTCTTTTGCCTCGTTGTAGAGCTTTTGCATATTGTTAACATCGTTGCGCGCCTTGTTTGTTCGGTAGTCGGTAATGAATTTCTGCAAGCGCGCGCTCACCGAGTCGGCCAGTGTGGCCGAGATGAGAGGGTCTTGAGCCGTGGCCTTTATGGTTATCACATTGGTCTTGCTGTTCACGCTGCAAGATATAGAGCCACCTATGGCATTTATTATGCCCGACTGGCCTTTGTCCAGCTTGTATGCGTCAAGGTTTTTGCCCGTGTGCTTTTCATTTCCCCTAAAGCTGAATATTGTTGACCACCACGGCGACTTCTGCTTCGTTTCCATATAGTCATAAAGCGTGGTGGAGATGGTTCCGTCGGCAGACTTCACCTTTATCGAGGAAAGCTCCACCAGAAACTTGGTCGAGCCTACCACATCGGGATATATCTCGGGGTATATGGCGTCGGACGACATACCGTTCATGTTGATGCCCACAAGCGAGGCCATAGAACTGAGTCCGCCAAGCGAATTTTCAGTGCTTGTCTCAGGGGCGAGCATCACCTTTGCGGTGTATGACTTTGGCAAACTGAACGACACAATTATGCCAAAGACTAAGCTCGCACCGAGCACTATTGCATACTGTAGCTTGTGGCTCAGCATGGACGCAAGCAACTTCTTCACGTCAAAATTATAAACATCGGTTCTTTTTTCCATAATTTCAATGTTTTTGTATGTATAGCCTATAGTCTATTTTATTTTTCAAATAAGTAAATATCGAGCCGTAGCCAAGCGATTTCAACATTTTGTACTGCACCATATTGTCGGCAAACCTCTGCCTCAACCCGACAAATAATGAAGAAAACTTAAAGGTGTTCATGGGAGATGCTCCAAGGCAGTTGTTGCCGTGCTGGCGATAATATATTGTTGGCTGTAGCAATCCCTCAACAATACCCCCGTTTTTCATTGCACACGCCACCACCCAAGCATCATGCATATGGGCGGCCGGTGCAGGAATGACTGTCTGCACTTTTGCTGCGTTGTTGAACAGCATGGTGCAGCCAGTAGCCACATTACAGGCTGCCAGTCTTTCAAATGTGGTGAGGTATTCAGGGTGTATGCCCTCGAAAGACCAAAACGACTTGTGCAAAGGCTTGAGCCCTGCATCTACCACGGTAAGGTCGGTATGAACCACCACTGGTTTGCCACTGTTACGCTCCTCTAGTTCGCACATCTTACGCATTGAAACTTCGATTTTGCTGTCATACCATACGTCATCCTGGTCACAAAACATATAGTAGTCGGCATCTACGCGCTGCAACATACCCAAGAAGTTGTCTTTCGGTCCAGTGCCGCCTTTGTAGTCAAGTACAATGATATTGTCATGGTGTGCGGCGTTGTCGGCAATTATGCGCAGCGTGCTATCGGTTGAGCCATCATCGTGAATGTATAATGTCCAATCACAATAGGTCTGCCTGTATATGGAGTCCAACTGTTCTTGTAAGAACCTTTCTCCATTGTATGTGGCAAGCAATATTGCCAATCGTTTTTTATTCATGTAAATTCTATTTTCTATAAGAGTAGGATGGGTTAGTACCATTCCTTTCTACCTGATTATTTTTTATTTTGTCACTAAAACTTATATTTCAATCCATCTGTCAATCCCTTAAACATCATCCGCAAACGACTATATTTATTGGGTTCAAGTAATATTATCCGAATAGCACTCATGACGACATGCTCTTTGATTATTCTACGCTTCTCACTAAAAGAAAACCAATTTGCGTGTTTCCTAAGATTTATTATATGACTCTTTGTTATTGAGTACGTTCTGTCGGCATTGTAATTGTTAGTAAGCAAATGCAAATGTTCTGATTTCTTTGGTTCGCCCATCGTATGATACAAGAGGCAAGATGTGATGCATGCTATTTTATATCCCTTCTCTTGTATTCTTATAGCAAGGTCGTGGTCTAAGGCATCAAGTGCAAATGTCTCGTCTGCGCCATTTATCGCATCAAGTATCTTTATTGGTATTACGGTTCCTGAATTGATAAATAATCTGCGGAATTGCAGACGTTTCCGTATAATCCAGTTATCGCAACCTACTACATAGGGAGTATATGCCCACTCTTTGCCTTGCTTCCAATATTTCTCAATCGCATAACGGTATCTGTCAAAATTTGACCAGCTGCTGTCTTGATCCATTATAAGAAGGAAGTCATAAGAATTCTCCTTTGCATATTTCCACGCAAAGTTTATGGCAGGAGCAATACAATGATTAGTACCGTCTCCATGCCAAAGTACTGATTGTAGTTTATCTCCTATACAATTATATAGTTTCTCCTTTAAATTTTTATCTAACGCCGAATTGTCCCAAATTATAAGTTTGTCAAGGAAAGGGTGATATTTGGATATGTTGTCGGCCAATACTTCCACGTCGGGATTGTATAGAGTAACAATCCCCAACATCTTATATTTGTAGTTTAAATTCTCCATATACCTTTGGCGTTCCCTTTTAAGATCTTATTAAACTGTATTATGTTTACAATTGTCCCCGGCATGCTGCATAAGCACATGGTAACCATGAACCATACTATATCATGAGTATAGCTGCACACGATGCAAGCCGTCAGAATAAACACGACAGCACTGACAGTCATGTACAACTGAAGCCTTAAAGCACCTATTCCATTCAAGAAATAAGAATATCTCATACTGAGAACAAGTATATATATATATATAGCCATCGTCAGCGTTATACTGAAAGGAACATTGCAACCTGTTCCTATCCATACACTATACACCCACGATGATACAGAAACCATAACAACGAGGACACATCCTAATAATAACGTAAGCAAGTTTAGTTTTGAATTTGCCTTGCGTATCCAACCTATATCTCCATGCTCATACGCATCTGTAGTAGCGTTCCAAAAAGGCATACATACAACTGTAAACGCCACGATTATAAGGCTCAGGTATCTATAAGCTATTTGATATGGCGTTACCATTTCAGGAGTGAAATATTTCGAAATTAATATATTGGCAGTCATGAACTGCATGATTGATGCAAGTTGTAGCCAAAAGAACTTAATACCGATATTACCCATCTCTATTGCTGTGTGCAATCTAACATAACTTAGCGATGGCCTCAGTTCGGGATATTTCACGTAAAACGTTAAAGGATAAGCAAGCACATAAACAATCAATGGAGATGCTGTATTTACAACAACAATCCAATAGAATGTAGCATTTCCGTCTATATACAGCCACCACGTAAATAAGAGTGCAAGTGACTGACCTAAGGAAATGAGAAGATTGCTTATTGCCGGCATCTGCATTCCCATATAGACGTTGCCTATAAACTTTAAGACAAATGTCATGCAAACCAATACTACAGCAGCCGTTAAAGCTGCTTGAAGTTCCGGTATTGCATGTCTGTCAACATTAAGAAATGAATAAATGTCTGAATAAGATACAAGCAATAGCAATATAAGCATCACAGGAATGATGATAACCAAAAGCATAGCCATAGTAGAACTAACTATTTGGCGTGCTTTTTCTTTATCATCATGTGCTACATAAATGGCAAGCTTATTTCTCAAGCCGTTACCTAAACCAATGTCCATTTGGTCAAGCCAGATTAAAAGGCTGCTCACCGTTAGCCATACGCCGTTTTGGTATGCTCCCAGACAGTTTAGCGTCAGAGGCACCATAAGTAATACAACAATAGCAGACCATCCTTTTGCAACAAAGGATGCAAGAACATTTTTTATCAACAAGAGTGATCTGTCGTTGTTCTTTATGAATATGTTTATATCGTCTTTTATCTTTTTAGTATTCATATGTCCTGGATAGGGTCAGATGGACAGGTACGTTGTCCCTATATGTTTTGTTGACCAGATACTGTTGTCCCTGTTCTTCAATCAGTCTCGTTAAGTGTCTCTTTTCCTTTTTCGGTAAACAAGTATTTCTGCTTTGGGTGGTGAGGTGAGTTTGAGTAGAGAGGTTGCACATATCCACCTTTAATGGCAGGTGTTAAATGTTTATCCATAAAGTGTTCTCTGTCTTTCAAATCGATGAGTAACATTATCTCTTTGATGGAGCCAACTTTGTCCCCGATAACTTTAATAAGTTTTATAGTCTCGTCAGTACTTGTCGGGTACTTGTAGAGTACTTGGTCGGGTACGTTCATGTCAAGTCGTAGAACAAGTTTCACCTGCATGAGTTCTGGTTGCCCAATGAGTTCTGGTTTACTCCAATGTTTCTCATCCCAGGCTTGCATAATCAGCGGGAAACTTGCCATATCTACTTCTCGAAGTCTGTAGACATCAGTTGCCTGACAACTTCTATTGGCAGTCCTGTGCCGTCTGCTACCTGTTGAGGAGTAAGTCCCATGGCGAGGAAGCGCTTTGCATTTTCTTTCTTTTCTTCTGCTCTTCCTTCTGCCATTCCTTCCACTCTTCCTTTTGCCATTCCTTCCGCCATTCCTTCGGTTCTTCCTTTCTCCTCGGCTGTTTCAAGGGAGTTCTTGATGTCACGGTACGCCTTGAGGCTGTCCTCGTATTCGCGGAGTTCTTTCTTTGTGAACTTGGCTATCTCGGCCTCGGCGAACAGTTTGTCGAAAATCTTGTTCTGTAGTTCTTTTGGTCTATTCTCCAGACGAGGCAAGTTTTTGAGGGCGTACAGCCATTTGTCGTAAAGTGTGCGGAGTTGATCTAGCGGCTTGTCGAACTTGGCTATTTCTACATATTTGAAGGTAAGTTTGTCATTGAACACCCTTTTGGTCTTCTTGTCCAAGAGGCCTACGTCATGTGAAATGGACTTTTCGTCAAAGGCATCTTCGTTCATGTCGAAATTGAGCAATGCCACTACGTATACGTGTGCCAGGTTGAAGTCCCAGTCTGCACCCTTGGGAGCCTGTTCCTTGATGGGGAAAGTGGCGTAGAAAAGTGAACGGTCCTTGAAATGTTTCTGATAGGCATTTTGCATCTCTACGATAAACTTTTCACCCTTTTCGTTTTGGCAGTAAACGTCAAAGATAGCCTTTCTCTCAGTGTATGTATCTCCCACATGCTCGCTGTTGAGGTACTTCACGTCAGTGATGACCTGTTCCTTCCTGAACAGTGAGTTTAGGAAATTGATGAGCAAATCCTTGTTTGGATTTGTTCCGAAGATGCGCTTGAACCCGAAGTCGGTAAGTAAGCTTATGTATCGTTCTTCTGCCAAATGTTCCATGTTTTCCGTTCCTATATATTATACATATATTCAACATATATGGGCAAAGTTACCCAATATTTTTGGAAATGTCTCTCTTCCATATACTCTTATTTTGCCAACTCTGTCATTTCCTCCAACAGTTGCCGGAAGAGGGGAATGTAGTCAAGGAGTATTATCTGTTGAATCTCAGCGGCGGTGCTTTCGTCGTAGAGTGCGACGTGATGTTGCGGTCGGCTATGGTGTCCATCGAACTCTTTTTGTTCTCTATCTGTTATTCCAATATTGGTCTTCTTCTCCTTTCACCTTGTGCAAGTAAGTCATGTATATTACTTTCTCCATATGCCAGTGGCGGTGCCGTTTATTATCTTGTAGTATTGTATCACATTAACCACCAAGCCCGGCACGTTGACCAGGCACATCACTATGAGCAGACAGTTGATGTCGTGCGTCAAGGCACTCACTCCCAATGCCAGCGGCACATATATGACGGCAGCAAAGATGGTCATGCAGAGCTGCAGGTTAAGTGCCCCTACGCCGTTAAGTACCCATGAGTAGCGCATACAGACAAGCGTCGTGAGCATATACACACCTACAATGACTGTCATAGTGAATGGTATTTCAACATCGTGGCCTATCCACAGGACAAATACTGGACGTGATATGGCCATTAGCAACGCCACAACGAGTGCCATGAGCAGTAGATACCTGTCAAGCGTGCGGCTGGCACGTTTTATCCACACCATGTCACCACGCTTGTAGGCATCGGTGGTGGCCGTCCAGTAGGGCGTGCAGATGATGTTGAACAGCAGCTGCGCCACGCAGAAGTAGCGGTAGGCTATCTGATATGGGGTGACAAGTTCCGGCGAGAACGAGTTGGATATTATCACGTTTGATGACATGAACAGCACCAAACCCGATATTTGCAGCACGAAGAACTTCACGCCCATGCCAAACAGTTCGCTTACGGTCTGCCTGTCAACACAGGACATGGTGGGGCGCAAGTCTTTGTGGCGGCCACGGAACGTTATCGGATAGCTGGCCAAATAGACCACGAACGGCGACAGCGTGTTGACAAGGGCTATAAGCAGCAGAGAGTGTATGCCGCTGAGGTAGACTATGAACGTACCCACAAACATCAGCGTTTGTCCGACGGTCACCAGCAGGTTATTTACCGCAGGCATCTGCAAGCCCATATAGAAGTTTCCGATGAACTTGAATATGAATGTGGAGCATACCAGCATCACCGACACAGACAGAACCGTGCTGAGGTTGCCCACGATGCTGCTGTCAACGTTGAGAAACGAGTACATGTCGAAGCCCCAGATGAGTGCGTTGAGCAATACACAGGCCGGAGCTATCACGGCAATGAGCATGAAGAACGTGGACGACACCGCCTGGCGTGACTTTATGCGGTCGCCACAGGCCAGACTCTCGGCCAACTTGTTGCGCAGTCCGTTGCCCAGACCGATGTCGAGGCTGTCTATCCACACAAGCATCGAGCTTATGGTGAGCCACACTCCGTTCTCGTATGCGCCAAGACACTTGAGTGTGAGCGGCACAAGGGAGAACAACACTATCGTTGACCATCCCTTTATGAACAGCGAGGCGGCGATGTTCTTCCTTATCAACGCCGTGCGCGGATTGTCGCCCCACGCTTTTTGCAACAGCCTGTGCCCTATCTGCATCATCTTATTTCTGGATTTTGCAACACAAATTCCACAATAGACTTATTTCAGCAGATTGGCTATCGTGGCTATCATTGCAGCTATTGAAGCCGTACCGGAGCCTATGGCCACTATCTCGGCTGTGCTCATTTTCTTGTTTGCTGGCTTGCTCGGCACAATAATCTCACATCCCGGCTGCGGTTTGTTGTTACTTCCGGCCTTGGCCACTGTGCCGTTCATATATATAATGTATGTACGGCTCTTGCGTGCAAGGTCGCTCCAGCCTCCGGCCTGGTCAATGTAGTAGCCAATGCCTTTACCCTTTCTGAAGGCTACGGTGCTGGGAGACATCACTCCGCCGCTAATCTTCACCGTGCCGGAATACTCGGGAACCGTTATTCGGTCGCCCTCACGCAGTACAATATCGTAGTTGCTGCCAGGATTTTCCAGAGCCTTGTCCAAGTCTATACCCACCACATATGAGGTTTCGTTCTGATCGAGTTTCTTCATGTCCACGGAGTCTTTCGAACCTGTTTGCGCCAGAGTAATCTTGCGGAGCGTTTCGCGGCGCATCATTTCCTCGGCAGTATATTGACGTTCCAACCGTGCTCCTTGGGAGTATGCAGCCGGTGTCAATCCGCCGGCCTGCTTTATCACGTCACTCAGTCTCTGTGTCTTGCGTGCCAAGGTGTAGGTGCCGCTGTAGAGCACCTCTCCTTCTACCTTCACATTCCTCTGGGTAGTATAGCCGGGACTTGTCCTGACATACACCTCGTCGTATGGCTGCAACACAAATCCCTGTGTTCCATCGATAATGAATCCGTCCTTCAGGGCGAAGGTATAGGTGCGAGCAATGGTGTCGGATGTTGTCACAGCCATTTTGTTGCTTATGCGTCGCGCCACATCCACACGCATTACCGAGGCCGTATTGGTCAGTCCGCCGGCCTGAAGCACAAAGTCTTCAAGCGTCTCGTTGTCGGCATACTTGTAAACTCCGGGATACATAACCTCTCCATAGATGGTCAATATCTGCTCTTCCTGTAACTCTTTCTTGCTTGGAACGTAGAGTACATCCTCGTTTTTCAGCGGAATGTCGGCCACCTTGCCCGACATGATGCCGGCCACGTCCACGGCCACCACCTCAAGTGTGCGGTCGGACTTCATGCGGTGCATCACGGCGCGTGCTGTAAAGGCATCCTCGGTCACACCCTCTGCGTGCTCAATGAGTGAGCGCACTGTGGTTATGTCTCCGCCCATCTGATACATTCCCGGACGGAACACTGCTCCGCGTACTTCCACCATGTTGGAATAGCGCGGCAATACAGAGTCGACGCTTACGGAGTCTTCGTCGTTGAGATGGAATGAGTTGAGGTCAAATTCCCCCACGGTATGGACTGAATATTGTGCTCCGGCCTTTCTCACCACACGCACCGACTTCTTGTAGGCATCGCCGGCAAAGCCTCCTGCATATTTGAGCAATGACCCGAGGCTCTCGCTTTTCTTCATTTCGTAGTACATGGGTCGCTTCACCTTGCCTGTCACGTTGACCAGACAGTCGTATGGACCAACTACGATAACATCGTTGTCGGCCAGACGCACATTGCCCGTGAGTTTGCCGTTGAGCATATAATCGTAAATGTCGACCGTAGTCACCAGTTTATTGTTCCTATATACCTTTATATTACGCAGCGTTCCTATGTCGCTTACACCTCCGGCCATATACAGGGCGTGGAAAACTGTGGCAAAAGCCGATAGGGTGTAGGTACCGGGAGCTTTTACTTCGCCCATAACATTGACCATTATGGTGCGCGTCTGTCCAACGGTGAGCTTTACTTTTGAACTGCTGTAACGTGCTCCGAGTGTTGAGCGCAGTCGGGCGTTGGCCTGTTCCACGGTCAGCCCGCTAACATTTATCGGGCCGAAGCCTTCTATCACCACTGTACCGTCGGGCGAAACGGTGCTCTCTATCGTCTTTTGTGATGCTCCGTAGATATCTATGTATACTGCATCGCCAGGCCCCAAGCGGTAGTTTTGCGGCGTAGCGATGTTCATGTTTGGCTCAAAGGTCAGTTCCTTGTTGTTGAAGATGTCACGACCGAACACTTTTTTCTTGTTTTTCTCCAGATCTTTCTTCAGCTGTTCGAGATACATCTTGTCGTATATCTGCGAAGAGTCGGGCATGAACGTGCTCAGCTCGTCCTGCATCTGCATATAGTCCTTGTCGTTGCCGTCGTACGTGCGTTTGGTGTTCAGCTCCAGTCGTCCGTCTTTCTTGCGGTATTTCGACACAGAGTTTTTGTCGGTGCCCTCCTTCTTGTCACCGTTGGCTGTGCGCAAGCGGTCGGCCTTAGCATCCTTTGTCAAGTTTTTGGCACCGAGCGAAGTGTTGCCCTGCTCACGCTGGTACTTGCTCTTTATGCGCCTTATCTGGTCGATGGTTACGCCTTTTTGCATCAGTTTTGTCACTATCTGCGACTGCGACGTGCCGGCTGCCTGTTCCTTCATCACGTATTCCATCACTTGTGTGTCGGTCATACTGGACTGTGCAGATACGGTCAGAGTGAATGTCAGCGACAGCAACAGTATGGAAAAGATGTATTTTTTCATGTTTTGACTATGGATTGTTCTTGATATTGTAACGCTCTTATGTGCTCTGTTATTGCATTGTCGTGCGTCTGATTGGCACACGCTTTTCGTAACTCGGCCATTTGTGATGCAAAAATGGCTTGCTTCAAGAACGCAAAGGTACACATTTTCGGGACAAAAGGAGTTCATTTCGTTCAAAAACCTGTACCTTTGCACAGGATAAGTTGCACTCGGGAAACTGAAAACACGTTTTCTTTTCGCTCGTTTGCATTATCTTTGCATAAGAATAGGCACGAGAGAGTGCCGCGTCATTGGGCCTGACTGGATTTGACAGCGGGTTGAGATGATACGTAAGCATGCGGAGTGACGGCTGTGTACTCCATAATCCACTCGGCCAAAAATTTATCTGGCGAAAACAACTACGCTCTCGCTGCCTAATCGAAGTACAGTAGATTACTGGCTTTATCCCGCTACAAGGTAGTAGGACGAGACATCGCTCAGAAGCTGTTGTTCCGAAGCGTTCTGGACAAGCGGTGCGGTTAAATCGGGAATAGTTGCAGTATGCCCCGATGCTGCAATGAAGTTTTAGGGGATAAGGCGGCGGTTGGTGGTCCGGGTCTTGCCACCGCACGAAAATGAAGTCCGGAATAAGCATGTAGAAAGCGTATGGTTTCCCTGTTTGGACGAGGGTTCGACTCCCTCCAGGTCCACTATTGTATCTGCTGTGGTGTGGCTATTCCCCTTATTAGAGTGAATAGGTAACGTTGAAGAGCAGTGATGTGGATGACACATGATACTTGGCGTAGGCTATCTGCAACTTGAAACGCTCCAGTTGCAGTCCGGCACCGAGAGACAGTCCAGCTCCGTGACTGCTGCTGTTGTCGCCATCGGCAATTGACATTTCGTCGGAACGACCGAAATTGTAGCCGGCGGCAATGTATATGGCTTCTGAAAGCAGCACATCGGCCCCTACTACAAAGTGGTTCTTGAAGTTGACATCCCAGTCATTGAGCTTGTTCATCGTAGCCGAAAAGCGCAAAGGAGCATTGCCTAGCTTCTTGCTGACGCCTATCTGCACGTCAAGGGGCATACGCTCGAAGTCGTCGTTGTATGCCTTTATCTGTCCGCCGAGGTTGCGTGCTGCAGCCGAAAGGGACAGTCCGAGGTTTTCATCATAGTAGTTGAGACCGAGGTCAACGCCAACTGCAAGTGAATTGTAGCCAGCTATCGAGGAAGAAATAAACTTGGCGGAAACTCCACCGGCCAACCGTGTGCTGAGAATATAGGCAAACGAACCTGAAACCATGACATCTTTGGCAGAGAAATTACCTATGACGATGTTGTCGGCAGTGGTTTCCTTCATGGAACCGTAGTCCATATACTGTGCGCCCACAGCCCAGCTGGCCTTGTCGCCAGCTGTTTTGGTGAAAGCTGCACTGGCTGTTTTCGCTCCCTCCATGTAGGTCATGTAGCAGAGACTTATGGACTTGTCGCTCACAGAGGTAAGCAACGCCGGGTTGTGGAACACCAGTGTCGGGTCGTCTTCAACCAAAGTGATGTTGTCGCCTCCCAACGCGGCAGCATGAGCACTCACCGGCAGTCGCAGGAAGTTGTAGCCCGTCTGGCTTTCCTGGGCTTGCGAGTGGGTGATGCCAAGGCACACAAGCATCGTAAAAACAGCTTTTTTCATCTCGTCTATGCTAATTTCCAAGCAAAATTAAGGCTTTTCTCAAATATCTGCGCTACTTTTGTAGCAGTAAAACCAGTCGGTTCTTATCATATAACGGACAAAGCCGGCTATTATTATAAAGGTGGATGGAAACTAAAAAATCAAGGTCGGCTGACTTGGAAAGCCAAAGAGCTACTCGGTTCCTCCTGGGGGTGGTCTTGGTATTGGCCTTGGTTTTTGTCGCGTTTGAATACACTTCGCACGACGCGAATGACAGTTTCGCCAGCAGTGTGGTTGACGACTTGCCTACAGACGAAGAGCTATTGCCTCCAACTGCACCACCCGACGCTGTGCCGCTCATGCCTAAGAGGAGCAAGGCGGAAGCGGTGAAGGTGACAGTGGTGGACGATAACGAAGCTGTTGAGATACCTACGATAGACAATGCCGGCACTCCCGACGGAACGCTTGACGATGGAATGGGCGGTACGGAAGACGATGCCGTAACAAATGCAGTTTCACCAGTAACAACCAGTACAGACGACAATCCGCTTAACTTCCATGTGGTCGAAGACCTGCCTCAGTTTCCCGGCGGAGCAGTCGAGTTTATGAAGTGGCTCACCAAGAACCTTCGCTATCCAGCCTCATTGCAACAGCAAAAAGTGGAAGGCAAGGTGGTGGTGCAGTTCATCATCAACCGAGACGGCAGCGTTTCGGGACTTAAGGTAGTGCAGGCACTTCATCCGGAGTGCGACCGCGAAGCCATGAGGGTGATGCGCATGATGCCAAAGTGGAAACCCGGTGTACAGCATGACAAGCCTTGCCGCACCATGGTGCGCATCCCGATAGTGTTCAAGCTGTGATACGCTGTTCCAAGCCCTATGAAACTACATAAAAAACGATTTGTAATCCCCAAAAAACAATATAAATGCTGACAGCCAATGAAATATTGAGCGAAGTGAACCGCTTCCTCGAAGAAATGCCATACACTCGCAAGCCACAATCGCTCTATGAACCGGTGAAATATGCACTCTCCATGGGCGGCAAACGCGTACGCCCTGTGCTGATGGTGCTCGCCTACAACATGTTTAAGGAGAATCCTGCGGACATCCTGATGACAGCCTGTGGGTTGGAAACATACCACAACTACACCCTGTTGCACGATGACCTTATGGACAACGCTGACGTGCGACGTGGCAAGCCTACCGTTCACCGCAAGTGGGACGCCAACACGGCCATACTGTCGGGCGACTCCATGCTTGTACTTGCCTACCAGAGGATTGCCCAATGCCCGGCCGACAAGCTGGAACCGGTGCTGCGGCTGTTCACAGAAACGGCACTTGAAATAGGTGAAGGACAGCAATACGACATGGATTTCGAGAACAGAACCGATGTGACCGAGGAGGAATACATTGAGATGATAAGACTTAAGACCAGCGTATTGTTGGCCTGTGCAGCTAAAACAGGCGCAATACTGGCCGACGCACCAGCCTCCGATGCTAACAGTCTCTATGCCTTTGGAGAAAAACTCGGTCTTGCGTTTCAGCTTCAAGACGACTTGCTTGATGTATATGGCGACCCCAAGGTGTTCGGCAAGTCCATAGGCGGCGATATAGTGTCTAACAAAAAGACATATATGCTCATCAATGCCTATCAGAAAGCCAATGCAGAGCAAAGGAAAGAGCTTATGCAATGGGTTGAGGCCAAGACCTTTGACAGGAAAGAGAAGATAGATGCTGTGACAAAACTGTATGATGCTATCGGAATACGTCAGCTTTGCGAGGAGAAAATCAACCAGTATTTTCTTGAAAGCGAAAGGATGCTTGACAAGGTGGATGTGCCAGAAGACCGCAAATGCCATATACGCAGTTTCATACTCGGCATGATGAACCGCAAACATTGACATTCTGCATATACAAAAGGTATGGTGACGTTCATAGATACACACAGCCACCTTGACGGTGCGGAGTTTGATGCTGACCGCAATGAAACGGTGGAGAGAGCAAAGGCCGCCGGAGTGTCAAAGGTGTTTGTACCGGCCATAGACCTGCCGTCTGTGGCTACTGTTCTTGAAACTTGCAACCGCTATCCTGGCTTCGCATATCCCATGATCGGACTTCATCCGGAGGAAGTGAAGTCCGATTTCAAAGCCGTACTCGCGGAGATGCACAAACTCATGTCGCCACAATTCATCGCCATAGGTGAGGTCGGGCTTGACTATTATTGGAGTAGGGTGTTTGAAAAAGAGCAGTTGGAGGCTTTCGAGGAGCAGGTTTGCTGGTCGGTAGAGCACCGTTTGCCGCTCATGATACACTGCCGCAAGGCTCAGCAGGACATGATAAGAATACTGAAAAAATACGAAAGGGAATTGCCGGGTGGCGTGTTCCACTGCTTTACAGGCAACATAAACGAGGCAGAAGAGCTGTTGCGCTTCAACAAGTTTGTACTTGGCATCGGTGGAGTGCTCACTTTCAAGAAGTCACACCTGCCAGAAGTGCTGCCAAACATACCCCTTTCGCACATTGTACTGGAGACCGACTCTCCTTATATGGCTCCGGTGCCTATGCGTGGAAAGCGCAACGAAAGTGCTTTCGTGGCTTTTGTTCTGAAGAAAATTGCCGAGTGTTATGGCGTTTCTGAAGATGAAATAGCTCGTCAGACCAATAGTAATGTAGAACGTGTGTTCGGCTTTGCATAATCGGACAATGCATTTCTCCAACCTGTTTTATCTCCGACAAATCCCCAACAATTAAAAGAAACAAAGGAAATGAAGTTAGTATCATGGAATGTCAATGGCTTGCGCGCTTGCGAGGGAAAAGGTTTTAGTGATGTTTTCAAGCGTTTGGATGCTGATTTCTTCTGCCTTCAGGAAACGAAGATGCAGGAGGGACAGCTTGACTTGCAGTTTGACGGTTACAAATCATATTGGAACTATGCCGAGAAGAAAGGCTATTCAGGTACAGCCATATTTACACGCCATGAACCTCTGTCCGTTTCGTATGGCCTGGGCATTGAGGAGCACGATCACGAAGGACGTGTGATAACCCTTGAGATGCCGGATTTCTATCTCGTAACTGTCTATGTACCAAATTCACAGGACGGTTTGCGACGGCTGGACTACCGTATGCAATGGGAAAACGATTTCCTTGCATACGTGAAACACCTTGACGAGAACAAGCCGGTAGTGATTTGTGGCGACATGAACGTGGCTCACGAGGAGATAGATCTGAAGAATCCGAAGACAAATCGTCATAATGCCGGCTTCACCGATGAGGAACGTGGAAAGTTCTCGGCCCTTTTGGCCAGCGGCTTCACCGATACATTCCGCAAGCTTTACCCAGAAACGGTGACATACTCGTGGTGGTCCTACAGATTTCATGCCCGTGAAAAGAATGTAGGTTGGCGTATTGATTATTTCGTTGTGTCTGACAGACTCGCCGACAGACTCGCTGATGCGAAAATACACACCGAAATTCTTGGCAGCGACCACTGTCCTGTGGAGCTTGACCTACGCTGACAGCCGTTGCAAAGGGGGATATTTTCCCTTTGCAACGGCTGTCAGTAACGAATAAGTACTTCGCTCTTGTTGGCAAAATCAACCCTTGCCGACTATGCTTTTCACTTCTTGTCGCGCCCGTCACGGTGCAACATACGACGGTGAAAACGGTCTTCGGCCTTCAGCACGGCAAACACTTTCTTAGCGGAAAGCACGTTCAGGAATTTGCTATGATAGGTTTGCTGTATCTTCTTAAGCTCCAATTCGAGTTTGTCGCGCTCTCTTATTGCATTCCTGCAGTCTTCTTCGCTTGCAGGGTTCTGTCTGCCAAGATTGCGCATCTTGTCGAAGATGCCATGTTGTTTACGGTTCATCTCGTCGTAAAGTGGAAAAAATGTGGCGGATTCCGTAGGTGTAAGACATGCTTCTTTTGTGATGTAGCATTCCAACTCGGCACGGAATTTCTTGGGATCAAACTTTTCCTGCTTCTTCTGTGCGCTCATGGAGATAGCCATCCCCAATGCTATGATTGCCAATAATATCTTCTTCATACCCTTATCCTTTCCTTCTATTCATTCCTACTTCAACGAAGTTCATTTCAACTGCTCTCTTTACCTGTTTCAAATCCTTTCGTTGCCTGCTGTTACTCTTCCGACAAATATGCATATATGTCCGTGTTGTCCATCATGGTATAGTCGGCCACAGCGTCAACATAGGCTGCGTCTGCGTTTGTCGTCGTGTGGACAGCAACCGTTGTGCTGCCGCTGTCTACATTCTGCATGGATAACTTGTGCCAATAGATGACTGTTCCAAGCACAGCCAAACACAGACATGCCGCAGCATAAAGAACTGTGCGCAAC
Source organism: Bacteroidaceae bacterium (assembly GCA_963590865.1). GTDB lineage: Bacteria > Bacteroidota > Bacteroidia > Bacteroidales > Bacteroidaceae > Prevotella. Next base: position 7,905 of record CAVAQY010000014.1, on the reverse strand, counting down.
ACTCTGGAGTGGCGCGGCTGGGACATAACCACCGTCCTGGCTTCCTGCTCGGGCAGGTTTTCCATCATCCGCTCGGCGAAACTGTCGAAATAACCTTCCGGCACACGGAACGGATTTTGCTTGCCTATCCTGCTTTTCAGGTATCTTTCTTCCTTGTTTGTCATTGATTATCCTTTTATGTTTTTGACACTCTTGGTAGCCAAAGGTTTAATCTATGTTTCTGAAATACTCCGATATTTTTTTTACCGCTATGTGGTAAGAGGCTTTCAACGCTCCTTCCGACGTGCCCAGTACCTCGCTCATCTCTTTGTATTTCATCTCTCCGTAGTAGCGGAGATTGAATACTGTGCGTTGTACTTCGGGCAACAGGGCGATGGCCTGCTGGAGTTGTGCTTCCGTTTCGTCGCCGTCGAAATATTTGTCGGCCATCAACGTGTTGGCTACTCCTGCGTCTGCATCGTCTGCGCTCACGGTCTGTACCGACTTTTTGCGGCGTAGGAAGTCAAGACTTTCGTTAACGGCAATACGGTAGAGCCACGTGGACAGTTTTGAGTCGTTGCGAAAGGATGCAATATTGGTCCATGCTTTGACAAAAACATTCTGCATCACGTCGTTCGCATCGTCGTGTGACAGAACGATACGTCGCACCTGCCAATACAGCTGTTCGCCATATTGCTCCACCACCGCACCGAAAGCCTTCCGGCTTGTGGCAGGGTTGGAGAGGAGAGACTTTATCTGCCGTTCGTCGTATTTGTCCACTTGTATTTCTGACGCATCAGTCAGCCAAAGGTTTAATCCACCTCCACAGCACTTCGTCGTAGCCGTATACGTCGGGCCAGGCAGCAAGTTGTCCGTCGGAACCCGGGTAGAGAGTGAAATATGTAATGTATATAGGTATGTTGGGCGTTACCTTCAGCGAACTCACAAGCCGGTTGTTCTCATGCTCCGCCTTCACATAGGCTTGTCCGCGTTCAGTCTGCGGAACCATGTCCATTGATATGCGTAGCTTGTCTAACAGCCATTCGTCTGGTGAGTCAAGCAGGAAGACAGCCAAATCGAACGGACGTTCCACCCTTATGCATCCGTGCGACACTCCACGGTAGTCGCGCTGGAACACTCCGCGACTTGACGTGTCGTGCAGGAACACCGAGAAGTTGTTTGGGAAGCGGAATATTATGCGTCCCAAGGAATTGCCCTCGCCGCCCTCCTGAGTTACACGGTAGTTGCCGCTGAGCAGCATGGCCATTGTTACAGACTCTACAGGCAGTCTTGTGCCAGTCTTGCGCTCTACTATGTAATATCTGTTCCGTTCAAAATACGACACGTCGCCGGCATGGTGCGCCACTTCGTTCTTGATAATGCTCACAGGAATGTTCCACACCGGATTAACATCCATCCGTTCTATGGCACTATTGAGCATCGGGGTCTTGGTTCTCACGCTTCCGCACCCGACCCTCATCTCCATGGTTGCGTCGCCTCCGTAGGCGTAAAGGTGAAATGCTGGGATGTTGACCACCACATATTTGCCGTTGCGCGGTAGGGGATTGTGCTCACGCCAGCGGCTTCGCTCCATATTGCAGAGCAGTTTTTGCCGCTCCTTGTAACTGCGTGCCGTAGACAGGCTGGCCGCAAACCTCTTGTAGAGGGTGTCGACAGGCTGCACCGCACGGAGAAAATCGCCGAGACTGTCGCACCTTATCCTGCGCATGGCCAAGGCATAGAAAGCTTCGTCAGGCCGTTCCGTATTAACGTCATACAGTTTTCTGAAACCTTTTGGCCGTTCTGTGCTGTCGTGTGGAAGCGGATCAAGACGGTTGAAAAGTTTGCTTGGATTGGTGAAACCGAACCGTTGACCCACGGAATAGCGCATGAATGCCTTGGTGAGCCGGTACTCTATGGCAGCCATTGCGCGGTTTATTGCAACGGTATCATCGCCAAAGTCAAGGCAGCGCACCCGTTTTATGTCGCGTTCCAACTTCGTCACCCCGAAAGCAGCCTCGCTGAAACCAATTTCGCCTACATGCTTTTTCAGCACGGCTACAAGCGTGTCGGCACGTTCGTCCACACCGCTACGGTCTATCCAAAGAAACGGACGGCGTTTGGAATAGTAAGTTCTTGTGTAATAGTCGGATGCCAACGAATCCTTGTCAGCACGGCAAAGAGCGTCTATGGCATCCCTAATCCTGTAGGAGTTTAGCGCATAGCCTTGCGTTTTCCACTCGGAAAACGCTGCTATGCTTATGTCTTTGTTGGGGTTTGTAACCTTCTCCTTGCATCCTGCCAGACAGAACATGACCAGCAGGGAGCAGACCAATATCAGCGAATGGAAACCTTTCTTACCACTTTGCCAATCTTCAGAATGTAGCAACCTTTCGGCAAATTAAGTTCAACACGCTGTGACGGGCTCTCAATCTTGACCGAAGCCACGGGCCGGCCGGTGAGCGACACCACCTCGAGCACCAAACCGCTGGCACCGTTCACGCAGAGCGTGGACTGGTTGACGGAGATACTTATCTTGTCTGCGTCAATCTGCTCCTGCAACAACGCTTCTGGCTCTGACGCATTGGCTGCGGCGGACACCGAAAGCAGCATGGCTGCAAAGAGTGTGTATACAAGAATCTTCTTCATCTTGGCTATTGTTTTTTCAACGACAATGCAAACGAGCGGGTGGGGTGACTGCTCTTAACTTCCCGAACGCTTCCCGAACGCATCCCGAATGCAACTTGTTCATTGCAAAAATAAGTATTATTAGCCAACCCGCAAAATATTTTTAGTCCAAAAAACAATAATCTGGCAATAATCGGGTTGTAATTGGCTGTCCGAGCATCGGCTGTCTGCTAAAATGCAGGGTGGTTAATGAAAAACAGGGTGGTAATTTTACAGTACCACCCTGTATGTTTTTGTCAGCAAATAACAAATCTACACATACTGGCGCAAGGCGGCGAGCAACTCGTTGTTCTCCGTCTTTGTACCTATTGTGATGCGCAGGCAGTTGTTGCACAATGTCACGTTGGTGCGGTTGCGCACGATTATGCCGCACCCTACAAGATAGTCGTAGGTCTTTTGTGCATCGGTCATACGCGCCAGAAAGAAGTTGGCATCCGTGGGGTATATCTTGACACATTGTTTGAGTAGTTTGAACGCATCAATCATACGTGTGCGTTCCTGCAAGATAGTGCGCACCCACTTGTCTGTTTCAAACGGGTCTTCAAGCGATTTCATCGCCTGTTGCTGTGTCAGCAGATTGATGTTGTATGGATACTTCACCTTGTTGAACAGTCCGATAATCTCTTCCGACGCGAAAGCCATGCCAAGGCGTATGGCAGCACACCCCCAAGCCTTGCTCATGGTGTTCAGCACCACGATGTTCGGGTAGGAAGCCAAGTCGCGGCGGAATGGCTTCTGCTTGGCAAAGTCGCTGTAAGCCTCATCCACCACCACAAGACCGTCGAATTGTGCCAGCACCCGCACAATCTCTTCCCGGCAAATGCTGTTGCCCGTGGGGTTGTTGGGGCTGCATATCCATATCAGCTTGGTGTTTTCATCGCAAGCGGCAAGCAGTTTGTCGGCCGAAATCTGGAAGTTTTCATCGAGCAGCACCTTGCGATACTCCACATCGTTGATGTCGGCGCACACCTCATACATTCCGTATGTGGGCGCAATGGCCACCACATTGTCCTTGCCGGGCTGTGTGAAACAGCGGTAGAGCAGGTCGATGGCCTCGTCACTTCCGTTGCCTAAGAATATGTTTTCGGCTCTTACGCCCTTCACTTTGGCCAGCGCGGCTTTCAGTTCAGCCTGTGTCGGGTCGGGATATCGGTTGAGCGGACTGTTGTAGGGGTTCTCGTTTGCATCAAGAAACACCTTGGCCACGTGGCCGCTATACTCGTCACGTGCGCTGCTGTATGGTTTGAGGCGCAGTATGTTTGGGCGCGCCAGTTCTTCCAGCTTTTTCATTTATGGATGTTTGTCTTGTGTGGTTTTGCAGACAGTCTGACTTATTGTTTGCCTATTGCACGCAGTCTTACTGTCATTGCATTCTTGTGTGCATCGAGCGATTCCATGGCAGCCATGACCTCAACGGCGCGGCCTATGCGGCTCGCTCCCTCTTCGCTCAGGTGCTGGAACGTTATCTTCCGGCAGTAACTGTCGAGGTTCACGCCGCTGTAAGCCTTGGCGTAGCCGTGCGTTGGCAACGTGTGGTTGGTGCCGCTGGCGTAGTCGCCTGCGCTTTCACAGGCATACTGTCCGAGAAACACGCTTCCGGCATTCTCCACCTTGTCGGCCAAAGAGTCTGGGTCGGCAGTTTGCAGTATCAGATGCTCCGGCGCATAGGTGTTGGAAAGTTCCATGGCTTCGTCAAGATTGTCCACAAGCACCAGTTTGCTGTTGTCCAAAGCCTTTGAAGCGATGTCCTTGCGAGGCAGAACGTTCAGCTGGCGTTCTATCTCGGGCTGTATGCTTTCCATGATGCGTTCACTTGTGGTGATGAGTATCACCTGTGAGTCAGCTCCGTGCTCGGCTTGCGACAACAGGTCGGCGGCTATGAACTCTATATTGGCCGTGTCGTCGGCTATGACGCATACTTCCGAGGGGCCTGCGGGCATGTCTATCGCCACATCGTGCAGGCTCACCTGTTGCTTGGCCGCCATTACATACTGGTTGCCGGGGCCGAATATCTTGTCTGTCTTGGGTACACTCTCCGTGCCATAGGCCATTGCGCCGATTGCCTGTACTCCTCCGGCCTTGAATATGCGGTCAACTCCGGCCGTACGGGCTGCCACAAGTATGGCCGGATTTATCTTCCCGTCGCGTCCCGGCGGCGTGCAGAGCACAATATCCCGGCATCCGGCTATCTTGGCTGGTGTGGCAAGCATGAGCACAGTACTGAACAGAGGAGCCGTTCCACCCGGTATGTACAGTCCCACCTTGCCTATGGGCACGCTTTTCTGCCAGCACACCACACCGGGCTGAGTCTCTGTCTTGTGTCCCACGAAACGTTGAGACTCGTGGAACACCTTTATATTATGGTGGGCAAGCTCAATGGCTTCCTTCAGTTCGTCGCTTACGAGTGCGCAAGCCTCTTCCATTTCGTCGCGACTCACCGCCAGCGACTGTAGGGCCACGTGGTCGAACTTGGCTTCGTAGTCCTTTACGGCCTCATCGCCGCGCCTTTTGACATCGTCAAGCACCGAGGCAACTGTGGCGTTGAGCTGCGACACGTCCAAATGGGGACGCTCCACAATCTCGTTCCATGTGTCTCGCTGCGGGTATCTTATAATGTTCATGTCTGTGCAAAACGGGTCTTGATCCCGAAACTACATAATCATCTTCTCTATAGGCGTCACCAGTATGCCCTGCGCACCCATTTCCTTCAACTTGCCAATAATCTCCCAGAAACGTTTCTGGTCGAGCACGGTGTGTACGGAGCACCATTCGCTGTCAGCCAGCGGTATTATCGTGGGACTTTTCAGTCCTGGCAACACATTTATAATGTCCTCAAGCTGGGCTTTGGGCACATTCATGCGCACGTATTTCTTGTCTTCGGCACTTCGCACGGCTTCAAACCGGAAGAGCATGTCGTTCATTATCCTGCGCTTCTCCGCATCCATGTCCTTATTGGCAATGAGCAAAGCCTCGCTGCGCATCACCACTTCCACCTCGCGGAGGTTGTTGCTCACGAGTGTGGAACCGCTGCTCACGATGTCGAAGATGCCGTCTGACAGTCCTATGCCGGGAGAGATTTCAACGCTTCCGGTTATGATGTGTATGTTGGTGCTGATGCCTTTGCTGTCCATGAACGACTTGAGGATGTTGGGATAGGACGTGGCTATCTTCTTGCCGTTGAACCACTCAAGCCCCTGATAGTCTATTTCCTTTGGAATGGCGAGCGACAACCGGCACTTGCTGAAACCGAGACGTGACACAATCTCGGCGTCTTCGCCGCGCTCTACAAACTCGTTTTCGCCAACAACCCCAAGGTCGGCCACGCCACTCGCCACACTTTGAGGAATGTCGTCGTCGCGCAGGTAGAGCACCTCCAGAGGAAAGTTGGTTGATTGTACAAGGAGAGTGCGTTTCGATGCACTTACTTTTATGTCGGCCTCGGCGAGAAGGTTCATTGTGTCTTCAAAGAGACGGCCTTTTGACTGAACGGCTATTCGTAACATATTGATTGTTTGCTTTTGTGTTTTTGCGTCCGGCAAAATTACTTAAATTAAAACTTATATGCAAGAAAATGTGTACTTTTGCAGCCAAAACAGCCGTTCCACGGACAAAAAGCAAGTATTGACAGCTGTAAGGCTGTTGATGTTGCCGATGCAAACGCATTGGGATTGACGGCCAAAAGTGGGCGGTTTAAGAGTCGTAAGTGGCGTAGTTAGCCATCGTAAATGACGTAGTTAGCCATCGTAAATGACGTAGTTAGCCATCGTAAATGACGTAGTTGGCCATCGTAAGTGACATAGTTAAGGACCATAAGTGGCCGAGTTTTAGAAAGAGAAAACATTTGTTTGAAAACCTGTGGCTTGCATTATAGCACATAAAAGTCGTGTTTCTCCCGTTTCAACGGCGTGCGGAAAGGCTGGCAGGGCGGTGTATGCGCTGGTGCCCATGGCCGTTCTTGTGGCCGTGACAGTAGCCTGTGGCGGCAGTAAGCAGGAAAAGGTCAACACTCCGTGGGGCGAGGTTGTTGACAGCGTGTCGCCGTCGTCGGAGTTTGACTTGGAGCAGATAGTGTCCAACGGAGAAATGATCATGCTCACGTTGAGCGGACCTGACACCTATTATGATTATCATGGACGCGCATTAGGACGGCAGTATATGCTGTGCCAGCGGTTTGCCGACAGGGTAGGGGTGAGCCTCCGTGTAGAGGTTTGCCGCGACACGGTTGACATGATAAGGCGACTTTGGCGCGGCGACGGCGACATAATAGCCATGCCTCTGGACAGGAAAAAGATAGAAAACCTTGGTGACAGCGTCAAGCAGCTGACATTCTGCGGAGCCATGAGCGACAGCTCGGCGGTGCATTGGGTGGTAGGAAGCGGCAAACCGCAGCTTGCGGAAGCCATAAACGAATGGTATCGTCCGTCGATGCTTGCCGAAGTGACCAAGGAAGAGTCGTTCCTGCTGAGCGCAAAGAGCGTCACGCGCAGAATATACGCCCCGATGCTCAACCGCAAGGGTGGAGTCATCTCGCGCTACGACGGTCTTTTCTTTGCCCATAGCCGACGTATACGGTGGGACTGGAGGCTTATGGCTGCACAATGCTATCAGGAGTCCACCTTTGACCCTCAGGCCAAGTCGTGGGCAGGGGCGTGCGGACTGATGCAGATAATGCCTTCCACGGCAGCTATGCTGGGCTTGTCCATTTCGCAGATACACGACCCGGAGAGCAACATCGCCGCTGCTGCTAAATATCTGGCCGACTTGGAAGGCAAGTTCAGCGATATTGCCGACCGCAATGAACGGCTCAACTTTGTGCTGGCAAGTTACAACGGCGGCTACCACCACATCCGCGACGCCATGGCCTTGACTTCCAAACATGGCGGCAACCCTAAACGCTGGACGGATGTGTCGAAATATGTTCTCTTGCTGGCTTCTCCTGCCTACTACCGCGACCCTGTGGTCAAGAACGGCTATATGCGCGGTTCGGAAACGGTGGACTATGTGAACAAAATCCGGCAGAGATGGAGGTCGTACCAAGGGGTGAAAACACGTGGCGTAGACACTTCGGCCCTTGTTCCGCACAAGGCCGTGAAGCGAAAGAAAAAATACACGATATGAATTTGACCTGACGGCGGTCAGCAAGAACTCGCATAAATGAAATCACGTCGTTGATGAAGATGCCACGGTATTCCACCGACGGCGACTGCTCGCTGGTGTAACCTGCGGGCAGCGTGAACA
>CAVAQY010000013.1:0-45478 GCA_963590865.1 Bacteroidaceae bacterium | reverse complement strand
AGAATCGGGTAAGGGGCAATATATCGTTACTTCTACTTTAAATGAAAGAGCCGTGTTTCTTAAAGGCGTGGGCGACATATCTGCCAAAGCTGTCGAAGGGCACTCACAGTATAGTCCGGAATGAGAAAAATGTATGTTTATACGTTTATGGTGCACAGTGGCAGTTTTTCAATGCAAAAACTTGCACTTTATACAATACTATACACTTATTTTTCTTACTTTTGCAACCGATTTCTACCTCTCGTGCTCGCTATAAGGTGTGCAGCAGGGATGCTGAACGGGACATTCGGCGCCGAATAAAGAAAGGCGCACGGCAGAGAAAGACAATAAATCGGATAACGACAATAACAGATGAAAAGAACTTTAGTTGTTTTGGCTGTCGCCTTGCTGACGTTTGCAAGCGCAGTGGCCGACGTGATTACCATTGACGACATCAACTACAAGATAACGTCGGATGAGGAACAGACCGTGAGTGTGACAAGCGGTGGCGTGTATGTGGGAGATGTGGTTGTACCATCCGCAGTGCAAATTGACGGCAAGGTATACACCGTGACCTCCACTGAAGGCTACGCTTTCAACAATTGCACCGACCTGATAACCGTGACCCTGCCGACAACTTTGAAAGAACTTGGGCAATACACGTTCAACCGGTGTTCAAACCTTGAGCAGGTCAACGTGCCCGACGGCGTTACCAGTATTCCATTTGGATGCTTCTTCGGCGCAGGACTCACATCGATGACACTGCCAGCAAGCGTAAGTTCCATTGGCAGCTATGCCTTCGCCTACACATCAAAACTGGCCGATATCAACATAACCGATGCCATAACCGACCTTGGTGAAGCCGCCTTCTGCGGTTCGGGCATCACCAATGTCACCATACCCACAGGCATTACCTCTATTCCTAAGTTCGCTTTCTCAATATGCAACCAGCTTGAAAGCGTGACACTTCACGACGGTATCACCGACATAGGCGACAATGCCTTTGCTGCCGATCCGTTGCTCACGGCCATCAGTCTGCCTGAAAGCGTCACCTCGCTGGGTGCATCGGCCTTTGCCACGTGCCAGTCGCTGCAGGAAATTGTGGTGCCCGACGGTGTGAATGCCATTCCCAACAAGTGCTTCTACAGCTGCACCGGGCTGAAACGTGCGGTGTTTGGCAAGGGTGTGAAGTCTATTGGCGAAGAAGCTTTCACCAAGTACAAGAACATAACGGCCTCATTTCAGCTGAAGGAACTGGTGCTCAAAAGCGAAAGCATGGTGAGCGGCGGTGCCAACTTCGACGAGGAGATTTACGGCAAGACAACGGTATATGTGCCGGAAACGCTTGTTGAAGCCTACAAGGCCGATGCCGACTGGGGCAAGTTTACCATAGCCGCCATCGACGAGTCGGCCGACATAACTACAGCCACAGACCACAGGACCGACAATGGAGCGTGGTATAACCTCAACGGCACAAAGGCCACGAGGCACAAGCACGGCACATTTGTACACAACGGCAAGACCGTAGTGGTGAAATAATAAGGGTAAAAAGGGTGGTGTAAGGCCACCCTTTCATTTTAGTATTGTCTCTCCATAAATCAGACAGGACAACACATTTTTATATACACGCAATCAACAAAACAAATGAAGCGTATGAAGAAAACATTATCTGCAATGTTCCTGTCGCTGCTTTTCACGGCAACGGCAGCAAACGCACAGACCCTCAGCGAAGGCTTTGAGGGCGACACCACCCCGCCAGAGGGATGGACTGTGAGAAGCTCATGCACGCAATGGTCGTGGGCTTCGGCAAAGTATACCGCATTCTCCAACTTTATCAAAGGCTACAACGATGGCGGTCTGAAAGCGATGAAGTCTACCACCGGTCGCACTGGAGGTAGCGTTCCAGCTCCCGACTCGTGGTTGATTACACCGCAAGTGAGCGTGAACGAGGGCGATTTCCTCAACTTCATGATTAGTTGGAACGCCAGTTTCAACGCCACAACAAGCGTGCCGGATAGTGCCCGCACTCAGTTTGAGGTGCTCGTGTCTACCACAGACACCGCCACAACATCGTTTGCCGACACGCTCTATACGGTGGTTCCGGTGGACCTCTGCAACTGGCACTCCATGAGTCTTGACCTTGCCAAGTATGCCGGCAGGCAGATATACATTGCTTTCCACGACCATGGCAACACTCCCGGGACGCCATGGACAAACAACGCCTTGTACATAGACGATGTGAAAGTGAATGCAAGCAACCCGTCTGACCTTACCGTTGAGAGCATTGTGTCGCCCATTGGCGGATATAATGACACCCAAAACATGACTGTCAAGGTGAAGAACTACGGCAAAGAGGTGTCATCGTTCAGCGTGGGCTACAGGGTTGACGGCGGCGAAGCGGTGACGGAAACGGTCAACAAGACAATCGGAACCGACAGTTGCCTAACCTACACCTTTGCCGATTCGGTCAAACTGAGCCGCGAGAAGCACACCATTTATGCTTGGGCAACGGCAGAGAGCGACCTGTTGCACGCCAACGACACCCTCTCGTCGACAGTGACGATAGACCCCACAATGCCTTTCCCCTACAAGATGGCCGAGGACCGCAACGACTCACTGTGGACAAGTACATACAAGCAAAAGATTATGAGCGTGGTCTATGGATGGTCATATTCTGACTCTCAATGCGCATGGGGATACCTTGAAGCCTATGGAAAGAACTCCCGTCTTAGGAGCAACTGGGTTGAAATACCCGAAGGACCTACCCAGATGACGTTTGACTACGTGTCGCTTAAGGACGCCGATATGATTGTTACCGTCCTCACACCGCAAGGCGATACTGCTGCTGTCTACAATGCAGCGTTGCTTGCGGCCGGCGACTTTACCAAAGCATCTGTGCCGATGAGCCTGTCTGCCGGTGTATACCGACTGGAGATTGGTATAGCCAGCGGCTATGAAGGACAGTTTGTCCTGAAGAATCTGGAGCTGAAAGCCGTAGGAGCCAAAGACATTGCTGTCAATGGAATAGTGGAACCTGCAGTAGGTGTTGTGGCCGGCACTACGGTTCATTTCTCTGCAGAGATAGAAAACGCCGGTTCGGAAACACAGCAGAACGTGCCTGTGAAACTGATTTGCGACGGTGAAACCGTGGCTACGGAGACCATCGACAGCACGCTTGCCGCTGGCGACAAGATAGTCTATACGTTCAACTACACCTGTGAAGCCACAAAAGGCATGCACAATGTGACTGTAATTGCAGCCATGGAGGGCGATTCCAATACCGCCAACGACACCGTAAGCATGCCGTTCTATGTATACGAGCCAATGGCATATCCGTATGCCGAGAGCTTCGAAGACAGCACTCTGTCGTCGCTCTGGATGCGCAGCACATCCAACAGCAGTCTGGACTGGACCATCGGTTCGGTTGACAAGGGCTATGCCAACTACGCCAAGGACGGCCACAACGCCGCCTATGTGAACAGCTTGGCCAACACTGAGCACGACGACTGGCTCGTTTCGCCGGCCATCAATGTGACCAAAGCCGGTGCAAACCGTCTGTCGTTCTATTACACCACTACCATGAAGGCCACCAACGCCACCGACAAAACGGTGCTTAAGGCTTACATTTCAAAGAACTTCTCGGCTGACGAATTTGCTGAGGCCGATATGGTAAGCACCGACACCATCACCGACAGCAACATCCTGTCATACCGTCAGGGCTACGCTTTCAAGGAGATTACCGAGCCGGGCATATACTACATTGCGTTCCAGTACACCGGCACAGGCCATGACCTGCTGATTGACGACATACGCTTTGACAACGCTACCGATATGGCTGTAACGTCTGTAAGCCATACCGCCAAGTCCGGTTTTGCACTGACAACCGACACCATAAGCATGACTGTGGCCAACCACGGCGCAAGCGACATGAAGGAGTTTGCCCTGAAGTACTATGTAAACGATAGTCTCGCCGTTACAGAGGATTACGACGGTGAGGCAGTGAAGCCGGGCGAGACGTTGGAATACACCTTCGACAAGAAGCTCGACATTAGCAAACCTGGCGAATATACAGTAAAGGTGGAGGTGAGTGTCAAGGGCGATACGCTCGACTACAACAACTCGTGGGCACTTGAAGCAGTCAAGAACTATGCTGTGGCCACGCTGCCTTACAACGAAAACCTCGACTCTCTTGAAAACCTTGAAGTGTGGACAGTGGAGGGCAACTGGCAGAAGGGCAACAACTTCACGTCGGCCAACTCGGCATACAACGGCACTGGTGCCATCATGCACAATGCTAAAATAGCTGGCACCGATGCTGACTGGGCTTTCTCTGGCTGCATCGAAATACCGGAAGGCACTCACGAGCTGAGCTTCTTCTACCGCACCGCCCTCAACGGAAAGAGTGCGTCTACCTATGCTCAGAACTTTGAAGTTTATCTTGGCAGCAAGGCCGACACGGCAAGCATGACAAAACTCCTGTACAAGAGTCCCGTGGACGTGATGGTTCCGGACCGCAGATATAAGAAGGTGATTGCCAAGTTTGACAACGAGGCAGGCCTGTATTACATCGGCATCAAGTGTACCACCACTACCCGCTTCGGCAAACTGTTCATGGACCAGTTCGCCATCGATGACACCGTAAGCTCCGAAAACAGCCTTGGCGAATACGATGCCGACTTCAGCGAGTGGTATCAGTATGACCAGTCATCGCAGTTCCAGCACTGGACGACAACCGATTCCTTGCCTGGAGTGTACACCACGCAGCGTGCAATATACAGCGTTCTGCAGTCAAGCGAACTTCCTGGCGTATTCGTTTCACCTGCATTCATTGGCAAAGCCGGCGACTCCATCAGCGTGGCTCTCAACTACAGTATGGCCATCGACGACGCAAGCCAGCTGTCTGAGGAGGAAATAGCCAAGATGAAGATGTCGGTTGTGGTGGCACAGGTCAATGTGCCTGACTCGTTCACTACCGTCATTCTTTCCGGAACTGACATAACAGGTGACTCTGTAACGGCCACTGGCGGCTACAAACTGCCTGCCGACGGTATATACTACTATGGCGTGACGGCTGAAGGCGCAGAGAAGTCTATAAAGGAAGACGTGACGGCTACCTACAAGCTGTACGGACTGAAGCTCGCCGGACCGAAAATCATCTCCGCAATCAGCAACGCCAAGTTCTCTGATGCAGCCGGAGTGGAAGTTTACACCATTGACGGTATAAGTCTCGGACGCTTCGACAGTGTTGACGATGCGCGCAAGAACATCGGCAAATCAGGCCTGTACATAATGAAGAGCGGTTCAACAACCGTTAAGGCCGTGATAAGAAAGTAAAGCCTCGTCTGGTGGCGGCATTGCTGTTGCCGGAAGCAATACATTGACAACTGAAGTTTCGGATTTGGACGGGAACGGGCTGAAAACCCCGACAACGTCTAAATCCGAAACTTCAGTTTTTACTGCATTAAAAAGGCAGCTTTGTTTTCTGGCTACTGAATATGCCCATTTTGACAATGTACTATATTGCCAAAGTCAAGTCAGCGACTTGTGGTTGTCAAGTTAGTAACTTGTGCGTTGCAGTACGGAATATCGGGTATGTGATTGCTTGAAGTGTTGTTTTTCAGACATGTTCCAATGATTGTGCGCTGCAAAGAATGGTGCAGTCGTAGATTCTTAGTACTTTTGCACAGGCTTGGCAGCCGTGCTTTGCTTTAAAACAGAAGCGCAACACTCCGGCAAGGCACGTAAGCAGCCAAGGTCAGGCCGTGCGAAAGCCGCACGACTGTGAAGCCACAAGTAGGAAAAAGAAAAATAGAAGTGTTGCCACCGCAATCAATTATGAAGAAAACACTACTCTTTGTGACGATGCTACTTGCAGCCGTCATGGTTTTTGCCGATGGCGAACAGCTCGGCATCTACAACCGCGCCGACCTCGGCAACTTCTGGAGATACGATTTCCGCTATCAGACAACCGACACCGACAGCGTTAGCCCCATCACTCTCTCGGCGGCGATATTCATGCACAAGGACCTGCAGAGTAAGAAGATGAACGGCAAGGGGTGCATACTGCTGAACCATTACACCATAACCAACGATGCCGACCGCCCCACCAACGTGACGCAGCTGACACAGCTTGAGGGCGCACTGTCCATGAGCAAGTATTTCATCATCGAGTCTGACGGCATTGGCTTCGGACTCACCAAAGACCGGCAGCAACCATATCTTCAGGGACGCATACTCGGCAAGGCTGACATTGACGCTTTCATAGCCGGACGCAAGCTGATAAGCGAGGAAGGGTTCGCCTACGACAATGCAGTGGTCAACATGGGCTACTCTCAGGGAGGCTTCATAGGAGCGTGGATTGACCGCTTGGTGAGCGAAGGCTACCGCAACGACGAGCTGCCGAAGATAGACTACACCCTCATAGGCGGCGGTTCTTATGATATCTACGCCTCTTATCTGGACATGACCAAGGAGACTGTCACATACTATCCTGTAGCACTGCCGCTGGTGCTGTATGACCTGTTGGCCGACAAAAGCCTCTCCATAACGACCGAAGACGTGTTTACACAGGAATTTGCCGAACAGTTGCAGGAGTGGTTCAGCGCCAAGGACAAAAGCACCGACTCCATTAACGCCATGGCTTTCCGCCTGTTCAACACCACAGAGAACGACGGCATAAGCGTGGACAAGCTCTTCAACATGGAGCTGTGGGATTCCAACACAGCGATAGTACACGATAAAATAATGCCGTGGATGAAGTCACATTCGCTGACCTATGACGACTGGATTCCGTCGAAGACAGATACTATCACAATCTTTCACTCCAGGAGCGACGAGGTGGTGCCTTTCGTCAATGCGCGCAGTCTCGAACAGCAATACAAGCGCATGGGCTATACTTCCTACGACGTGGACAGCACATATCTGCAGAAGCATGCTCTCACTGGCACTTTATACCTTGTGAAAGCCATCACGGCACTTTCCACATTCAAGCCCAAGACGACCACTTCCATTGTTGACGTGTACCGCAGCACACATGCACCCGTAAACCGCAACGTGTACAGTCTTGACGGATGGTTGGTGCTCTCCGCCGATGACTACGCTGCCAAGTTCGCCAATCTGCCCAAGGGCATTTACATCATAAACGGACGGAAAGTGGTGAAGTAATTGCCGCTTTCCGTCCATAAACATCCTGAGTTTAACGGGAGCAAAGAGGTTGCCGTGGCCAACGCTGCGGCAACTTTTTATTGTCACGAAAGCAGCCGATAACTGTCACGAGGAAGGCCTCAATGGCTAAGCGTCTCCTTTGCGCAACGCCCGTCGCTTTTTATGGCAACATCGTGCGTATGTCCAAAAACAGTAGCGTTTCTTTTTGAGTTGTCTGCGATTTAGCGTACCTTTGCAAGACAGTGCACCGTAGGGCGGCGGCAAGGCCGCGCGGCTGCCGTTTAGATAGGTGAGCAATAGAAACATAAATAATAAAGAGGCATGATACTTTTTTTCAAGACCCCACAAAAAAGCATTGTCGCAACCGAGTGTGACCATCGCTTGGCCGACAATGAGATTGAAGAACTGTGCTGGCTGTATGGCGACGCCACTCTCGTGGATGGCGAGAAGCTCGAAGGCCACTTCGTAGGTCCACGCCGTGAAATGGTTACTCCGTGGAGTACAAATGCCGTAGAGATAACCCAGAATATGGGACTCAACGGCATTTTGCGCATAGAGGAATACTTCCCCGTGGATACTCCCGATGCCGAGCACGACCCTATGCTGCAACGCATGTATGAAGGACTCGACCAAAAGGTGTTTGAGGTGAACCACAAGCCTGAACCAATCAAGCATGTGGAAAACCTGGAGGAATACAACGAGCAGGAGGGACTGGCTCTTTCAAAGGAGGAAATCGAGTATCTGCACAAGATAGAAAAAGAACTTGGACGGCCTCTGACCGACTCCGAGATATTCGGTTTCGCACAGATAAACTCCGAACACTGCCGCCACAAGATTTTCAGCGGAACGTTCATCATAGACGGAAAGGAGATGGAATCGAGCCTTTTCGCCATGATAAAGAAGACAACCAAGGAGAACCCCAACAAGATACTGTCGGCCTACAAGGACAACGTGGCCTTTGCGCAAGGTCCGGTAGTGGAGCAGTTCGCTCCGCAGGACCAGTCCACGAGCGACTACTTCGTCATAAAGGACATCGAGAGCGTTATTTCGCTCAAGGCAGAAACCCACAACTTCCCCACAACAGTGGAACCTTTCAACGGTGCGGCAACGGGTACTGGCGGTGAAATACGCGACCGTATGGGCGGCGGCACCGGTTCGTGCCCTATAGCCGGTACGGCGGTCTATATGACTTCATATCCTCGGCTCAAAGAAGACGAGCTTAGCACACGCGTTGGCGGCGGCAAGCACAGTTGGGAAGAGCTGCTTCCCGTGCGCCAGTGGCTGTACCAGACTCCGGAACAGATACTCATAAAGGCATCTAACGGCGCGAGCGACTTTGGAAACAAGTTCGGTCAGCCGCTCATCTGCGGCTCTCTGCTCACGTTTGAGCACAAGGAGGGGGAAGAAAAGTATGCCTACGACAAGGTAATCATGCTTGCCGGTGGCGTGGGCTACGGCACCAAGCGCGACTGTCTGAAGAAAGAACCGCAGAAAGGCAACAAGGTAGTGGTGGTAGGAGGCGACAACTACCGCATAGGTCTGGGCGGTGGCTCGGTGTCTTCGGTAGATACGGGACGCTACTCCAACGGCATTGAGCTGAATGCCGTGCAACGCGCCAACCCGGAGATGCAGAAGCGTGCCTACAACCTTGTGCGCGCACTGTGCGAAGAGGAGGTTAACCCTGTGGTAAGCATACATGACCACGGTTCGGCAGGCCACTTGAACTGTCTGTCGGAGCTTGTCGAGGAGTGTGGAGGCAGCATCGACATGACCAAACTGCCCATCGGCGACAAGACTCTCAGTGCAAAAGAGATAATAGCCAATGAGAGTCAGGAACGCATGGGACTGCTCATTGACGAGAAACATATAGAACACGTACGTAAGATAGCTGAGCGCGAACGCGCACCGATGTATGTGGTGGGTGAAACCACAGGCGATGCACACTTCAGCTTCGTGCAGGGCGATGGTGTAAAACCATTTGACCTTGACGTAGCGCAGATGTTCGGTCACTCTCCAAGGACAATAATGACCGACAATACGGTGGAACGCCACTACGAGAATGTAGGCTATACGTCTACAGCCGGCAGCTTTGACGGCATAGACAGCCACATCGGACGAGTGCTTCAGCTTGAGGCAGTGGCCTGCAAGGACTGGTTGACCAACAAGGTTGACCGCTCTGTGACGGGAAAGATTGCACGCCAGCAGTGTCAGGGCGAACTACAGTTGCCGCTAAGTGACTGCGGTGTGGTTGCTCTTGACTACCGTGGCTGCAAGGGAATAGCTACTGCTCTGGGTCATGCCCCACAGGCAGGACTTGCATCTCCCGAAGCAGGAAGCGTTCTCTCGGTGGCTGAGGCATTGACAAACATTGTTTGGGCACCGCTAAGCGAGGGCATGAGTAGCCTAAGCCTGTCTGCTAACTGGATGTGGCCGTGTCGTTCGCAGGAGGGAGAGGATGCCCGGCTCTACTCTGCTGTAAAGGCTCTGTCTGACTTCTGCTGCGATATTCACGTGAATGTGCCCACCGGCAAGGACTCGCTCTCCATGAGCCAGCAGTATCCCAACGGTGAAAAGATTATATCTCCCGGCACTGTCATCGTGAGTGCCGGTGGTGAGGTGTCGGATGTGAAGAAGGTTGTGTCGCCAGTCGTTGTGAACGACAAGCGGGCATCGCTCTTCCACATTGACTTTTCGTTCGACGAGCAACGTCTGGGCGGCAGTGCCTTTGCGCAAAGCCTCGGCAAAGTGGGCGATGATGTGCCTACGGTGAAGAACCCCGAGTACTTCTGCGACGCGTTCAATGCCGTTCAGGAACTGGTGAACCGTGGCTTGATAATGGCCGGACACGACATTTCGGCTGGCGGACTCATCACTACGCTGCTTGAAATGTGCTTTGCCAATACCAAGGGTGGTCTGCATATCAACCTGCACGATCTGTGTGCTGACGGCGATATTGTCAAGACGCTGTTCGCAGAGAACCCCGGTGTGGTGATTGAAGTGGCCGAAGAGCATCAGGCAGAGATGAAGAAACTGCTTGAAGACGCAGGAGTGGGCTTTGCCAAGATAGGCTATCCCACGCCCGACAACCGCACACTCACACTGAAGCTCAACGACAACGAGCACGAGATAGACATAGAGCAGATGCGCGACCTGTGGTTCAAGACATCTTATCTGCTCGACCGCGACCAGAGCAAGAACGGATGCGCAAGCAAGAGATTCATCAACTATGCCGAGCAACCAATCGAATACAGCATCAAACGCGGCTTTACAGGCAAGCTTGCCCAATACAACATATCACCAGACCGCCGCACTCCGAGCGGCATAAAGGCTGCCATCATACGCGAGAAGGGTACTAACGGTGAGCGCGAGATGGCCTACTCGCTCTATCTCGCCGGTTTCGATGTGAAGGACGTGATGATGACCGACCTGATAAGCGGACGTGAGACGCTGGAAGACATCAACATGATAGTGTTCTGCGGCGGCTTCTCAAACAGCGACGTGCTTGGCTCGGCCAAGGGATGGGCCGGTGCGTTCCTCTACAATCCCAAGGCAAAGGAGGCGCTCGACAAGTTCTACGCCCGTAAGGATACCCTTTCGCTCGGCGTGTGCAACGGTTGCCAGCTGATGATGGAGCTTGGACTGATTACAAGCGGTGACGAAAAGAAGAGCAAAATGCTGCACAACGACTCGAGGAAGTTCGAGTCAGCGTTCCTCGGCGTGGAAATTCCGCAGAACAACAGCGTGATGTTCGGCTCACTGAGTGGCAGCAAACTCGGTATATGGGTGGCTCACGGTGAAGGAAAGTTCTCGCTTCCCTATCCGGAAGAGCATTACAACGTGGTGCTGAAGTACGCTTACGACGAGTACCCAGGCAATCCAAACGGTTCAGACTACGCTGTTGCGGGCATAGCTTCGCAAAACGGCCGTCATTTGGCCATGATGCCGCACTTGGAGCGCGCTTGCTTCCCATGGAATAACGCCTACTATCCGCTCAACAGAGTGGGCAGAGACGAGGTGACACCGTGGATTGAAGCCTTCGTAAACGCACGCGAATGGATAGAGAACTTCAAGGGATGAAGTTCCTGACAGCATAACTTTAGTTTTTGGAGCTGGGGAGTTTGCGGCGGTAAGTTACGGACCGTCCTAAACTTCCCCGCTCCAAAAGCATTTACCATACACATTTTTTTTACGCAGCAACAGCAGTGTCAGCCATGTCCAACATATACATTGAAAGTTTCAAGACGTTCTTCAAGATAGGTATGTTTACCTTTGGCGGAGGCTACGCCATGATAGACATAATCGAGAAGGAGGTGGTTGACAACCACAAGTGGGTGACTAAGGAGGATATGCTCGACATTATAGCCATCGCACAGAGCTGCCCTGGCGTGTTTGCAATAAACATCAGCACCTTCATTGGCTACAGGATGCGCAAGACGAAAGGGGCGTTGTGTACTTCGATAGCGACGGCCTTGCCCTCGTTTCTCATCATTCTGCTCATTGCAATGTTCTTCCGTCAGTTTGAAGACAACCGGATTGTGGCCGCTATCTTCCGTGGAATACGCCCGGCTGTGGTTGCCTTGATAGCGGTCCCCACGTTCAACCTTGCCAAGAGTGCAAAGATAGGGTGGACAAACTGCTGGATTCCCATAGCCGGAGCGTTGGCAATCTGGGCGTTGGGTGTGTCTCCGATAGTGGTAATCGTCATTGCCGGCATTTGCGGCTACCTGTATGGTACATTCATAAACCCTACTGAGAAATGATATTCCTGCATCTTTTCACCACGTTCTTCATCATTGGACTGTTCGGATTTGGCGGTGGCTATGGAATGTTGTCGCTGATTCAGGGCGAAGTGGTACACAACTGGCACTGGATGACCACGAGTGAGTTCACCGATATAGTCGCCATAAGCCAGATGACCCCCGGCCCTATAGGCATCAACAGCGCCACCTATTGCGGCTATACCGCCGTTCACAATGCCGGCTACGGCTCTGCCATGGCAATACTTGGCAGCTTTACGGCCACGTTTGCGCTCGTTCTGCCGTCATTGGTGCTTATGATTCTGATAAGCAAGATGTTTCTCAAGTACATGAACGCGCCCGCCGTGCAGTCGGTATTCTGCGGTTTGCGTCCCGCCGTGGTAGGACTTCTCGGTGCAGCCGCCCTGCTTCTGATGACTCCGGAGAACTTTTCTACACCCAAAGACAATCCTTGGCAGTTCTGGATTAGCGTTGCATTGTTTGCCGCAACGTTCATCGGCACAAAATACATGAAGATTAACCCCATCCGGATGATCTGTTACAGCGGTCTGGCAGGGTTGCTTCTGCTGTACTGATTGCCCGTTTGGAGGCACAGTAACGTACTGTTTCATGTCTAAAAAAGATATTAATTAAGATTAATACGACATTACTTTCTGTCGTTTTGTAGGTCATATGGATAACTTTGCAGCGAAGTTGCAAGTGAAACAACAAACAAAAAGACAGAATAAAACTATGAGAAAACAGAATTTCATGTTGGCCGCGCTGTTGCTGGGCGGCCTGTTGCTGAGCAGTTGTGCCAGCAAAAAGGCTCTGGAGAGCTGCCAAAACGAGAACAAAGAGCTGTCAAAGAATTACCAGACGGCAAAAGAAGACCTGGCTGTCAGCCGCACACGGGTGTCAAGCCTTGAGGAGCAATTGGCAGAGCAGAAGAAAGCATACGCAGACCTGCGGAGTGCGCTCGACAAGAGTCTTACCAATGCCAGCCAGAACAACGTGAGCATTGACAAACTCGTTGACCAAATAAACGAGTCGAACCAATACATACGTCATCTGGTGGAAGTAAAAAGCAAGAGCGACTCGCTCAACATGGTTCTCACCAACAATCTCACACGCTCGTTGAGCCGCGAGGAGCTGAAAGAGGTTGACGTGCAGGTGCTCAAGGGCGTGGTTTATATCTCCTTGGCCGACAATATGCTCTACAAGAGCGGCAGTTACGAAATAAACGACCGCGCCGCCGAGACTCTGAGCAAGATTGCCAAGATAATAACCGACTACAAAGACTACGAAGTGCTTATCGAAGGCAATACGGACAACGTGCCAGTGAACGCTACTGCCGCATCGATGAAGAACATCCGCAACAACTGGGACCTGTCTTGTTTGCGTGCGTCGAGCGTAGTGCAGGCATTGCAAAACCAGTATGGTGTTGACCCGAAGCGTCTCACGGCCGGTGGCCGTGGCGAGTACAATCCGCTTACCGACAACTCTACCGAAGTGGGCAAGCAGCGCAACCGCCGCACACAGATAATCATTACTCCGAAGCTTGACCAGTTCATGGATTTGATTGACAAAGCCCCCGATTCTGATAAATAAGGGCAAACGACCCACGAAAGAGGGGAGCGATACAGTCTGCAAGCCAGACTGCGTCGCTCCCCTCTTTTCGTTCTTTCCATCCTTGCAGTCAAGGTTGCCTACAAGTTCCTGCGTAATTTCGCTGTCCACTAAATCCTCACCTTTGTTGCCCAATCAAGAGCTAAACGAAAAACGCAATAGGCTTTATTGCCCAACGAAGCCAGTTTCATTGCCCAACGAAGGCGATTTCGATGGCTAACGAAGCCTATTGCGTTTTAGCGGACGGCAACACTGTGTAATAAACTCATTGTGGCGTCTCCGTAACAAGTTTGCCGCAACTTCTACAGGCTTTCACTTCCTTCCGCTGTCGTTTACCATTGTCTTTATGGCCGCATTGAAGTCGTCGGAAGCCATGAGCTGCTCTATTGTGAGGTGCATACGATAGTGCCAATAGTTGTGTGGATTGGCCGGAACGTTTATCCTTTCGCTGTCCATATCGGGACGGCGCAGACGCTCGCTTGTGGAGAGCCAGTCCTGAAGCGACACAAGACACAGCATTGACGGGCACAACAGGTGGCGCGCCACGATGTCCTTGGCCAGCCATCCTGGCAATGGGTGGGGGGCTTCTCCGCCTCTGTGCAGCATTGTGCGGTAGTATTCCTGCGTGCGGTCGGAGTCTTCGTCCCACCATTGGCGCAGGGTAGGCATGTCGTGGGTGAATATTGTGCACACCGAACGGTAGGGGTTGTGCGACAAGTGGCCGAACCTTACTCCATACTCCTTTGGCATAGATTGTATTTCGAGCGACAAGATGCGTAGGTCGTTGAGCGTTCCCGGCACGCAAGAAGGCACCATTCCCAGGTCTTCGGCGCAGGGCAACATTCTTGTGGACTGCGTCAGCAGCGACAGTTTCCGCAGGGCTTCGCTGCGCCAGAGCGCATCGTTGCGGCGGTAATAGTAGTCGTCGTAAAGGCGGTTGAACACGCTTTTCTCCTCGTCGGTGAGCGATTCATAAACATAGTCGTTCTGTACGCCGACACGGGGATGATACAACCGGGCGTTAGACCTGTCTCTGACAAACAAAACGTTGCTGACAAGCCGATAGAATTTCTCCTTTATGTTATTGGAGACTTGACCGCCGTTGTCATTGGAGTCTTGCCCTCCCTCGCCGGCAAATGCGGCCTCCACCTTGCGCTGAGTGTCGTATTCCTGGCGCATGGCGTAGCGGTCTTCGCCACTCTTTTCAAGATATTTCGCCGCAATATAGGCTGCATCGGCACCGAACAAACTGGCGAGTATGCTGTCTGTGATGTACGGTTGGGTGAATTCATCCTCACGGAAAGGCAGTCCGTAAGCCTCTATTTCCTCTTTCGTCATTCCTCTCGACGGCACAAACTGCCCAAGCAGACCGTGTACGGAGTGGGTGGGTATTTCCCAAATGCGGAAGAAGCCGAGCACGTGGTCTATGCGGTAAGCGTCGAAATACTCCGCCATTTTGCGGAAGCGTGCCACCCACCACGAGCAGCCGTCGGCCATCATCGCATCCCAGTTGTACGTTGGGAAACCCCAGTTCTGGCCTTTGTCGGAGTAAGCGTCTGGCGGCGCACCCGTCTGTCCGTCCATGTTGAACAGTTCAGGCTGCATCCATGCGTCCACGCCGTAGCGGCTTATGCCTATCGGAATGTCGCCCTTGAGCACCACGTGCATGGCTCTGGCATGGTCGTGTGCGGCCTTGAGTTGGGTGTCGAGCACATATTGCACGTAATACCAGAAGCCGGCAGCCTTGTAAGTCTTGGTGCGGGGATTGCCGTAGTCGGCCATGGTGGCCGCATCCATACGGTTGTTGTCCGGCCATAGGTCAAACCGTGCCGTGCCGTAGGTGTCGCGCAGGTGGCAGAATGCCGCATACGGCACGAGCCAGTGGGCGTTGCGTGCAAAGAAGTCCTTGAACGCCTTTGTGCGCATGGCCGTCTGCCCCTCCTGGGCATACAGCTGGCGCAGATAGTCCATCTTGGCTGCAATCATGCGCTCATAGTCTATGGCCGGCAGGGCATTGAGTTCCGTGCGCAGGGCTTCGTGTCGCTTGCGTTCGGCCTCGTTCTTCAGCTGCGGCAACTGCCTGAAGTCGGCGTATTGGGGGTGCAGAGCGTATATGCTGATGGAGTTGTAGGGATAGGAGTCCGTCCACTTGTAGTCTACTGTGGAGTCGTTCACGGGCAACAGCTGCAATACTTTCTGTCCTGTCTTGGCCACCCAATCGACCATGAGGTGCAGGTCGCCGAAGTCGCCAACGCCGTAGCTGCCTTCCGAACGCAGCGAGAACACGGGAATAACCGTACCTGCGGCGCGCCACGGAGCCATGTCGAAGCGTGCTTCGGGAAGCTCGCACACCACAGCCTCGCCGCTGTTTACTTTCGGAAAGCCGAACGTGCGGTTGGCTCCAAGTTCCCAGACGAAGCCTTTGTCCCTATCTTCGCCGACGGCCACGAACTTGTATTCAAAGCTGTCGGCGCCGAACTCCGATGGGTCAAGCACAGCAGTCCACTCGCCGGGCTGCTGTTCCGTCATGGCCACGGCCCTGTTTGCCGTCCACGCTCCCACGGCCTTGTCGCTGCCGAGCAGGGCAAGCCGTTCGCCGGAGCGCAACTGCGGGGCGCGCACCTTGAGCACTACCGAGCGTTCGCCGCCCGTTTGCGTCTTGGCTTTGGCCGCCTTGCGTGAGGCCACGCAACCGGTGTAGGCCGCGCTGTACAGGTGGGCATTCTCAGGAATGTCCATCCACTTGTCCCAAACCGTGTACCTCGATGCGCGCTTGGCTGCCATTGCGAGGCGGTGAGGGGCTACAAGCCACTCGTGGCGGTAGGGCTTGCCGTCGCGTGTCACGCTGTAATAGTAGTCCACGCAGCCGTCCTTGTCCACCGGCCTCGGCGTTTCGCACGTCCATAGCCTTCCGTCGGCCGACGTCATGCGCAGGCTTTCCTTCACAGCACCGACGTTTCCGGGGAAATTCACCCAGAGGGCTTCGCCGTTGGCGGTGTGGTATTCAACGTTGAATTGTATCTTCATGGCAGTATAAGGTTGTTCTGATTTATGTAGTGTATTACACTATCCTGTAATAGTCCGCCTTGCGCGGTTTCGGTTCTTTCAAAGGTCCTTCAGCATAGCCGAGCGACAACGCCCCCACGCCCATAAGGCCTTCGGGCAGTCCCCACTTGGCCATGAGAGCCTTGCCTTCGGGCGTAGCGAACATCTCTATCTCGCGGTTTATCCAGCACGAAGCCAGTCCCACGGCGTGGGCGGCGAGCATCATGTTTTCCAAAACACAGCTGCCGTCCTGTAGCGAGTTGCGGCCTCCGTCGGGTGCGAACACCAACACATAGGTCGGAGCGTCGTAGTACGGATTGGTCTCCACGCCCATCACCTTGGCGTTCATGGCCGCCAGCTGACGGCGGTCGGCCTCGTTCTGCACAGCCACGATATACGGAGCCTGCAGTCCCTTGGCCGTCGGAGCATACGCGCCGGCCTCAAGCACAGCCACAAGTTCTGCCTCTTTCACCTGTTCCTTGCTGTAACGGCGGCAACTGCGCCGCGTCTTGATGTTTTCCAAAACTTCATTCATTGTTGTTGTCCTCCTTGTGATAATGTCGGTATTGTACAGGCAGGCACAGCCCACCTTGATACAAAGATAAGACAAAATGGGCGACTGCACAAAGAACTGCGTCGCTTTTTTGGCAGCCTGCGTGCCACAAGGCTCATCCCGAACGCATCTCGAACGGATCCCGAACACATCCCGACCGATTCCGGACGCAAAAAGCGGCAATCATAGATAGGTGTGCGCATCTGTCAAGTTGTTCGAAAAATACTTACAGTTGTACTCTTTAGACTCGCTCGAAATTCTCCAATAGTGTTCCAATGCGGCCGCAACAGAGCCAATCTCCATGGTCGTGTGAGTGCGTTTAGCTGTTAAGTATGTGTTAAATACGCGCGCGGAAACGCCTAATTAGACGCATAGACATTAACTTTGCACCGATTTATATGGTAGTGAGGATTTTCAAACAGGCAACGGATAACCATAGTGCCGCGTCCCACGCCCCGGTTGACCGAAAGTAACAAGCACATTTATATAGTTTTATGAGAAAAATCTACGCTCTTTTCCTGCCGCTTGCTTTGGCCGGAAGCATGGCTGCCAATGCCATCAACACAGTTAACCCCACCAAAGCGAAGCGCATTGCAACAGTAAAAGGCGCCGCCCCGATGCATCTGTCGGCCGGCATCCTCAACAAGTCTGTACAGCCTATGGCGTTCAGCGACGCCCGCAGCGGCGCAATGATTACCGCCCCCAAGGCCGGAAACGACCCCGTGCTGACCCAGGAGGCTGAGACATTCGGCTACATAGGCGGTCCCGACGGCACATACTGGATGTACACCGAAACGGTAAAGGCACGCGGTTACTACTACGGCTCGGCCTCGTTCACCGTTTATGACAGCGACCACAAACAGGCCGGCACAGTAAACGTTGAGGTGCCCGACACGATGAGCGTCAACCGCATCGTGATGTTCGGCGACGTGACCACCAAGCTGTTTGACAACGACGCCAACACCCAGGAGGTGCTCGTGGAGCTGCACGCCGTGGGCAACGCCAGCAACAACTACACCGACAGCTACATTACCCGCGTGTACCGTTTGGACGGAACGCTGGTCACCGAATACAACGGTTCGGGTATGCTCGTGGACGAGCAGGTGAACTCGTGGACAAAGTACCAGAGGTTCATACTCAGCTATTCCGACACAGAGGGCGACCAGTACGTGAACCGCTTCGACGTGCTTCGCGGTCCTTCGTACGGACAGACAGAAGCCTACGTGGAGCACTCGTTCACCATCGACCCGGAACTGATTGTGATGAGCGACCTCGGCGCTCCCCTCAACGTCTATTTCATCGACGGCAAGGCATACTACACCATTTCGCACTACGCCAAGCCATACGTGGAAGGCGTTGACACCACCACCTACGACCAGATATACGCCAAGGACAACCGCTATGTGGTGAAGTCCTACGACCAATACTTCCAGCTGCAGGACTCTATATCGGTGCCCCTGCATTGCCCGGCAAACGCTATGGTGAGAATGGCCTCGTTTGGCGCAATGAGCAGCGACGACCTGTCCAAAAACTACTTCACGGAAGACGGCAAGCTCGCATATGTAGTGAGTTTCTACGACTACTTCCTCTCCACCGACGACTATTCCTATGCGTTTGTGGTTTACAACTCTAAGGGCGACAGCGTGAAGACCGTGTGCGACAACGTGGTGAACACCTATCAGTACATGGCCGAAGTGAAGGGACAGGAAACGCAGATACTCTTCATGCAGAGCATCGACGGAGTGGAGCAGGTGCAAATGGTTGACGTGCCGAGCTGCACCAAGCAGACTCTGTTCCCAGCCACCATCAACGGCGAACAGATTTCCACCGACATCAACCGCTATCCCAAGGGCAGCAGCTACCAGTATGTGATGAAGATGGGCACGGGCGACGCCGATGCCGACAACAACCTGATAGCCCGTCTGGGTTGGTACAACCGCGACCTGACGCTCGACCACTACACGAGCTTCAACCTTGGCCCCAACGGACAGCTGTTCACTCCCAACCTTAGCGAGAGTGCGCTCAACCCCTATCTCTTCAACACCACCGACGGCCTTGAGTACATGTACCTTGCCAAGATAAAGCGCGAAAACAGCAGCACTATCGACGAGTATCTGCGCATAGCCGACGAGCAGGGCAACGTGATCAGGGAGTGGGGACCCGACGATGCCAAGGGAGCATTGTACAGCGCAAACCTCATGGTATTCGAAGGACAGGACAAGGAGCTTGTTGTGGTCTATTACAACCAGGAAAACGGCAAGTACACCCTCGACTACTATCCCCTGCCGTTCACCAAGTTTGAGAAGGGAGGCGACGGAACAGCAGCCAATCCCTACCTCGTGGCCACCGCCGGCGACTTGGCTCTCATGGCCAACGAGCCTGACGCTTGCTACAAACTGGCCAACAACATCAACATGAACGCCGCCAACAAGGACTGGACTCCCGTGGCCTCGTTCAGCGGCTCGCTTGATGGTGACGGTTACGCCATAAGCGCCCTCTCGATAGAAAGCTCCGACGCCAACGCCGGACTGTTTGGCTCGCTCTCGCCAAACGCTAAGGTTAAGAACATTACATTCACCGCACCCACAATAATCCTCACCGCTAACAACCAGTACGTAGGCTTGTTGGCCGCACAGTCTGTGTCGGACACCATCAGCAACGTACACGTGTTCGGAGCAAGCATAATCGACGGCACCGGCAGCGGCTCGGCCACCACCGGAGGCATCGTAGGCCGCTCCAGCCTGTACAGCCTTATTGAGGGCTGCTCGTTTGACGGCAAAATCAACCTGCCGGAGGCAACTTCCGTGGGCGGTATTGTCGGTGAGCTTATGACCTCGTCCAAGGTTGAGGCTTCGGGCGTGAGCGGACAGTTCTGCGTTGCCAACACTCTGGGCGGCATCGCCGGTTCGATAGGCTCCAACGGCTCGAGCGTGAGCAACTGTCGTGCCGACGTGACCATGCGTGCCGAGAACACCGTGGGCGGCATCGTTGGCGACAACGGCTCGCGCGGCGGCGTGAGCAACAACATCGCAAAGGGCACCATTCTGGCCGACTCTCCGCGCTGGAGCGGACTCTCCGCAGCCGGCATCATCGGAAGTCTGGGCAGCGACTGGGAACACAAGGACACCGTAATCGTGAAGAACAACGTGTCGGCCGTTACCATAAGCACCAACGACGAGAACGCCGGCGACACCGTGGCGCACGCCATCGTGGGCTGGACCATCGCCAACGAGCAGTATGAGCCGGGCGAGAAGCACTACACCGACGCAGGACTGGCCGACAACTATGTGGTGGACAGCGTGACGGTGCTTGGCAAGGCCGTGGCTTCAACCAACAGCAAGTCGGTTGAGGGTGCTAATATTGCCGCTTCGGAACTCAACAAGGCGTTCTTCACAGGTCTCGGCTACACCTTCGGCAACAGCATAACCGAACCTTGGAAGGGCGAGAACGGTCTGCCCAAGCTCTTCTTCAGCGACGAGGCTCTGGCTCTTATACTCAGCGACTACGCCCTGAACATAGAGGAAGGCAATGAAAAGGAACTCTTCGCCGAAGTTTACGGACTCACTTCCGACGCCATAGATGTCTCTTCAAGCGACCCCAACGTGGCCGACGTGGAACTCACACCGGGAGAAGATGGCATGGTTAGCATCCGCGTAATAGCCAACAAGGCAGGCACAGCCACTATCACAGTTGAAGCCGGCAGTCTGACAGCCGAGTGCAAGGTGGTGGTGAACATCCCGTCGGGCATAGACAACGTGGTTGCCAACGGCAGCACGACTGTTAAGTTCAACGGTGAGAACATCACTGTTGACGGTGCCAGCGCCATCAGCGTTGTGGCTCTCGACGGCAAGACAGCCGCCCGTGCAGCCGGCAGCACCGTAGCCACAGGCCGACTGGCCAAGGGCGTGTATGTCGTTGTGGCTACAGGCAACGGCGGCAAGAAGACAACAAGCAAGATTGTCATCAAATAAAAGCAATGAACACTAAACGGTTATTCGTAATCCTTATGACAGCTGTCTGCCTCGTGCAGACAGCTGTCGCTATTCCTGCCGACCCCAAGCCGCGGCGCGTCAGGCAGGCCGACGGTTCGTTCATAACCGTCACCGTGCGCGGCGACGAGCACGGGCACATGGCTTTCACAGCCGACAACCGTCCGTTGTTTCTCAACGAAGCGACGGGCAACTATGAGTATGCAGCCCTGCGCAACGGCATTATCTGCGGAAGCGGCATCGTGGCCGCCGACACCGGCGAGCGCAAAGCCGACGCCAAGGCATTCCTGAACACTCAGGACGCAGCGGCCATAATGCGGACTTTTGCGGCTTCACGCAAGCAGACCATAGCCACAAAGAGCCGGACAACAGGCATAAAGCGGCAGTCGGCAACAACAAAGCGGCAGTCGGCTGCTGCGCCGAAGCGGTTGCTCATAAACACATTCCCCACCATTGGCGAGCCGCACTCGCTCGTGATACTCGTGGAGTTCAGCGACAAGCAGTTCAAACTGGGCAGTGAAGCCCACGCCTTCTACACTGACATGCTCAACAAGGAGGGTTTCACCTATGAGAACGGTGCCGACGGCAGTGCGAGAGACTTCTACATAGCCAGTTCCAACGGACTGTTCCGTCCCACGTTCGACGTTGTAGGTCCGGTGCAACTGCCCGACAGCTACTCCTACTACGGTGCAAACCGGGGCGGAGGCGACGACGTGGAAAGGCTCTACGAGTTTGTTCTCAACACCTTTACTCTGGCCGACAGCCTCGTGGACTACTCGCTATACGACTACGACAACAACGGCTACGTTGACAATGTGTATATCATCTATGCCGGCGGAGGCGAGGCTGACGGCGGCGGCACGAGCACTATCTGGCCTCACTCCTACTCCTACGAGGATTTCGGCTACGGCAGTCTTGTGCTCGACGGCGTGAAGATGGGCAGCTATGCGTGCGGCAACGAGATAAGGGGCAACAGTGGCGGACAGATAACCGGTATCGGTACGTTCGTCCACGAGTTTGGCCACGTGATTGGACTGCCTGACCTATACGACGTGGAATACGGCTATTCCACGTTCCCTCCTGGCAGTTACGACACAATGTCCAACGGTTCCTACAACAACAACATGAACACTCCGCCTCTCTTCTCGGCTTTTGAGCGAGCTGAACTGGGCTGGCTGGACTACACGGAACTCAATCCCACGACCGACACGGTTGTGACAATACCCGACTTGAAGGATAGCAACATGGGCTACCGCGTGTCGGTCAAGGACAAACCTGGAGAATTCTATGTGCTCGAAAACCGCCAGCAGAGTGGTTGGGACACATACATTCCCGGTCACGGTATGCTGATGTGGCACATAGACATTGACACGCTTGCATGGAATAACAACACGGTTAACACTGTGGGTAGCCACCAACGGGTGGACATAGTGGAGGCCGACGGAAAGGCTACCTCGGGCACAACGAGTGGCGACCCGTTTCCCGGCACGGCCAATGTGACCCGGTGGACTCTCATGTCGTGGGCTTCTGACTCTCTGCTCACGCTTGACGACATAGAGGAAACCGACGGCAACATACTGCTTACGCTCGGCGGCATTGACTTTGACTTGGCCGCTCCGGCACTCAATGTAAGTAATGTGCAGGACAGTTCTGTCGTGGTGGCGTGGAACAATGTGCCCAACGCCAACCGCTACAAGCTGAGCCTGTACCAGACAAGCGGTGAACAGAAAACTGTGGTGGACGGCTACAACGAATGCCCGTTTGGCAGTGCCGATTCGATAACTGTCTGTGGTTTGAAGCCAGACACTGACTATGAGCTGCAGCTCTACGCCGCACGCGGTTCCTATTCATCGGACACCGTGACGGCCACTTTCAGCACTACGGCCATACCGTTCTATAAGTATGCTCCGCAAGGGCTTGCCCTGAGCAACATAACCGCCCACGGCTTCAACGCCGCTTGGCAGGCTGTGGACGGAGCAGACACTTATGAGGTGACGCTGAGCGAGTGCTCGTTCGCAGCGGATACTACATTCATGGGCTATGACTTCACCAACCGTGCCGACGGAATGCCTTCGTCCTGGCTGTACAGCGGCTCGTTTATCTCCTCGCCCGACTTCGCCGGAGAGTCCATCCCGTCGTTCCGCATGGCAAGGGACAGTCACTTCCTTACCGTAGCCTATCCCACGGCACTCATATCGTCACTGTCGTTCTGGGCCAAGGCCACTACCTATACCAATGGAACGCTGACCGTTGAGGCTTATAACGGTGGCGAATGGCATCCGGTTGACTCGCTAACGTTCTCGCAAGGCTCGGACAACAACAATGTAGGGCTGTCTTTGTACTACAGTTTCGACCTGTCTGACTCGGCGCGCATAGCTTTCAAGCAGTCATCAGGCGCAATATACATCGACGACGTGATGGCCGGTTGCCACAATGCTGTGAGAATACCCGTGGAGACATACAATGCGCTGGACACAAAGGGAGCGTTGACCTGCAGCTTCAGCGGACTTGACGATGGCAAGACCTACGCTTTGACGGTGCGGGCACGCAAGGGCAACACTCTGACCTGGCCATCAGCTGAGGTTACGGCAATTCTTCCCGACAACCCGGCCGGCATTTCCTCTGCAAAACAGTCAGACTCCGCCGCTGCCCCTGCCGTATATGACCTCAGTGGAAGGCGCATTGCCGACGGCGAAAAGCTGCCGCGCGGCATGTATATAATAAGGAAAGGCGGCAAGACCGTAAAGGTTGCCAGACCATAGGCATCTTGCGGCTATTGACAGCCCGGTTACTTGCGGTGCGTAAGTGGCCGGGTTACGATATACAAACGGCCGGGTTTTACACCGTAACCCGGCCGTTTTCTATAGACAATCAAAAGTGACAATCACGGAAACTCCACCATGAGTTACGCAGACATCATACTTCCACTGCCTCTCGACGGGCTGTTCACCTATTCCATACCTACGGCTTTGGAGAAGCGGACAGTGGCCGGAGTGCGTGTGCTCGTGCCGTTTGGCAAGTCAAAACGGTACATCGGCATAGTGGCAAAGGTGCATTGCGACAAGCCGGCTGGCTATGCAGTGAAGGACATAACCCTTGTCATGGACGACAAGCCGATGGTTACAGAGCGACAATATAGGCTGTGGCAGTGGATAGCCGACTACTATATGTCACCCATTGGCGACGTTTTCAAGGCGGCAATACCAGCCGGACTGAAATCGATGGATGGCTTCCGTGCCAAAAAGGAGCTTTGCGTGAGACTTGCCACGGCGTTCTGCTCGGAACAGTCGGTGCGTCTGGCCTTCGACATGCTGGGGCGTTCCGACAAGCAGCGCAAGGTTTTCGAGTGCTACCTCGCTCTGTCGCACTGCGGAGACAACGGTATTCCGGTCAAGGAAATCACGCGTGAGGAACTCATTAATGAGAGTCACGCCACTTCAGCGGTGGTGTCGGCACTTGTGAAGCGTGGGATACTGACCACATACGAACGGGAAGTAGGGCGACTGAACGACTGTCAGGAGGCGCAACCGGGCAATATGAAGCAGCTCGGCGAGGCTCAAACGCATGCTTTCAATGCCGTTCTTTCACTGTTTGAAAGCAAGGACACGGTGTTGCTCCACGGGGTTACGTCGAGCGGAAAGACCGAAGTCTACATACATCTCATAGCCCAAGCAATAGAAAAGGGGCAGCAGGTGCTCTATCTCCTGCCCGAAATAGCCCTCACGGTGCAGATAATGGAGAGGCTCAAGCGAGTGTTCGGCAACCGCATGGGTATCTATCACTCCAAATACTCCGATGCCGAACGGGCGGAAATATGGCAGAAACAACTGTCAGACACTCCCTATGACATCATTCTCGGTGCGCGTTCGGCTGTGCTGCTGCCGTTCCAACGGTTGGGACTGGTGATTATTGACGAGGAGCACGAGACTTCTTTCAAACAGCAAGACCCTGCTCCGCGTTATCATGCACGCAGCGTGGCTGCCATGCTTGCACGCATTCATGGAGCGAGAATGCTGCTCGGAACGGCTACACCAAGCCTTGAAACATACCACAACGCTCTCTCCGGCAAGTACGGACTTGTGGAGATGACGCAGCGGTACAAGGGTATGGAGATGCCGGAGATACAGGTTGTTGACGTGAAAGACCTGCAACACCGCAAGATGATGACCGGTCCGTTCTCTCCAATGTTGTTGTCCAAGGTGCGCGAAGCCCTCGAGCGCGGCGAACAGGCAATACTGTTTCAGAACCGCAGAGGCTTTGCCCCGATGGTGGAGTGCCGCCAGTGCGGATGGGTGCCGCACTGTCAGAACTGTGATGTAAGCCTTACGCTGCACCGAAGTTCCAACACCATGACCTGCCACTATTGCGGCGGCACATACAAAGTGCCCGACGTGTGCCCGTCATGCGGTAGCACTGACCTGCGCGCAAAGGGTTACGGCACAGAAAAGATTGAGGACTACATCATGGAGCTGTTCCCGCAAGCTCGTGTGGCACGCATGGATCTCGACACTACCCGTACACGCAACGCCTACGAACGCATTATCGGCAACTTCGCAAGCGGGCAGACCGACATACTGATTGGCACGCAAATGATAAGTAAGGGGCTGGACTTTGACCGTGTGAGTGTAGTTGGAATACTCAATGCCGACTCCATGATGAACTATCCCGACTTCCGGGCTTACGAACACGCCTACATGATGATGGCGCAAGTGGCAGGAAGAGCCGGAAGAAAACACAAGCGCGGACTGGTGATACTGCAAACCAAGAGTCCCGACACGTCGCTTATAGCACAGGTAGTGCACAACGACTACCGCTCATTCTACCTGGATCAGATGGAAGAGCGCACGGCTTTCAGGTATCCACCGGTTTGCCGGCTAATATACATATATCTGAAACACAGGCAAAACAGTGTGGCCGACGCTGCCGGAACGGAGCTTGGTCGACAACTCAGGCAGTGGTTTGGCGACCGCATACTGGGGCCTGACAAACCGTCGGTGGCCAAGGTAAAGACGATGAACATAAGGAAGATTGTGCTGAAGCTGGAGAGAAGTATCGACATGTCAAAGGTTCGTAACTATCTGATGCTTGCCCGGCAACAGCTGACTGCCGACAAACGCTACGCATCTGTACAGGTTTATTTCGACGTTGACCCAGTCTGATTCCATGAAGCCATGGCACTTACGGGTGCTAAATGCCATATTTACGGTGCGTAAGTGCCATGGTTAACCTATCTAAATGCCATACTTGCGATGCGTAAACATGGTACTATTACGAAGTGGTCTGGTTATTCTATCGAAATAGGCTACTTTCCATTAACTCTATTGATAAGATGCGGAGAATGTTATCTGCCAGTGGCATGCAGATAATCGGTGATGGCAAGGCGGTATTTTATGCAAGCATCGATGTAGTTTGTCCTTGCTTTCTCATATAAAGCGTCGGCATGCAACCTGTCGGTCATAGTGCTTGAACCGCTGCGGTACGCACTTGCGTGCTGCTTTTGGTTCTGTTCGGCTTGAAGCAACTGTTTGCGTGCCACGTCCACCTGCTGATACTTCTCTGTCAGCGTGTTCCATTTCTGCGACATCTGCACTCTCATCAGCTTCTGCTTGTCGTCATAGTCAATCTCAGACTGCCGTATGGCTACGTCAGACCGTCGCAGTTTGTACTTGCCTCCCCACCAGTCTGTTATAGGAATTTTGACAACCGCCGCCAATACCCACGACCAAGGCCTATTGTCGAAGATGTCGTGGTAAAGGCCACAGTCCCTTTTGGCGGAGAAATTGTGATAGTCTAACGTGAATGCTGCACCGACAGACGGCAGAAGAGTGCCGAGAGTGTATTTCTTCTTGAGCCTTTCGGCATCCGTTTTCATCTGAAGCAGCTTTGTCTCGTGCCTGTTTTTTAGGGCTGTTGTGGGGTCTGTGAGATATGTCGACGGGTCTTCCACCTTGTAGATGTCGTCCCAAACAACGCTGTCCACCCTGTCTGTGCCGGTGAGATAGGCCAGGTATTCGCGGCAGAGTTTCTTGCCGTTGTCCACCTGTAGACGCATACGGTCAAGGTCTGAAGCATGCAAGTCCACCTCCATCTTGTCGTTTGCCGTGACGAGTCCGGCCTTTAGAGCCAATGAAGCGTCGTGACGAGCTTTTTCAACGAGCGAATCCATTGTGCAAAGCGAATGCTCCGCCTCGTAAAGTTGCACGAGTTGCCAGAAGTATTTCTCCACCTCCTGCTTCAGTTCGTCCTCTTTCAGAGCCGTCAACTCACGCGTCGCATCAATACCGAGCTTGGCCAAACGGTTTGCACTCGTCAGTCTGCCTCCGGTATATATGGGCTGAATAGCCTTCAAATTGCCCATTACTCCATATTTCAGTATCTGCACATCGCCGATTTCTTCATCCGTATCAACGCCTTCGAGCACAGCAACTGATGCGAACACCAGGTCCAGTAGCTCGGAACCTTCGGCAAATCCCCTGTTGCGCATGAATGTTGTAGCCGAAGCTGATACTGATGGGAAATACTTTGTGTACAGTTGTTTCTTCAGTTGTATCATCGCTTCTGTGTTCAGACGCTTCTTTTGTAGGTCGGCATTGTTTCTGCACGCCGACTCCAAGGCCTCTTGCAGTGTCAGCAACGACTGGGCTTCCATGGTTGTGACAGCGAAAAAGGCTAGCAGAAGTATGATGTATGTCTTCAAATGTTTCATTTTGTGGATTTCCTTTCCATGAGTTTCCAGTAGGCGCACGGCATGACTATCACCACGAGCACCGTGGCCGTTATGGTGCCGAAGCATATTATCCATCCCATTGACGGCCACAGCGTGCTCTTTGAGAACATGAGCGGCACGACGCCAAAGGCAGTGGTAGCCGATGTGAGCACGATTGGTATCATGCGCCGCTTGCCCGCCGCCATGGCTGCGTCATACGCAGACATGCCTTTTCTCCTCAAGTCTTCAGCGTAGTCGAACATAATAACGGAGTTGCGCATCACTATTCCGAGCAGAGAGAACACGCCCAGCATTGACATCATGCTGAAGTCAACTCCCGAAAGCACCATTCCTATGACAGCACCAGGTATTGCCAGCAGCGTGCCGGTCATGGCCAGCAGAGCCAGACGGAACCGTTTGAAGTTGAGAACCATCACAAGCAGTATGACACACAAACTCACCAAGAAACTTTTTGCCAACGGATCGGCTATCATCTTGTTTACGTTTGCCGTGCCCCACAGCTTTTTCTCCACATCTTTCGGCAGTGTTGGCATGATGCTGTCTTTCACGTGCTTCTCCACTTGCTTGGATATTTCCGCCACGCTATAGCCCGGTTTGACGTCGGCTTGTATGTTTACGCTGCGCTTGCCACTGACGTGCATGATGTTTGCCTCGCGCCAATCGGGACTTACCCTCGCTATTTGCCGCAGTGGTGTACTGCGTCCAAGAGCAGTCCCTATGTATTCGTCGCCTATGCTGCTTGCGTCTTTTTGTGTGTTGCGGTCAGCTGTGTGCAGTATCACTGGCATTTCATAGTCCTTGTCCCAGATGCTTCCTGCTTTGAAACCACCGTATTTCATAGCCATATTGGTCTCTATCGCCATTCGCGTCACTCCCATCTGAGCGGCACTTATGGGATCAAGGTCTATGCGGGTGACGGGTTGCTTCTCGCCGAAGGAGTCGTGTATCCACAGCAAACCGTCAATGGTGCGCAGATACTGCTTCACAGAGTCGGCCGCCTGGTGCAGGTGGTCGATGTTGTCACTTTCGAGCAGTACGCTGATGCCTGTGGCGAAACTGTAGGTGAGCTGGTACATCCTGACGTAAGTGTCAGGCCATCTGTCTTCGAAGTATCCCGTATAGTCGCGTATCAGTTCCTGTGTGGCCTCGTTGCTCTTGCTCCTTACAATCATTTGCGAGAACGACTTGCTACCCATAGCAATGGGTGCCGACACCATGAAACGTGGCATCAGCTGTCCCACAAACTCTGTGACGTTGTCTACCCGTTTGTCTTTTCCTATCACATGAGCCACACTGTCGGTAATGGCCGCCGTGCGGTCTATGCTGGTGCCACTTGGATTGTATATTTCCACAACAAACTGGTCGCGGTCGGCGGCAGGCACCATGTGCTGGGGTATACGGGTAAACATCCACACGCCTGCTCCTACGATGGCCACGCAAGTCACCAAGGTCAGCCACGGATGTTTGAAGCAGTGTTCCATGGCCTTGTCGTAGACCGACTGTACTGGCGCAAGGAGTTTCGATTCCTTTATGTCCGTCTTATGTGAAGACGACTTTCCCAGGAATTTGTAGTTGAGTAGTGGAGCCAAGGTCATGGCCACTAGCAGCGAGGCCGTCATTGCAAGAACCAAAGTGAAGATGAACGACTCGATGAATGTACTGAAAAGCCGAGGCATGAATATCGGCGACGGCAACAGAACGAAACAGATGCTGAGTGTGGCTACACAGATTGAAGGAAAGTATGTGTGTGCGCTCATCACCGAGGCATACCAACTTGAGTGTCCTTCGCGCAGCATCTTCTGATGACCGTCTATTATTATTATTGTGTCGTCGACCACCATACCAAGTGCTACCGTGAGTGAAGCCAGTGTCACAGTGCTCAGCGGGATGTTGAACAGACTCATCGCCCCAAATGTGATGGCAATGGTGACGGGTATGGATATGCTGGCCACAAGAGTTGATCTGACAGGGAACAGCAACATCATCACAATAAGCACAATGACAATGGCCTCGACAAAATCGCCCAAGAAGCCCACGATAGAGTCCTTTACAACTTTGGGCTGGTCGGCAATGCGTGTTATGTTCACCCCCGGAGGAAGTGTCTGTTTGAACTCGTCAATCTTCTTGTCGACGTCTTTGCCGAAGGAAATGATGTCGCCGCCGCTTTTCATTTCCATGCTGATGAGTACCGAACGGTTGCCGTTGTTGGATATGTAGCTTTTCACCTCGGGATATTCGCGCACTATGCGTGCCACGTCTTTCAATCTTACCACCTTTCCCGTTGGGTCGTTTATTATAATCTGGTCGGCCAGTTCACGCTCGGTTGCATAGTTGGATGTGACGTATATTGGCATGTCGGCCTTTTCGGTGTCGATGTGTGCGCCACCGGTTGTTAGTCCCTGCATGGTGAGTATGGCGTTTATCATGGTGGTGTTCACGCCGAAGCGCACCATTCTTTCCTTGTCCAGGTATATGCTTATCTGCTCGTGGAGCACACCCTGCTTTCTCAGATTGGCGATGTTTTCCACGCTTTGAAGCTCAGATTTCAACTTAGAAGCGTACTCGTCAAGTTCACGGTAGCTCTTGTCCTTGCTGTCAAGCACCACAAGTTCAGCAGCGGCATCACCAAAATTGTCAAGTACTACCACGCCGAGCACTCCTGTGGGCAATACTGTTTTCTGCAGCAAGGGCAATCCGTCGCGTATCCGTCCCCACATTTCGTTGGGGTTTTTCGCTCCTTCTTCATTCAGCTTCACCCTCATCGTGACCATTCCGTCGCTCGATGTCGAGGAAAGTTGTTCGGCATCCACCTCGCTAAAGCTCAGCAGATAGTCTTCCAGACGGTTCGTTACCTGCTTTTCAACCTCTTCGGCCGAAGCACCTGGATAAATGGCCACCACAAGCCCTATGGACATCTTGAACTCAGGAAACTCTTGCTTGGGCATCTGCCACAGCGACACCAGCCCGCCGCCAATGAGCAACAGCATGAAGAATACCACCAATCGGTGGTTGTGCATCGTGTGCTTGGTGAAATTCGGGGTGCTCATCCTATCTTGTCTCCTTTATGGTCTGACCTTCGCAAATCTTGCTTTGCCCCTCGGTTATGATGTGCTCTCCGTTGCGTATGCCGCCATAGACAATCACTCCATCCTTTGAATACATGCCCACGTCAACCGACTGGCGGTAAGCCTTGCCGTCTCTCACCACCCACACATAGTGATGGTCGTTGGGGTTGAGCTTCACTGCGTTGACGGGAAGTATGAAGCCTTGCTGCCCCTGGGTTGACTTCGGCCACAGCTGGACATTGCACACCATGCCTTCCATCAGTTTACGCTGGCTGTTTTTCACATTCAGTCTTGCCTCATAGCTGTGGGTCAGCGGGTCGCTTGCCACGCCTATTTCGCTTACCTTCGCATCAAAAAATGTGGAGTCGCCGAGGGCGAGAACGCATATTTTTGCCTCGTCTCCCTTCTTTATCTTTGATATTTCACGTTCAGGGATGGGAATTTTCACCATCACGTCGCTCAAGTCGAGAATGGTGAAAGCTGACAGCAGCATGCCGTAGTTTTCGCCCACTTCGATGTTTCTCTTGCCTATCACTCCGGCCACAGGTGCGTATAGCTTGGTGTCGTCAAGCCGCTTCTTCGCCGCCGAGTACATGCTCCGTGCCTGTTCGAGCTTGGTCTGCACCTCTACATATTTTATATCAGATACGCTTTGCTCATTGTGCATGATGTTGACCCTGCGCATGGCATCCTCCGCCTGGTTCAGCGTTGCGCGTGCCATATTATAGCTGTTCAGCATGTCTTGCGGATCCAGTTCGGCCAGAAGCTGTCCCTTTGCCACCTGATCGCCCTCACTCACATAGACTTTCATTACCGTACCTGGCACCCTGAAGCCTATACCCGTTGAGGTCTTGGCTTTCACTTCTCCCACATAATACCATTTGTTTTCAAGAGTACACAGCTTGGCTGTGATGGTTTTGCACGGTTGCACAAATGTTTTCTCGCTCTTCTTGGCTTTGCAGGCTGCCATGCTTATTGCGGCTAAGGCAAGAAGAGTGCCGTTGGCTATATTCCTTATTTTCATCTTAATTTGTATCTTATGGGGAATGTGATGCTTGTGCGTTGTGCTTCCGGATCATGCGTACATTCAATTCTTGTTTCTTTTTGTACCGCACGACTTGTCCTGTTGCACCATTTAGTTGGCAAAATTACAAATATTCTTTCAGACTGTTGTGCATACTGTGGCTTTTAACGGAATTCCGGATGCGTAAAGGAAGTGAAAAGAGCGAGGGCGACACGAGGAGACACCATAATGCTGACTCCCATGTCGCCCTCACAGTTCAGACGTACACTTCTTATCTTGCCACTTTCAGGGACTTTCCGTTCTTCTTGATAATGTATATGCCCTTGCTTGCAGTGCCGTTGGCATTCACTCCTTGCATATTATATACTGCGCAGGTCTCGTCCTTGTCGGCATTGAGATTGTGTATGCCAGCCGTAACCATAGTATATTCCGTGGTGGAAATCTTCATTGTCGGCGTATATCTCTTCTTGTCGTAGTCATATTCGCTCATTACGAGTTCCTTTTCCGCATCCCCGTGGGCTGCATCGTAGGTGTATTCGTAGCGTGTGGCTCCGGTTAGTTCCTCCTCGCCCGTCTCACTGTTGATTTCATATTGCTCGTTGAGCGTCATGTTGCCATGGGCATCGTAGGTTCCGCTTTCGCGGTTGTATCCAGTGATTTCCGTACTGTCAAGATTGTTGTCATTGTCCGTGTCTTCGTAATACTTATATATATAGGTATAGCTTCCGTAGTTGTCGGTCGTTTCCAGACTTGTCACCGACCTGCTGAGCACGTCAGTGTAGTCTATTGTTTCCACATAGTCTGCACCGTTGTCCTTGTATGCAATGTTTATGAAACCGAAATCCACCATTTCTCCTGTTGTCGGATTGTTGTCGGCTATAGTTCCGCTCTGCAGCTTGTTGCCGTAGTTCATCCATAGGTCGTACTGGTCAACGAGCTGGCCGTTGGTCTCTTTCCATGTAAGGTTCCTTAGAAATTGCGTTCTGCTCCATTCGCCACTCTGATTGAGTTCTTCGAGCTGGAAAGTCTCCGCCTTTTTCGTCTCTCCGTTGAATGTGTTTGTGATGCGAAGCGTTTCTTCAAAGGTGCCCATGTATGGCACTGCAAGCGTGAGTGAAGTCACGTTGTTGTCGGTATTGCGCACCACCGCACGGTGAAACGAGTCGTAGTTGGGCTGCCATCCGCTGTCTTCCGTCCAGATATACTTGTCTTTTGTCAGAGTGAGCTGTGGGAATATCGGGTCATAGGTTTGCTCCTTTTTCTCCGATGGGGTGAATGTCGCACCGTTGTCCTCAGACAAACTTGTCGTTTCCGTGGCCAATTGCCCGTCTGCGGTATAGGTGCGTTCAGTGCGCAGTAGGGTCTCGCCGTCGTTGTAGTCTATGGTTTTCGGCAGTCCGAGTTCGTTGTAAGTGAACGAGTATGTACCCGAATTTACCCATCTCCCGTTCACATACGTGTATTCTGTCTGTGTCTTGGGCAGATATTCTGTTCCGTTTCCGACGCGCCTTGGTGTTGTTGCCGCATTTTTGACTGCACTTTTGCCGGTCTTTACTCCTGCTACAGCGGAAACCGGGGCGGTGTGCATGCGCTTATACTGTGCCTGTTGTGCTTTTGCAGTGTGTGCTCCAGCCAACAGAGTGGCCAGTGCAATGAGTGTAAATTGTTTCATTTGCAATCGTTTTTTTATGTGAGAATGTAATAAAATCATGTATTCCAGTATCTGGACACAGTGTTGCAAAGTTAGCTATTATTTGTCCGTCAGTTCTAAATGTGGCGGCTTTTTCTTGTTCTCCTGTGCCGTTCAAACCGTAATTTATGCCTAATTTTGCAAAATAGCAGACCCTTTTGTGGGCAAAAAAGATATGGAAACAAAAACGGAGGCGATTGTTTTGCGCTCGTTCAAGTACGGTGACACCAAACTGATTGTGGATATGTTCACCCGAAGTGACGGACGGGTGTCGTTTGTGGCATCTGTTTCGGGGCGTGGGCGCGGCA
Source organism: Bacteroidaceae bacterium (assembly GCA_963590865.1). Taxonomy (GTDB): domain Bacteria; phylum Bacteroidota; class Bacteroidia; order Bacteroidales; family Bacteroidaceae; genus Prevotella. Next base: position 11,569 of record CAVAQY010000013.1, on the reverse strand, counting down.
AGCTGAAGAAACAGTACTTCCAACCGCTGTCGCTGCTTGACGTAGAGTATGACTTTAGGCCGAAACTTCAGCTTCAGAAACTGTCGGATGCCTCTGTCGGAGTGCCGTTTACAGACATTCCGTTCAATCCTCCCAAACTGTCCATATCGCTATTCTTAGCGGAGTTTCTGTGCCGTGCGCTCAATGGGGAACGGCAAGGAGAACCGCTGTATTCCTACATCGTTGGCAGCCTCCGGTGGCTTGACGGCAGCAATTCCGGCATCGCAAATTTCCACCTTGTGTTTCTGATGAGGCTCTCACGTTTTTTGGGCTTCTTCCCTAATCTTGACAATTATACCGATGGCGATTGTTTCGACCTTCGCAGCGGCTGTTTCTGCCCCAATAGTCCGCTCCATAGCGACTGGCTATCGCCCGACGATGCCCGGCGGATGCAAACCATGATGCGCATGAACTACCAGACCATGCACTTGTTACGGCTGTCACGTGAAGAGCGCAACAGGTTTCTTGACTTGGCACTGCGCTACTACGGCATACACCTGCCCGACTTTCCTCCGTTGAAGTCTGTGGATGTGCTCCGCCAGATGTTCGCCTGAAGGAGTCTTCAATAACCTTTTCCCCATAAATCACGCCCATTGTTGGAAAAATCAGGCTTATTTTGAGGCGTAGCCCAGTCGTTTGCAATATGCAAAGAGGATGTTTGCATATTGTAGACAGCCGCTTTTTGGTGGATAAACGGGCGATTTATGCCCCAAGTCCATATGTTTTGTCAGCGTCTAAGCCACGCTTCGGGATTGAGTTTCGCCTTTTCGCGGCGCAACTGGAATTGAAGGATGTTGTCCTGTCCCACACTTCCAAGCACCTGACGGGCTGAAACTTTCTGCCCTCTGTGTACGCTGACTGACGAAAGGTTGCAGTATACCGATATGTAACTGCCGTGGCGCACCATGACGCCGGTGGTTCCGCCGAGACTGAACACTGCGCTGACCTCACCGTCAAAGATGCTCCTTGCCTTTGAACCGGGCTGCCCGAGGATGTTTATGCCCTTGTTGTCAAGACGCACATTGTTAAGTCCCTCCACATTGTATTGTCCGAAATGGCTCACTATGCGATAGCCACCGGTTATCGGCATGGGCAGTTGTCCGCGGTTGCTCTCGAAACTGCCACTGATACGGCGGTCTTCCGAGTCGAGATTATACACGAGTGAATTTTCCTTCTTTACCTCTTCCACTTCGCGTGCGTGCTTGCTGGCATCGCTCTCCGCCTTGCGTTCAGCGGCTGCACGGACACTTTCTGCCTCTTTCAGGGCACGTTCAGCCTCTCTGCGCTCCGCTGCATCTTTGTTGGCGGCAGCTCTTGCGGCTGCCTTGGCACGCTCTTCGCGCTCCTTGGCCTCGGCTATGCGACGGGCATTCTCCCTTGCGGCAGCCTCGGCTTCAGCTTTTTTGCGGGCCAATTCGGCAGCACGCTTGCGCGCAGCTTCTGCTTCTGCCTTGCGACGAGCCTCCGCAGCGGCGCGGGCACGGGCCTTTTCCACCTCAATGGCCACCAAGCGGTCTATCTGGGCGTTGATTTGTTCGTCCTTTTTGCGCTGTTGCGCTATGATTGACTGTATGGTTTTCTGCTGTTTTTTCAGTGAAGTGACCACCTGTTCCTGCTCCGTTTGCTTACCTTCAAGGTTGCGTCGTTCTCGCTCTCCTTTGTTCAGAAGTGTGTTCTTCTGGTGCTTTACAGCAGTCAGCTCAGTGTGCTTCTTGGTGATTTCTGCCTGTTTGGTCTTGACCATTTCGCCCTGTGCACGCTGATAATCGGCGTATTCACGCACGAAACGCAGACGGCGGAACATCTGGGTGAAGTTCTTTGCACTGAAAATGAACATCAGTTGGTTTTGTATGGAACTGTTGTGGTGCATATAGCGCATGGACTTGACAAACTTGTCCTTGCGGTCGTTAAGTTCAGCCTGTAACACTTCCAGCTGATTGTTCAACTGTCCGATGTTGCCGTCAAGGCGGCTTATGTCGTTGCGGATAGTGTCTATGGTGCGGCGCTTGTCAGCTATCTCTGTATTGATGACCATAAGGTTCTGCAAACGCTGTTTCACATCGCGCTCATTGGTGCGCAACTTTGCCTCCTGTTCCTTTATATTGCGCTTTATCTGTTCGCTTTGGTTCTTCAAGCCTTTTATCGAAGTGTTGCCACTTGCGGTTTTTCTGTTCTTCGATGTCGTGCCTGTCTTCTTTTTTGCTGTGGTTGTCTTCTTGCGTTGCGTCTTGACGGTCTTCTTTTGTGTGGCAGTAGCCTTGGTGCGCCGCGTCTGTGATGTTCGCTGCGCATAGGGCTGCAGGGCAAACAGGAGCAGCATTATGATTATGGTTGTCCGCTTCATCGTCATTGTTGGGGAGAATTTATAGTGAAGACAAACGGCGCATTATGTCGGCAAGAGAAACCTGCTTGTATTTTGAACTCACTTCAGTTCGCGTTTCCCAATCGCTGTCGTTGTTGGGATTTGTCAGCTGCAAATCGATGGAAACGGGCTTTTTGGGCGTTGTGACAGTTATTTTGTTGGATGTGGGGAACTGCTTTTCACTCAGTTGGCGGAATGAACCATAGTTCCAGTCTACGCCGATGCGTCCTGTTCCATTGGCGGAATATGACCCGGAGAAGTCGGTTATATAACCGTTGGTGTTGTTGGCCGACCACTTATAGTGCATATTGCCGTTGTCCAGACCGATGGCTGTAGACGTACCGTTGAGGTTCACGTTGTAGTATTTTAGCGACTCTTTGTCAACCTTCGACTGGTTGGGCAGGAATAACTCGTTCCAGAACAAAGCCTGAAGCGAATAGAAGTTGAGGCCGCTTTGATTCAGAAATTCCACGTCCTTGTATTCAGCCTTGATGTACTGCTTGTTAATCCTGTCCATAACCAGCACATAATCCTTGGTGAACTCTATGCGGGCGGCCTCGATAAGGCCGAATGCTGTCAGTTGCAGTCGTATCACATCGTTGCGTTTCATGCGCAGGTTGCCGCCAAGAGACACTTCTTTGTCACCAAGTGTCGCCTTGAACTTTATTTTTGATGTTATGAATTGGGCATTATGGGCGTTGCTTGTTACTTTTTGCAACACTTCCGTCGCTTCTCCAGCAGTTTTGCCTGCTGCAATTTGCCCATTGCCATTCTGTACCGTGGTTTGTGTACGGCAGGAAACGGTGGATACTACCACCAGAACCGCTGCCGCAGCCATGGTCAAAAACCTCTTTGCGCTAATCATTCTCTTATTTGATGTATTTTCTTTTTCTTATCTTTCTTGCCAGCGACTTGTTGTCCGGATCTTTTTTTGCAGCTTCCTGCCACAGTTGGACGGCGTGGTCTGTGTCGCCGTTCATAGCGTAGATGTCGCCACCGTGCTCAATGATGACTGCATTACTGTCCGTATCATACTTCAGAGCCTGGTCTATGTATATTTTCGCCTCAGTATACCGCTGCTGTAGGAACAGTATCCATGCGTAAGTGTCAAGGTAAGTGGCGTTTTTAGCTTCCGCCTTCACCGTGCGCAGACTCATCTGCTCCGCTTTGTCGAGATTCAGTCCTTTTAAACTAAGGTAATAGGCATAGTTGTTGAGACAACTGATGTTGTCCTCTTTCCATTGTAGGCACGAGTCGTAGGCGGCAAAAGCTTCTTTATCGCGGCCTTTGTTGAAAAGAATGTCGCCCATGACGGCGTAGAAGTCGGAGACAAATGTCGGGTCGCTGCTGTCCGTTATTACGCTGATGCCGTTTTGGAAAGCGTCAAGAGCCTTGTCCTCGTCGTTTTTACGGAAATAAGCCATGCCCTGAAAGTAATAAAAGGCCATTTCATCGGGATTGTACTGGCGTGCGGCACGGCATAAGTCAATCACGCGGTCAAGGTTTTCATCAAGCCAAGCATAGTTTACAAGTCGGAAGCGTGCGGCTGCGTTGTCGGGGGTGGTGAGGAGCACCCGCTCAAGTACCGCGCCTATGCTGTCCTTTGGCATCTTTTTCAGATCCATGTAGGCCGCGTACATGAGCGCAAGGTCACAGTCCGGCTGTGGAACGGCAAGAACTTTTTTGAAAAACATCAGGATTTTGGTGCTGTCGCCGCTATTTTGCTCGCTTTCACCGACCTCCTGCCGCAACAGTTCTATGCGCGTGTCCTTGGCTGTGGACTTGTTGAGCAGAATGGCCAGCGTCATTGAGTCGGCGGCAACGGTGTCTTTTTGCTCCTTATAGTATGTCCGCATTATCATTTGTGCCCTGCTGTTAGTCGGGTCTTCGGACAATACCTTGTTGTATATGGCAAGTGCTTTCTCTTTTTCGCCGTTTCTCATCAAGGCTTCGCCGTAGGTGCACTCATAGTTAAGGTCGTTCGGGTTCTGTTCGGCAAGCTTTCGGATCTCCTCTGTAGCGGCTTTCCTGTTGCCTGCCATCTCATACACTCCGCTTTTTGCCAGCGATAGGTTTTCGCTTCTGCCCTCCAACGTTTCCAGACGGTCAAATGTTTTTATGGCATTGGTGTAGTCTTTCTTCTGAATGTATAGTCGTGCGAGCATTTCCAGCGCATCCTCGCGTTCGGTGTCGGTATCGGCAAGTTTTTCCAGCGCATTTATGGCTTCATCGGTTTGTCCGTTGCTGATATAAGCTTGTACGAGTGTTTCCTGATAAATGTGGTTGAGAGGGTTCAGTTCCGCCGCTTTCTTGATGCAGTACATGGACTTGTCCTTGTTCTTGAGCATCGAATAATATTGGGCAAGATAGAAAAATGTCTCCGAAGCGTCGGGTTTGATACTTGCGCAATGGCGCAGCAGTTCAAACGCAGCGGCATCGTTGCCCTGTCCGCGCTCCATCATTGCCTCCAAAAAGAGACAGTCGTATTTGCGCTGACAGCCATTGTCTGCATGCAAGCCCGTTGTTCCAGCCACGGCAAGCAGCAGTATGAAACCCCATAACCTGTACATCCGTCACTTAACTCCCGTGTGTCCGTATCCGCCGTCGCCACGCTCAGTTTCGTCAAGAGCCTCCACTTCGATGAAATCAGCTTTTTCGTGGCGTGCAACAATCATTTGCGCTATTCTTTCTCCGTCGTTTATGACAAAGTCTTCAGCCGAAAGATTGACGAGAAGCACCTTGATTTCGCCCCGATAGTCGGCGTCTATCGTGCCTGGAGTGTTCAACACTGTCAGCCCATGCTTCAGTGCCAGCCCGCTCCGTGGTCTCACCTGCGCCTCAAAGCCTTCGGGCAAGGCGATGAAAAGTCCTGTTCCCACAAGTGTTCTCTCCATTGGATGTAGCACGACAGGCGCATCTATGTTTGCGCGCAAATCCAGTCCTGCACTCTGCGCCGTTGCGTAGGCTGGCAGCGGATGGTGGCTCTTGTTGATTACTCTGATGGTTGTCTTGTCCATTTCCTTACCTTCGTTTTTGAGTCGGGTCTTGTTTTGCCGGTTGGGAATGTTGTCGACATTGTTGCCGTTTTTGCAGCCAGACAATCCATAAACCTCTCGTTTTTACGTGCAAATTTAACCATTATGCTCGGAAAAGCGTTGTTATTATGCTTAAAAAGTAAAAAAGGCTCTTCGTCCCATTGTGACTTCCCGCTCGTCTGGGTCTATGTTGGGCGCATCGGCTACCGTTCCGTTCTCTTAGTGATGGTGAAAAATAAGTTGGTACGATTGTCAGCTCATCTTTTGGAAAATCTTCCGTTAAATGCTTGGGTAGAAGGCTTGTTCTTTTGGTGGGGTAGCTTCGCATTTAAGTTATTGGCCATCAGCATTGTCTCCGACATCGTAGATTGTCTTAACCGTAAAGGGGGCGGTGACGAAACTGTTTCGTCACCGCCCCCCCCTTCTGGTAAGTAATATATCTGTTCCCTTTGTGGGGAGATATTACAAGTTGGGGTTGATCTCGTTCCACTTGGATATTTCAGGAACGATGTTGAGCGTTACCAACTCGTCGCGCATCTTGCAGAGGTGCTCGTAGCTGGCGTCAAGTTTTGCGTTCTCCTCGGCTGTTCCCTGCGGCACTTCATAGTGTGCGCCAGTGGTGTCGAGAGTGGTGTTCATTGCCATCATGATGTGGTTGTACTTGTCTGTAGACACGTATGTGCCAACGGGGAAGCGGAACTTCTCACCGCCCATCACCGAACGTATCATTTCCACTGACAGGTATGCTGGGCTTTGGAATGAAGAGCGTCCGCGCAGTTCAATAATCTTGGCTCCGCCCTGAGTCACGTCCTTCTTCATCTGCTCCCATTCAGCTTCGGGGAACTCCGATGTGCCGATGATGTCGGTGAGCTTCTTGCCGTCGATGGTCACGTGAGAACCGAATACTGCCATCTGTTCGCCGTGTCCTCCGTATGTAGCGCAGCCTTTCACCTCGCTCTGCATCACTCCGAACTTCTTTGCCAGTGCGCTTTGCAGACGGGTAGAGTCGAGAGCGGCGAGTGTAGTAACCTGTGAAGGCTTCAGACCAGAGTAAAGGAGTGTAACCAGACCGGTGAGGTCAGCGGGGTTGAAGATGATTACAACGTGCTTAACATCGGGGCAGTACTCCTTGATGTTCTTGCCCAGACCTTCTGCTATCTCGCAGTTGCCTTTCAGCAGATCCTCGCGTGTCATGCCTGCCTTGCGGGGTGCGCCACCGGAAGAGATGATATACTTGGCGTTGGTGAACGCTTCCTTGGCATCAGTTGTTGCCGTTATCTTCACATCACCGAAACCGCTCTGACGCATTTCCTCGGCTACGCCCTCTGGTGAGAACACGTCGTAGAGGCAGATGTCGCTGGTAAGTCCCATGGTAAGGGCTGTCTGAACCATGTTTGAGCCAATCATACCGGCTGCGCCGACGATTGTCAGTTTCTCGTTAGTTAAGAATGCCATAATTGTTTGTGTATTTAAAAGTTTAAAAGTGTATCCCTTTCGTTGAATGTAGCGCAAAGTTAGCAAAAAAACGGTATGGGTGGCGTTTATACACCAGTTTAATTTGTTATTAATTCTGAAAAGGCTTACCTTTGTCAAGTACAATTTGCAATTCAAGTAATGAGCCAAAAGAACAGTGAAACAATAAGGCTTCGACTGGCTGAACTGCGAAGCCTGATGGCGAGGGAGCATCTTGATGCGTTCATATTCCCCAGCACCGATCCACACAACGGAGAGTATATCCCGGCCCATTGGCAGGGACGTGAGTTTATAAGCGGCTTTACGGGTTCTGCCGGCACTGCGGTCGTCACCCTTGACGATGCTGCCCTCTGGACGGACTCGCGTTATTTCCTTGCCGCCGCAGAACAACTTGAGGGCACAGGCTTCACCCTTATGAAGGAGCGAATGGAGGGTACTCCGTCAATAAGCCAGTGGCTCGGATGTAAACTCTCTTCCATAAACGGTGCGCAGGTGGGCATTGACGGTTTTGTCAATTCGGCCAATACGGTAGCCAGTCTCATTGAAGAGCTGCGCGAAAACGGAGGCATAACCGTAAGAACCAACTTTGATCCGCTGCGGCAAGTGTGGCACGACCGTCCTGAAATACCGTTGAACTCGATAGAGGTGCATCCTCTTGAGTACGCAGGAGAACCCGTTTCGGATAAGTTGGAGCACATAAGGACAGCCTTGCGCGGACTGCATGCAGAGGGAATGTTGGTGTCGGCTCTCGACGATATAGCTTGGATACTCAACCTGCGTGGCAGTGACGTGCATTGTAATCCCGTGTTTGTGGCATATTTGCTTATCGGCAGTGACAGTGCAACGCTTTATGTTGACAGCCGTAAACTAACCGATGAAGTCAGAAACCACTTGGCCGAGTGCGGTGTTGGCACCGACGAATACGATAGAGTGGGAGAGGGGCTGCGCTCTTATGGCGGCTACAACATACTGATGGACCCCAACGAGACCAACTATACGCTGTATAAGACAGCTAAAAGAAGTCTTACCGTGGCGGCCAATTCGCCCGTTCCGGCGATGAAAGCCGTAAAGAATCCTGTGGAGATAGAAGGCTTCCGCCGTGCCATGTTGCGCGACGGTGTGGCTTTGGTCAAGTTCTTGCGATGGCTAAAGCCCGCCGTGGCCGCTGGAGGACAGACTGAACTGACCATTGACCGCAAGCTTACGGAGTTGCGTGCGGCCAGTCCGCTGTTTCGGGGCGTGTCATTTGACACCATTGCAGCCTACGGTGAGCACGGCGCAATAGTACACTATGAGGCAACGCCCGATACCGACATTGAACTTAAGCTCGAAGGATTTGTGCTGATAGACAGTGGTGGGCAGTATCCGGACGGCACTACAGACATAACACGTACCATAGCTCTTGGACCTATTACCGAGGAGATGCGCCACATATATACTCTTGTGCTCAAGGGACACATACAACTTGAAATGTGCAAGTTCCCCAACGGTGCGAGCGGAACCCAACTTGACATACTTGCCCGTGAGGCAATGTGGCGCGAGGGAATAAACTATATGCACGGCACAGGCCACGGAGTTGGCTCGTTCCTTAACGTGCATGAAGGCCCTCACCAGATACGTATGGAGTGGAAACCCACGCCATTGGTGGCCGGAATGACCGTTACCGACGAGCCGGGACTGTATCTTGCCGGGCGTTTCGGCGTGCGTACGGAGAACACTCTACTGATAACGGACTACAAAACGACGGAGTTTGGCCACTTCCTTCAGTTTGAACCGCTAACGCTATGTCCCATAGATACAGAGCCAATTGACAAGGCTATGCTTACCGACGAGGAGCGTGCGTGGCTCAACGGTTATCATCGTGCTGTCTATTCCAGCCTTTGCCCGTTGCTTGACGATGAGGCAGATCGCCAATGGTTGGCCGATGCCACGAAAGAGATATAGGTAATGGATACGGAAAAAGGGAAGAACACCGTTGTGTGTCCTTCCCTTTTTCCGTATCTATTGCCGTGTTGCAAGCCGTGGCCTAAAGCAGGTTCATTGTGTCTGTGGCAATCATCAACTCCTCGTCGGTGGGTATGACAACCACCTTTACCTTGGAATTGGGTGTTGAGATTATCGCCTCTTCACCGTGAATGCCCATGTTCTTCTCCACATCTATTTCCACGCCCATGAAGCTAAGTCCCTGGCATACGCTCTGACGAACATCTGCTTGGTTCTCGCCAACTCCGGCAGTGAACACGATGATGCTGCATCCGTTCATGGCTGCGGCATATGAACCTACATACTTGCGTATGCGGTAGCAGTACATGTCGAAGGCGAGTTTTGCACGCTCGTTGCCTGCCTCGTTGGCGGAGAATATCTCGCGCATGTCGGAAGAAATGCCAGAAACGCCGAGCAGACCGCTCTTCTTGTTGAGCAGATTGGATATGCCGTCGGCGTCAAGTCCGAGCTTTTTCTCTATGAATGCTATGGCTCCGCCGTCGATGTCGCCACTGCGGGTACCCATCATCAGTCCTTCAAGCGGTGTGAGGCCCATAGACGTGTCAACGCACTTGCCGTCTTCCACTGCGGCGATAGAACCACCGTTGCCTATGTGGCAGGTTATTATCTTTTGTCCTTCTGGCTTTATGCCGAGGAAATCGCACACGCGCTGTGAAACGTAGCGGTGGCTTGTGCCGTGGAAACCGTAGCGACGCACACCGTATTTCTCATACAGTTCGTAGGGAACGGCATACATGTATGAGTGCTGAGGCATGGTCTGATGGAATGCGGTGTCAAACACTCCCACCTGGGGAAGGCCAGGCATGAGTTCTGTAACGGCCTTTACTCCCTTGAGGTTAGCTGGATTGTGGAGCGGAGCAAGGTCGCTGCACTCTTCGAAAACCTTGAGAACCTCGTCATTGAGCAATACGCTTTTGTTGAATTTCTCGCCTCCGTGTACCATGCGGTGCCCCACAGCGTCAATCTCTTTCAGGTCTTTTATCACGCCTATCTCCGGATCGGTAAGCAGACTGAATATGAATTTCACTCCTTCGGTGTGCTCCGGTATGTCGTGCATTATCTGTTTCTTCTCGCCGTTGGGCAGTTTTACCTTGACGAAAGCTCCGTCAAGTCCCACGCGTTCTGCACCGCCCGATGTCATCACGGTCTTGCTGTCCATGTCATACAGGGCATACTTGATGGAAGAAGACCCACAATTCAAAACTAAAATCTTCATTTTTCTTAATGCTAAATAGTATTTAAGGTTATTGGGTGTAGTGCAAACGTAAACGGTTACAGAACCAGAGGAAATCCACGGTTCTATAACCGCATACGCCAAAAGTCACTATTTGTTCTTCGCATCCATGGCCTGACAAGCGGTGATGGCCACCATCTTGTAGATGTCGTCTACGGAACATCCGCGGCTAAGGTCGTTCACCGGACGTGCGATACCCTGCAGGATGGGACCGAGAGCCTCGGCATCGCCCAGACGCTGCACGAGCTTGTATCCGATATTGCCCACTTCGAGGCAGGGGAACACCAGTACATTGGCGTGGCCGGCAATGTCACTTCCGGGAGCTTTCTTCTCACCTACCGACGGTACGAGAGCTGCGTCGGCCTGCAATTCGCCATCCACTTTCAGTGTCGGGTCAAGCTCTTTGGCCAGTTTTGTAGCCTCCACAACCTTGTCAACCACCTCGTGCTTTGCGCTACCCTTGGTGGAGAAGCTCAGCATGGCCACGCGCGGGTCGGCAAATCCGGCCACACTCTTGGCTGTCTGTGCCGTGCATACGGCAATCTGTGCCAACTGTTGTGCATCGGGCATTGGAGTAACGGCCACGTCTCCCACTACGAGTACACCGTTTTCACCATACTGTGGCTGCTTGGTAATGAGCAACATGGCACCGCTCACGCAGCTTATTCCGGGTGCGCACTTAATAATTTGCAGTGCTGGGCGCAGTGTGTCGCCGGTAGTACTCAGTGCGCCGCTTATCTGTCCGTCGGCTCCTTCGGTCTTGATGATCATGCACCCGAGGTAGAGAGGGTTCTTCACCAGCTCACGTGCCTGTTCTATTGTCATGCCCTTTTTCTTGCGAAGTTCAGCCAGAAGCTCTGCATACTCTTCAGCTTTGGGGTTGTTCTCCGGGTCGATGATGGTGGCCTTGTCAATGTTTTCCAGCCCCCACTTTTCTGCCAGTGTGGCTATTTCGGCCTTGTTGCCGATGAGGATAAGGTCTGCCACACCGTCGGCCAGCACACGGTCGGCTGCTTTCAGAGTGCGTTCCTCGGTAGCTTCGGGGAGCACAATGCGCTGTTTGTTGCTCTTAGCGCGTTCGATGATTTGTTTTACTAAGTCCATAAATCTTGTTTATGTAGGTGTTTTTGTAAGTTCTACTTTGCAAAAGTAGCAAAAATAATTCGGTTCATTCCGGTTTGCAACTGTTTTTTTCAGACATTCAGCTCATTGCATGAAAAACCTACAGCGGGGTGAAGTGCATACCTACTTAATAGTCATTAGCAACCCCCGTAATATCAATGAGCCATCCGATAAATCCAACATGGTTGCCATGGATGCGAAGTTACAAAGAAACTATTAAAGGGTTGTTCTATAAATTAGTTCCCTCTCTTATGAGAAATCTCCGTTCCGTTGTTTGGAACGTGCGTTCCGAACAACGGA
>CAVAQY010000012.1:0-46155 GCA_963590865.1 Bacteroidaceae bacterium | reverse complement strand
TTCCGTAGTTCGGAACGAAACTTTCAGTTGGACAAAGATACAACTTCTATTAGGTAAATGCAAAATCACACAATGACTTCTCGTGGTTTTCTCAGCAGCCATCTCCAGATGTTTTCTTCGAGCTGCATTCGATTGTTGAGATGGCCAAGAAACACAACAAGACACCTTTCAATGCAATTCAAGCCTTGTTTGGGGGTTGATGCATTGTCATGCACCTACCGCTGAACAGTTACGGTATGACGGAAGAAACGAAAAAATATTTAAATCCCTGATTTCTTGACAGAAAATCAAGTTTCCTTTCCTGTATAAATACTAACTTTGCACCGTATTAATCATGGACTACAATATTTTTACGTTGCCCAACGGGTTGCGTATTATACATCTTCCTTCAACCTCACCGGTGCTGTATTGCGGATACGGCATCAATGCCGGTACGCGCGATGAGCTTCCCGGCGAGGAGGGACTTGCCCATTTCTGCGAGCACACCACGTTCAAAGGAACCGCCAGACGCAAGGCCTGGCATATCCTGAACTGCTTGGAAAGGGTGGGAGGCGACCTCAATGCGTTCACGACCAAGGAAGACACGGTCTATTATGCGTCTATTTTGGGCGAGCATTTAGCGCGCGCCGTCGATTTGCTCACCGACATTGTGTTCAACAGCAGCTATCCGCAGCAGGAGATAGACAAGGAGGTGGAGGTGATATGCGACGAAATAGAGAGCTACAACGACTCGCCGGCCGAACTTATCTATGACGATTTCGAGGGTATGGTGTTCCGCGGTCATCCTTTGGGACACAATATTTTGGGGCAGGCTGAACAGTTGCGCACCTATACCACGGCAGATGCACTGCGTTTCACACGCCGTTACTATCGTCCGGACAATGCCGTGTTCTTCGCATACGGCGACATTGACTTCCAGAAGCTTGTGAAACTTCTGCAACGCGCCACTTCCGGTTTAGGGGGAAACAGCACTCCCAAAATCACAACATCTGAAAATTCCACCGCAGACTTGCCGGCATACAGTCCGCAGGAACTGACAGTCGACAGGAATACCCACCAGACTCATGTGCTAATAGGTACAAGAACCTACAGCGTGTTCAACGAAAAGCGTATGGCACTATACCTTCTGAACAACATACTTGGCGGCCCAGGCATGAACGCACGGTTGAATATGTCATTGCGTGAACGCAACGGACTGGTGTATACAGCTGAAAGTTCAATGGTGAACTATTCAGACACAGGTGTCTGGAGCGTATATTTCGGATGTGATACACATGATTTGGCGCGGTGCAGAAGACTTGTGCGCAAAGAACTCGACCGTCTTATGCTGCGCCCCATGAGTCTCAGTCAGCTGTCAGCTGCAAAAAAACAGCTGAAAGGGCAGGTGGCCGTAGCGAGCGACAGCCGTGAGAGCTTTGCACTTGGCTTTGCGAAGAGTTTTCTTCACTACGGTTGGAGGAAAGATGTGGCGCGACTGTTTGCCCAAATCGATGCACTCACACCTGGTGATCTGCAGGCTGTGGCGAATGAAGTGTTTGCCAAGGAACAACTGACAACACTTATTTTCCGATAATAACCATGAAAAACCAACAGGAATGAACAGTATGAGCGAGCGCAGAGGTGGTTGTCAACGGAATTTTTCCGCATCAGCAGGTATATCTACGAAAAATCATGAACGATGGATGTGAGTCTTAATGTAGTGGCCTTTCTCATAGGAATAAATACTGCCTATTACATTATGGCGGCCTATTTGTTTCTGTGGAGTTATCGCAACGTGGTCACACGGCTGCACAGAGTGCTTGCTGGCATATTCATATATCTGGCGCTGGCCAACACCAAAGATTTGTTTTTCACCTTTTCTGGGCAGTATGTCGACTCTGTTCTCAGTTCGATTATGCTCGTTGATGGCTGGTCTGGCATTGGCTATGCCGCATTGCTGTTCGAGATAACGCAGCCCGGATGGATTCGCTGGCGGCGGATTGCGCTCCTTTCCATTCCGTTCGCAGTCTTTACTGTGGCTTATTTCTTTGTTCCTAGACATGGCTTCATAGGAGCGTATGCCCTGTTCCTCTGTATATTCGGCCTTGTGATCATGCTTGTCGGCTACCGCAAGGCCCGCAAATATACTGCCTACATACACGCCAACTACTCCAATATAGACAAGATGGATATTGGTTGGGTGAGGCATATGTTCATTTTATGCTTTTTCGGCCAACTGTTGTGGCTGGTCGCATCGCTCGCCGGCAACTTGTGGATAGACTGTGCATATTATATTGCGGCCGTAGCCTTGTGGCACATGATGTGCGAATATATCCGCAATCTGCGCAGTGTGGAGATTGAAACTCCAGACGGGGATGAGGAAGACAGTTGTTGCGAGGATGCTTCTTCCGAGAAATGCTATGCCTTTGCCGGAGATGTCGATGCTGTAATGGAGCGGGAACGACTTTGGCTAAACCCCAATTTGTCGCTGAACGACCTTGCCCGTAAGCTGAGCACCAATAGGACTTATCTCAGCAACTACTTTTCCAATGTGCGGAAAACCACATTCTATGATTATGTGAATGGCTTCAGAATAGAAAAGGAAGGCGTGCCGCTCGTGCTGAAACATCGTGAATATACGCTCGACTACATAGCCCAGTTGAGTGGATTCAACTCTTTGTCAACCTTCCGCCGCGCTTTCATCAAGGTAACAGGCTACACTCCATGCCAGTTCCGTGACGGAATTGCGGGAAAGAGCAAATAAAGGGCGGTTCTGTTTTCGATAACAATTTGTTTGCGAGTTTATATAACTCGCCCTAAAAATGTCCGCCGTTCCTGCTTGTGTTCAGGAATGGCGGACATTGGTTTAAACGAGAAAATAATCAGAAATCCTGAAACTAAGTTCCGCCCCCGAGGCGGTTTTTCGAACCGGTTTAGGCAAGCGACAGGGACGCTTCCCTGTGTTGCCCTCCCAGATTCTATGATTGGCCCCACGCCGTTACGGTGAAACATAGACTTTTCCTCATCTACGCAGAGCCACGCCTTAGCATCACGTCACCGGCCTCTATCAAATGCCGCTCATCGTATTAATCACTTCATTTCCCTTGCGTTCTGTTGAGACAGTCATAGGCAAGGCCAATAAATAGGTGACGCGATACCTTACATAAGGTGTATTTCGTATGTCTTGTCTTTCTCTTTGTGACAGTGCAAAGTTGCGAAGAAAAACTGAACGGCCAAAAGAAAAAGAGAGGCTGGGTGGCCTATAGAATAAAAACGGTGTGTCAACCAAACAAAACGGGTGTAAAAACGTTGAAATTGACGGTTTCATCGGGGAAAGACGGTGTGTGGCATACATCCCTGAATCCCGTTTTCCACCTGAATGCGAAAATCCGGATAGCGCAAATTGTTGTTTTCGCTATCCGGATTTGTTGTTTTCTGCAAGTTTCCCGCAGAGCCTTTTCAGAGCAGAGCCTCTATCGCTTTGTCCAAATCCTCAATTTGCTCAGAACGGCTCACAAGATTGTTGTCTCTGTCTATGAGAAAATACTCCGGCAAAGCTTTCACATTATATATACTGACGTTGTGTGAATCTATGCCTTGAGGGTCGCGTACGCATATCCACGGCAGTGTTGCGGTCTGCTGTTTCCAGTAGTGTTCGTCGCCGTTGAGCGCAATCTGGTAAATTTCAAATCCCTGACTATGGTATTTCGTGTACAGTTCGCGTAGCGACAGTATGCGTGCCGGTGAGTCTTTGGTGCCGAACAGATGGAAGTCCAGCATGACCACCTTTCCCTTTAGCTGATTCAGACTCCTTTGTCGCCCCTTGTTGTCATCAAGACAGATGTCTATGAGTCCGGCGGTTACCACTTTCTTTGAGTCAATCTGCATCGGAGCAGCTTTGGCTTCGGCTATCCGCTCGTTTTTCATGCCCGATATGGCTATGTTGTGCAGGTTCTCGCCCCTCACGGCTCCCGGATAAAAAGTGTCCCAGCTTGTGGCTACCGCTGCAAACGCCCGTATGTCATCGCGCGAGTTGCGTGGATTGAATATAAGCCAGTTGCCGCCCAGAGTCTGGAACAGGGCAAAATAGGACGAGGCCGCCTTGGGGTCTTTGTATATAAAGCGATTTTTCACATCATCTTTATATACCGCCACCATGGCCATGATGCTGTCGCTGGCCTCCGTTTCACCTATGCCGGCATTGCTCTGTATGGCCATTACCTTGTTTTGAAGATCTATCTGCATCAGCGCAAGCTCTTTTATGCGCGAACATTCTTCCGATCCTTCCACTTCGTAGGCCGTGGCCATTGTAGTATAGTCGGCCTTTATCCCCACTGTCTCGGTGGAGTCAATGGCCACGTTTATTATCTGTCCGCCTATGCGCAGACGGTAAAACTCGGGAGCTTCGGTGCGGTCTCCGCTGAATTTAAATGAGCCTTCGTCGTCAAGCTTTACCGAGTCGAGCTTAGTGATGCCGTCTACTCCGATGTTTTCGAAGTACAGTGTTGAGTCCTTGGCACCGGTGATGTTACCCTCAACACGGAATTTTTCACTGCCGCATGAGGCAAGGCACAATGCGGCCAACGCCACTGTAGCGGTTGTAGAGAAGTGTTTCATATAAGGAAAAGTTGTCTGTTGCATTGCAAAGTTAGTGCAAATAGAAATAACCGGGAAATTGCCGCTCAAAAAAATGAGCACCTCTTTCTGCCACAAAGGGGAAACAATAAAACCGGACATCATATCGTAATGACTATTGCGAGAAGTGTTAATGACTATCACGAGAATGGCTAATGGTTACTATGAGGACGGTTAATGACTATTACAAGAGACAACCTTTTTGTGTCCTATGATAAAAATATGCAGTCCGGCAATCGCATTGAACGGCTTACTGTTCGTCACAAAAAAAGCAAAAATAGACATAATAATAATGTGAGAGCAAAGTTTTTGCTTACTTTTGCAGCCCGAACAATAGTTTTTAATCAGCATGCAAAAGAATTTGGTTATTGTCGAGTCGCCTGCCAAGGCCAAGACAATAGAGAAGTTTCTTGGTGACGACTACAAGGTGATGTCGAGCTATGGCCATATACGCGACCTGAAGAAAAAAGAGCTTAGCATCGACACCAAGACTCTTCAGCCCGACTACGAGATACCCACCGAAAAGGAAAAGGTGGTTAAGGAACTGCGGCAGTGCGCCAAACAGGCCGACAAGGTATGGTTGGCTTCCGATGAGGACCGCGAGGGAGAGGCCATATCGTGGCACTTGTGTGAAGTGCTCGGCCTTGACGAGAAGAAAACGAGCCGTATCGTGTTTCACGAAATAACCAAGCCGGCCATATTGGCTGCCATAGAACATCCGCGCCATTTGGACATGAACCTTGTAAACGCACAACAGGCACGACGTGTGCTCGACCGTTTGGTTGGTTTCAAGCTGTCGCCCGTGCTGTGGCGCAAGGTGAAGCCCGCTCTCTCGGCAGGCCGCGTGCAGAGTGTTGCAGTGCGCCTGATAGTGGAGCGTGAGCGCGAGATACAGGCTTTCCAAAGTGAGCCATATTATAGGGTGAATGCCATATTGGCCACAACCAATCCCGATGGGTCGGCCACAGAGGTGAAAGCGGAACTTAACCACCGCTTCAAGACCCGTGACGAGGTGATGGCTTTCCTGGAAAAGTGCAAGGATGCCGAACTCACCGTGGACTCCGTGACGTGCAAACCGCAGAAACGAACGCCCGCGCCTCCGTTCACCACTTCAACGCTGCAACAGGAAGCAGCCCGCAAACTGGGTTTCACGGTATCGCAGACCATGATGATTGCCCAGCGGTTGTATGAAAGCGGACGCATTACTTACATGCGTACCGACTCGGTGAACCTCTCGTCGCTGTGTATCAATGCTGCCAAGGCAGAGATTGAAAAGCTCTGGGGCGAGCAGTATAGTAAGGTGCGCCACTACCAGACCCACTCCAAGGGAGCGCAGGAGGCTCACGAGGCCATACGCCCGACATACATGGACAACACCACGATAGATGGCTCGTCGCAGGAGAAACGCCTGTATGACCTTATATGGAAACGCACCGCCGCCAGTCAGATGGCCGATGCGGAGATGGAGAAGACCACGGTCAATGTGTCGTTGTCGGGCATGGACGAAATGTTTGTGGCCACTGGCGAGGTCGTGAAGTTCGACGGTTTCCTGAAAGTGTACCGCGAGTCGCACGATGATGAGCCGTCTGACGATGATGCAACGCCTGTGATACCGCCGCTCGTCAAGGGACAGTCGCTCGTGCGCCGTGAGATTTCGGCCACAGAACGCTTCAGCCAGGGCCCTGCACGATACACTGAAGCCAGCCTTGTACACAAGTTGGAGGAACTGGGCATAGGCCGCCCGTCAACATATGCCCCGACCATTAGCACCATACAGCAGCGCGAGTATGTACACAAGGGTGACAAGAAGGGGGAGGAACGCACCTACACGGTGGACACGCTCAAAGGAAAAGTGATAACCCAGAGCACACGCACCGAAATGGTGGGCAGCGAGAAGGGCAAACTCATGCCTACTGATGTGGGCATGGTGGTCAACGACTTCCTTATGAAATACTTCCCCACTATCATGGACTACAACTTCACGGCCAAGGTGGAGCGGAAGTTCGATGAGATTGCAGAGGGCAACGAGAAGTGGACTGACATGATGCAGGACTTCTACAATGACTTTGAACCTACGGTGGAGAACACTATGAACGAGCGTTCGGAGCACAAAGTGGGCGAAAGGGTACTCGGAAATGATCCCAAGACGGGCAAACCCGTGTTTGTGAAGATTGGCCGTTTTGGCCCGGTGGTGCAGATTGGTGCCGCCAACGACGATGAAAAGCCGCGCTTTGCACAGATTCCGTCAGACAAGAGCATGGAGACCATAACCCTTGATGATGCTTTGGAACTGTTCAAGTTGCCGCGCGAGATAGGCGAATATGAAGGTTCAAAGGTCGTAGTAGGCGCAGGCCGCTTCGGTCCCTACGTGATGCACGACAAGAAATATGTGTCTATACCCAAGGGCACCGACCCGATGACTATAACGCTTGACGCAGCCATAGGCCTGATTGAGAAGAAGAGGCAGCAGGAGCAGCAACGCCACATAAAGCTGTTCAGTGAAGATCCCAAGCTCGAAGTGCTCAACGGCCGTTATGGTCCTTACCTGGTTTACGACGGAAAGAACTACCGCTTGCCCAAGACCATGCACGACAAGGCTGCCGAGCTGACTTATGAGGAGTGCATGGAAGTGGTGAAAACCGCTCCGGTAAGGAAGAAGTAACGCACATATACACTGAAAACCACACGCTGAAACGATGAACCGCATAATACTCATCGGCTACATGGGGGCTGGGAAAACTACGGTTGGCAAAGCCTTGGCCAAGGAGCTTGGGCTTACGTTCTATGACCTTGACTGGTATATAGAAAGCCGTATGCGCAAGACTGTGCCGCAACTGTTTGCAGAAAGGAGCGAAGATGGCTTCCGTCGTGTGGAGCGCAACATGCTGCACGAGGTCGCGGAGTTTGAGAATGTGGTGCTCAGTTGCGGTGGCGGCACGCCGTGCTTCTTCGACAATATCGACTACATGAACTCACAAGGACAGGTGGTTTATTTGAAAGCATCGCCAAAGGTGTTGCACAAGCACCTGCTCATGGGCAAGACCGAACGGCCTTTGCTCAAGGGAAAGTCGCCCGAAGAACTCGATCTCTTTATCGCAAACCAGCTCGCAGATCGCGAGAAGTTCTACTCAAAGGCTCAATATACATTCGATGTGAGCCTTATGGACAGCTATGAGAAAATAAACATTACAGTGGCCGGGCTGCGCAGTCTGCTTGGTATCTGATTTATACACATATCAAAAACAAGACAAACAACAGGCAAATGAAAAAATGGACGACCGAAGACTCCAAGGAACTGTACAACATAAACGGTTGGGGCACTTCCTATTTCGGGGTCAACGATAAGGGAGACGTGTATGTCACACCGTGCAAGGACAACACTCAGATTGACCTGCGCGACGTTATGGACGAGCTGTCCCTGCGTGATGTGACCGCTCCGGTGCTGCTCCGGTTTCCCGACATCCTCGACAACAGGATTGAAAAGACCAGCAGTTGCTTCAAGAAGGCGGCCGACGAGTATGGCTACAAGGGCGAGAACTTCATAATCTACCCCATAAAAGTCAATCAGATGCAGCCAGTTGTCGAGGAGGTAATCGGCCACGGACGCAAGTTCAACCTCGGTCTTGAGGCTGGTTCAAAGCCTGAGTTGCACGCTGTGATTGCCGTGCAGTGCCAGAGCGACTCGCTCATTATCTGCAATGGCTATAAGGACCAGAGCTATATAGAGCTTGCGCTTTTGGCGCAGAAGATGGGCAAGCGCATATTCATAGTAATAGAGAAACCCAACGAACTTGAGATAATTGCACGCGAAGCAAAGAAACTTAACGTGAGGCCAAACCTCGGCATAAGGGTGAAACTCGCCTCGTCGGGCAGTGGCAAATGGGAAGAGAGCGGCGGCGACGCCAGCAAGTTCGGCCTTACGAGCGGTGAACTTCTCGATGCTCTCGAACTGCTTGAGAAGAAAGGCATGCGCGACTGTCTGCGCCTGATACACTTCCACATTGGTAGCCAGATAACCAAGATACGCCGCATACAGGCAGCCTTGCGCGAGGCTTCGCAGTTCTATATACAACTGCACAAGATGGGCTACGATGTCGATTTCGTTGACTGCGGTGGCGGACTTGGCGTTGATTACGACGGCACTCGCTCGCCGAGCAGCGAAAGTTCGGTCAACTACTCCATCCAGGAGTACGTGAACGACTGTATATACACCTTTGTCGATGCGGCTGACAAGAACGGTTTGCCACACCCGAACATCATCACAGAGAGCGGACGCTCGCTTGCCGCCCACCACTCGGTGCTGGTTATCGATGTGCTTGAGACTGCATCGCTGCCGGAAATGCCGGAAGAGTTTGAACCGGACTCCGACAGTCACCAGCTCGTGAAGGACCTTTACGACATTTGGGACAATCTCAATCCGCGCACAATGCTTGAGGATTGGCACGATGCTGAGCAGATACGCGAGGAGGCACTGGAGCTTTTCAGCCATGGTATACTCGACTTGAAGAACCGCGCCGAGATAGAGAAGATGTACTGGAGCGTGTGTCACGAGATAAACATCCTTGCAAAGCACTTGAAGCACACACCCGAAGAGCTTGTAAACCTCGACAAACTGCTTGCCGACAAATACTTCTGCAACTTCTCGCTGTTCCAGTCTCTGCCCGACTCATGGGCCATTGACCAGCTGTTTCCCATTGTTCCGCTGCAGCGGCTCGACGAACGTCCCACCCGCAGTGCCACCATTCAGGACATCACTTGCGACAGCGACGGCAAGATAACCAACTTTGTAACCAACCGCAACAACTCGCACATACTGCCCGTACACAGTCTTAAGCGCAATGAACCCTACTATCTTGGCGTGTTCCTTGTGGGTGCTTACCAAGAGATACTCGGCGATATGCACAACCTTTTTGGCGACACCACCGCTGTACACATAAGCGTGAAGGACGGCAAGTACAACATCGATCAGGTATTTGATGGTGAGACTGTGGCTGAAGTACTTGATTATGTGCAGTACAACCCCAAGAAACTGGTGCGTCAGTTGGAGATTTGGGTGTCGAAGAGTGTCAAGGAGGGCAAGATAACGCTTGAGGAGGGTAAGGAATTCCTGTCCAACTACCGTTCCGGACTCTACGGATACACCTATTTGGAATAACGGTTGGCAAGACTCAAGGCAATGGAACAACTTACAATAGTTAAGGTTGGTGGCGCGGTAGTCGAGGATGAAGCCCAGCTTGGCCGCCTGATTAGTGATTTCAACCGTATCTCAGGGCGCAAGATACTCGTGCATGGCGGAGGTAGAAGAGCCACTCAGGTGGCCTCGCTCATGGGTATTGAGAGCCGCATGGTGGGCGGACGGCGCATCACAGACAGTGATATGCTCAGTGTCGTGACGATGGTTTACGGTGGTTTGGTCAACAAGAACATAGTGGCGAAGTTGCAGTCTTGCGGCGTTAATGCGCTCGGACTCACCGGAGCAGACATGGATATAGTGCGCTCACACCGCCGTCCCGTGAAAGACGGAGTTGACTTTGGCTTCGTGGGCGATGTGGATAAGGTGGATGCAGCTGCCCTGTCACGACTGCTGGAGAGTGGCGTTGCACCCGTGCTTGCGCCGCTTACCCACGACGGTCACGGCACTATGCTCAATACAAATGCCGACACCATGGCCTCGGAGGCGGCTCGTGCCTTGGCTTCGATGTACGATGTGACACTGATATACAGCTTTGAGAAGCCCGGTGTCTTGGCCAATGCCGACGATGACAGTAGCGTGATACCCGTGATAACACGCGACGACTTCAACCGCTATGTGGCCGATGGCACTGTGGCCGACGGTATGATACCCAAGTTGGAAAATGCCCTTGCCGCAGTGGATGCCGGTGTGGGACGTGTTGTGATAACGCTTGCCACAGCCATCGATGGGCTGCACGGCACGGTGATAAAACGTTGAGGCGCACAGTTTTGACATGATTCTATACGCAAAGCGGCGGTTTACGGCTTGTAAACTGCCGCTTTGCGTGTTATAACCCATAGTTTTTTCGATGTACCCCATGAATGTTGCCCGGAATTGTTTCTTTTGCCGTCGCTTATTGTGTAACTTTGCAATATATAAGCATTTACATCATAACCAAGACTATATGAGAAAGGCATTCATAATGCTGGCGTTGCTTTTGGGCTGCGCATTGTGCAGCGCACAGAAAAGGCCGGCTCTGATGGCAGGAATTAACGAGCCTGTTGGCAATGGTATTGGGGTTTGCCCCGGAAGAGTGGCGTGGGTACACTGTCCGGGTGTGGCTTCATGGGACGGCAATACCGGCCTTTGGGTAGAAGACCGTTGGAACTCGCAGGACAAGGCCGACCGAATGGTGCGTCAGGCTATAGAGACAGTGGCCGGAAAGAAGTCGGCCAAGAAGGCGTGGAAGGTTCTCTTCACTGACTTCAACAGCCGTCTGGGACGCGGAAAACGCGGTTATCGCCCCGGTGAGACCATAGCCATAAAGCTAAACATGAACAATGCCGTGACCCACCATGACACTATCGACCTCAACTCGTCGCCCTTTGTCACTCTGGCTCTGCTGAAGACGCTTGTGCGCGACGGCGGGGTGAGACCGCAGGACATAGTGGTGTGTGAGCCGAGTCGTGCCATTACCGACAGTATCTACAACAAGTGTCACAGGGAGTTCCCACAAGTGAGGTTCATAGACCAACTCGGCGGTGACGGTAGGGAGCGGTGCGAATACTACCGGGAGCGCATAAAGTACAGCGTAGACAACGGCAAGATGGCACGGGGGTTGGCCAAGTGTGTGGCCGATGCCGACTATTTGATAAACAGTGCATTGCTCAAGACCCACAAAGGACCGGGGGTGACACTGTGCGGCAAAAACTGGTATGGCGCAACCGACATAAGTATCTCCTGGAGACAGAATTCTCACAATGGCATTTCGCAGGACAAGCGCGGCGGTAAGCCGCAATACAAGACCATTGTCGATTGGATGGGTCACAAGGATTTGGGCTTGAAGTGCCTGTTGTTCCTTGTTGACGGTACCTACGGTTCGCGCGACGTCAACGGCAAGCCGGCTCCCCAATGGCAGAAGCCACCATTCAACGGCGAATGGGCGTGCTCCGTCATAGCCTCGCAAGATGGCGTGGCGTGCGATGCGGTGGCTATGGACTTGATAATAAGCGAGTGGCCGGAGTTCGGAAGCCTGCGTTACTGCGACGAATACCTCAACGAGGCGGCGCGCATACCCAATCCTCCGTCGGGAACATTCTATGATCCTGAGCGTGATGGCAGCGTACTGACCCAGCCGCTCGGCCTTTTTGAGCATTGTGACAGTATGCGCAAGTATACGAAGCTTGACCTTCAGTGTGTAGAAATGCAGTAGGATAATGTACAAAAGACGGCTTTGATTCAAAAAGTCGACAAAAATGACGGGGAAGTGTAACTTTTGCCCTGCCCAAATCGTCATATAGACAGAGAGGATGAAAAATATCAGTTTCCGGAACGACATCTTGCCGTTGAAGAACGAACTTTACCGGTTGGCGCTTCGCATAACTCTCGACAAGGCGGAGGCGGAAGACGTTGTGCAGGAAACTATGATAAAGGTGTGGAACAGGCGCGGTGAGTGGGATGCAATAGACTCCATCGAAGCCTTTTGCCTTGCTGTCTGCCGCAACCTTGCGCTTGACAAGATGCGCAAACAGGCCAACCGGAGCCAGCCGCTCGACGCTTCCGCAGGGACAGAGCCACCAGACCACTCCTATACATCCAACCCTGAACGTCAGACAATGCTGCACGACAGGGTGCAACTCGTCAGAAAACTCGTTGACAGTCTGCCCGAAAAGCAACGCAGCGTAATGCAACTGAGAGACTTTGAGGGCAAGAGCTACAAGGAAATTGCCACAGTGATGTGCATAACTGAGGAACAAGTGAAGGTAAACTTGTTCCGTGCCCGTCAGGCGATAAAGAAGAAATACTTTGAAACGGAGAACTATGGACTATAAGTATATAGAACAGCTGCTGGAACGCTACTGGCAGTGCGACACAACCACGGCTGAGGAGGACATCTTGAAAGCCTTCTTCAGTCAGGAAGACGTGCCGGCGCAGCTTGAGAAATACCGTCCCCTGTTTGCCTACGGGCGGATGGCCGGTGACGAATGTCCATTGGGCGATGATTTCGACGCCCGTATGCTAGCTCTTACCGAAGGGGAACCGAAGCATGTCAAGGCGCGCAGGGTGACAATGTGGGGCAGTTTCGCACCGCTGTTCAAGGCCGCCGCTGTAGTGGCTGTGGTGATAACGCTTGGCAACGCCGCACAATTCTCAATGGGAGGGGACGACAACGCCAGCGAAGACATCAACTATGCTGCATATAAAGACACCTATGACGACCCGGCAGTGGCCTACGACAAGGTGGAAAACGCCCTCGAACTTGTGTCGGAGGGAATAAGCAAGGCAGAAACCACCGACACCGTAGCCGCTACATCTGCCGACACTATGTTTGAAAGATGAGACGTATACTGGGCATATTGCTGATGCTGTTTGCCACGGTTACGATAGCCAAGGCGCAGGGAGGGCAGGATTTCGCGTCGAAGTTCATGGAACGATGTGAGGACGATACAGCCGTGCACTGCATCACTGTCAGTCCGAAAATGATGGAACAACTTGCCAAACAGGCTGATGCAAGCCGCAAGGAGCGCATGGTTCAGGCCATGGAAAAACTGAAGAGCGCGCGGATAGTGACATCGAGCATACACGGCGAAGGCTACTACCGCGTGGCCGAAGACCTGCTCAAACGCAACGCCAACAGGTTCAGCCACGACAAGAGCTACCGTATGGAGCACGCCTATGGCTCGTTCTATAGTCGCAAAGCCAAGGACGGCGGCACAGTGGAGCTGATTATGATCCACGCCGACACCAAATCGCGGCGGTTAGTGATAGTAAATCTGACGGGCGAAATAGACGATGAGTTCATGGAGAGCCTGACAAAAATGGTTGGAGAGCGTACGCCAAAAACATAAAGCGCACGGCCAAGACATTAAAGGAGACATATTTTCAATGCTTTCTCTATAATAATCATTTGTTAAAACGACAATTTGAAACTGTGAAGTTTCATTCTCTCAAAATTTTCATAACGTACTAACGAGAAGAGAGGCCGCCGAGGAGATCTTGGCGGCCTTGTTTTTAGCATGCTTGGCTAAAAGTATTGCTGACCGCTAAAATGCAATAGGCTTCATTGGCTATCGAAGCCAGCTTCATTGGTCATCGAAGCTAACTTCATCGGTCAACGAGGCTATACTTCATCATAAAACGAACGTACGTAGGAAGTACGGAATTGTACATAGGACGTTTTTGCGTCGGGCATAGCCTCTTCGAGACCAAGACGGGAACCCCATTGTCCATGCGTCTTGTTGCCATGATGTATTGTCGGCTGAGCACGACAGTCGATAGAAGAACCATATATAAAAAGTGATGAAGTCTGAAATATGAGAACTAAAGCAAAATGTAGTATATCTTGTACGCAATCAGCAGTTTCGTTGTGGTCAAAAGAGTGGAAAAAGAAATATGCACATAGGCTCGAATGGTACGGTGACGTACGCACCTGCTAAGTTTGCCATTGTGTAGGAGGTACGATGCCCTCGTACCAGAAAGCGAATGTCAGAAATCAAATGATAGCTGGCCGTCACCAAGAAGGTTGTAGCTACGGCGGTGATAGGGCGTTATTCCATATTGGCGTATGGCTTCGCGGTGCTTCTTAGTCGGGTAGCCTTTGTTGCTTTGCCAGTCATATTGCGGATACTCTTCGGCCAGCTTGTTCATATAGTCGTCGCGGTAGGTCTTGGCCAATATGCTTGCTGCTGCTATCGCGAGAAACTTACCGTCGCCTTTTACTATAGTGGTGTGGGGTAGGTTGCGGTATGGTTTGAAGCGGTTGCCGTCTACAATCACCGCTTCGGGACACAGTTTCAGGGCGTCGAGGGCACGGTGCATAGCGAGAATGCTGGCATTTAGAATGTTTATTTTGTCGATTTCATCAGACGTAACCACTCCCACAGCCCATGCCAGAGCATCGTGCTCTATGGTTTCGCGCAGCTTGTAGCGTTGCTTTTCGGTCAGCTTCTTAGAGTCGTTTAGGTCGGCATTGATGTAGTTTGTTGGCAGTATCACGGCAGCAGCATATACGCTTCCGGCAAGGCAACCGCGTCCCGCCTCGTCGCATCCTGCCTCAATGAGTCCTTCGTAATAATGACTTTCAAGCATTGTTGTGGGTGTTTTTTGCAATGTCTACTATTAGAACATTTTCCTTACGCGTTCAATGCCGTCGGCCAAAGCGTCTACTTCCTCTCTTGTGTTGTACAAAGCAAATGATGCGCGCACCGTACCCTGTATGCCCAGACGGTCTATCAGAGGCTGTGCACAGTGATGACCAGTGCGAACAGCTATGCCCAGACGGTCGAGTAGGGTGCCGAGGTCAAGGTGGTGTATGTTGCCAACGAGGAATGAAATCACCGCATCTTTGCCGCTTGACACGCCAAAAAGCCTCATTCCATCGATGGAAGCAAGCCTTTCCATGCAGTATTTTGTCAAGCCGCGCTCGTGCTCTGCTATGTTGTCCATGCCCAAAGCCTCAATGTAGTCTATGGCCTTGGCCAGTCCGTGTGTGGCAATATAGTCAGGTGTGCCGGCTTCAAACTTGAACGGTAGTTGCCCGAACACCGTCTTGTCGAAGCTAACGCTCTCGATCATCTCTCCTCCGCCTTGGTATGGCGGCAGTTTTTCGAGCCATTCTTCCTTGCCGTAGAGTACTCCAATTCCCGTGGGGCCGTACATCTTGTGGCCGCTGAACACGAAGAAGTCGCAGTCAAGTTCCTGCACGTCCACCTTGAAGTGGGGCGTACTCTGTGCGCCATCTACCAATATGGGTAGTCCGTGGGCATGGGCTATGGCTGCAATATCCTTAACGGGATTGACCGTTCCAAGCACATTGCTCACGTGGGTAACACTGATGATTTTGGTCTTCGGCGTAATCAATCCCTCAATTTCATCGGTTTTCAGGTTGCCATCATTGTCCATGGGCACCACCTTTATGGCGATACCGCGCTTTGCGGCCTGTAGTTGCCACGGCACGATGTTGGAGTGGTGCTCCATGACCGTGACGATGACCTCGTCGCCCTCGTGCATAAACTCGTCGCAGAACGACGATACCACAAGGTTGATGCTTTCTGTTGTACCACGCGTAAATACTATTTCGCTGGTGGAACGGGCGTTGATGAAGCGGCGCACCGTTTCCCTTGCAGCCTCATGCAGGTCGGTGGCCTGTTGCGAAAGATAGTGAACGCCACGGTGAACGTTGGCATTCACGTTAAGATACTCGTCGCGCATGGCATCAAGCACGCACAACGGCTTTTGTGTGGTGGCGGCGTTGTCAAGGTAAATTAGCGGCTTGCCATATACTTCGCGCGACAGTATCGGGAAGTCACTGCGGACTTTTTCTATATCGTACATTGTCTTTATTGTGGTTGTCATTTGCACAGACGGCATCCTTCGCACTTGTTCAGTTCGCCCCGGAAGCGTTTTTCCACAAGGTAGTGCAATCGGTCGCGTAGTGGTTCGAGCTTCATCTGGTCGATTACCTCATTGATGAAAGCGAACTCAAGCAGCAGTTTTGCCTCCTTGAGCGAGATTCCGCGCTGCTGCATATAGAACAGTGCCGCGTCGTTAAGCTGTCCCACAGTGGAGCCGTGCGAGCACTTCACATCGTCGGCATATATCTCAAGCATGGGCTGGGTGTACATCCGGGCCTCCTTGGTGGCGCACAGGTTCTGGTTTGTCTCCTGCGAAACGGTCTTCTGCGCACCCTCTCTCACCAGCACACGTCCTGCAAAGGCACCCGTGGCTTGTCCATCTAGCACATATTTATATAACTCGTGGCTGGTGCAGTGTGCCGCACGGTGGTCGATAAGGGTATTGTTGTCAACACGCTCTTGCTTGTCGGCAATCACACAGCCGCACATGTTGCACTCCGCACCCTCGCCGTTCAGTATCAAATCCGTGAGGTTGCGGGTCACTCCGTTGTGCAGTGTTATGATGTTATGGTTCACGCGGCTGTTGGCCTGTTGGTCTATATAGAGGTTGCTCACACGCACATTCTTGGCGTGGGTCTCCTCCATGCAGTACAAATCAAGCCCTGCACCGTCACCCACGAAGACCTCAATAACCTGCGTGGTAAGGAAATTCCGGTCGTCTTCGGCATGGTCACAGAACAGCAACTTCACTTCTGCGTCGTCCTCAACTACTATCAGCACCCTACGGTTGGCCATCAAGTCAACGTCGGAACGCAGGATGTTTACCACCTGAATTGTCCGTTCCACCCTCACGCCCTTCGGTACATATACTACAAGCCCATCTTGTGCGAGCATGGTGTTGAGTGCGGTTATACCGTCGTCGGTGTGTGCTATCTTGGCATAGTATTTTTCGATGAAATCGGGCTTTTCCGCAGCTACAGAGTTTAAAGAGCCAACTATGACTCCCTCCGGCAAGTGGCCTTTGGGTTGTGTTTTGGTGCAGAATGCATCGTTTATAACGAAGTAGAGCGACGTGCTCAAGTTAGGCACATCGCACTTGAAAGCGTCATAGGGGTTGACAGGAATGTCAAGACGGCTAAGGTTAAGCCCGTAGTCAGGCTCAAACAGTGCCGCCATGTCGGTGTATTTGTACCGTTCAACCTTGCGCGTGGGGAAGCCCAACCGCTTGAAGTCCTCAAAGGCACGGTCGCGTTGCGCATTGAGAACGTCGGCACTGTGGCTGCAAATCAGGCTCCGGCTCTGCTCGTACAGGTCGATGTATTGTTTCTCGCTCTGCATGGTGTTACTCTCCCGCCTCTGCTTTTATCCAGTCGTAGCCACGCTCTTCAATCTCCTTGGCAAGCTCCGGTCCTGCTGTCTTCACTATTCTTCCGTGATAAAGCACGTGTATTGTTTCTGGCTTCAGTATGTCGAGCAGCCTTTCGTAGTGGGTTATCACTATGCACGATGTCTCCTTGGTCTTCAGCTTGTTCACTCCCTCGGCCACAATGCGCAGTGCGTCAACGTCAAGTCCGGAGTCGGTCTCGTCAAGAATGCTCAGCTTCGGTTCGAGCATAGCCATCTGGAATATCTCGTTGCGCTTCTTCTCTCCGCCACTGAAACCCTCGTTTACCGAGCGACTGGCCAGTTTGCTGTCCAGCTCTACTATCTTGCGCTTCTCGCGCATCAGCTTCAAAAAGTCGCCTGCACTCATTGGTTCCAACCCTTCATACTTGCGCTTTTCGTTGATGGCGGCGCGCATGAAGTTGGTCATTGACACTCCGGGAATCTCCACAGGATACTGGAAAGACAGAAACAGCCCTTCGTGTGCCCTGTCTTCCGGTTTCATTGCCAGCAGGTCTTTTCCATTGAACTCTATCGAGCCTTCTGTCACGGTGTATAGTGGATTGCCCACAAGCACCGCACTCAGCGTAGATTTGCCCGATCCGTTGGGACCCATTATGGCGTGGGTTTCGCCGTCGTTGATAGTGAGGTTTACACCCCTCAATATTTCTTTGTCGCCAATCTTGGCGTGCAGGTTCTTTACTACTAACATATTATTATATCCTCTTCGTATGTTAAGGTTCATGATGAATGTCACCCCACAGTGCCTTCGAGCGACACGCTTAGGAGCTTCTGTGCCTCCACGGCAAACTCCATTGGCAGTTTGTTGAGCACTTCCTTGGCGTAGCCGTTTACTATCAGTCCCACGGCCTGTTCGGTGGGTATGCCCCTTTGGTTGCAGTAGAATAGTTGGTCTTCGCTTATCTTGCTGGTCGTAGCCTCGTGTTCCACCACCGCAGTGTCGTTGTGAATGTCCATATAGGGGAAGGTGTGTGCACCACACTTGTCGCCAAGAAGTAGCGAGTCGCATGACGAATAGTTGCGCGCTCCGTCGGCATTGGACGTGGCTCTGACCAGTCCGCGGTAGGAATTCTGGCTGTGGCCGGCGCTTATTCCCTTGCTTATTATGGTGCTCTTGGTATTCTTTCCCATGTGTATCATCTTGGTGCCTGTGTCGGCTTCCTGATAGTTGTTGGTAACGGCCACACTGTAGAACTCGGCAACCGAGTTGTCGCCGCGCAACAGACACGACGGATACTTCCATGTTATGGCCGATCCTGTTTCCACCTGCGTCCACGACAGCTTAGAGTTGTTGCCTCTCAGGTCGCCGCGCTTGGTCACAAGATTGAGCACTCCGCCCTTGCCATGCTCATCACCGGGATACCAGTTCTGCACGGTTGAGTATTTCACTTCGGCGTTGTCTTTCACTATTATCTCCACTATAGCGGCGTGAAGCTGATTTTCGTCGCGCATAGGTGCGGTGCATCCTTCCAGATAAGACACGTATGAGTCGTCGTCGGCAACTATGAGCGTGCGCTCAAACTGACCGGTGTTGCGTGCGTTTATGCGGAAATAGGAACTGAGTTCCATGGGGCAGCGCACGCCCTTGGGTATATAAACGAACGAGCCGTCGCTGAACACGGCACTGTTGAGTGCGGCGTAGAAGTTGTCGCGATAGGGAACTACCGAGCCGAGATACTCGCGGACGAGGTCGGGATGGTCTTTTACGGCGTCGCCTATCGAGCAGAATATTATTCCCTTTTCTGCCAGTTTCTCCTTGAAGGTGGTCTTCACCGACACCGAGTCCATGATGGCGTCAACCGCAGTACCGCTCAGAGCTAACCGCTCTTCGAGGGGTATGCCCAATTTGTCGAACGTCTTCATAAGCTCTGGGTCAATCTCCTTCTTCTCCGTCTCGGCCTTCTTTGCCAGCGGATCGGCATAGTACGATATGGCCTGATAGTCTATTTCGGGCAGGTGAACGTGCCCCCATGTGGGCTGTTCCATTGTGAGCCAGTGGCGGAAAGCCCTAAGACGGAAGTCGAGCAGCCACTCCGGCTCGCCCTTTTTGGCCGATATGAGCCTCACGACATCCTCGTTAAGTCCTCGTTCTATCACCTCTGTATGCACGTCAGTGGTAAATCCGAACTCGTACTTCTGCTCGGCTACACGACGCACAAACTCGTTTTTGCTGTTCTTGTTGTCCATTAACCTTGTATTGGTGGGGCTGTAAAACCTTAGGAAACCCCGACTTAGGAACTGCAAAGTTACGAAAATAAAAGGTGCTGAAAGCAATGAAAATGGTTGAAATAATAGATAAGGCAACAAAAAGCCGTTTACACTCCGTAAATGGCGCAGTCGTTTGCGAAGTGTAAACGGGCTAATACTGGTAACTCCTGCGGAAGTATGGGCGAATGTTCATGGCTTCGACTGTCGTGATGCAGGAAAACGGTCGTCCTGTGGGCAGGGTGACATCGGCAAAGCTGGAATGTGTGGTGGTGAAACGGCGGCAAGCCTGTTCGTCGGTGTTGCCCGAACAGATATAGGTAAGCCCGTTTACTGTCAACGTGTCGCCGCGTTCCATACCGCGCATAGTCAGTCTAACCCAACCGTCAAATCCTTTTCGGAACGAATAGCGGCCGGCATTACGTCCGGACTGACCGACATCGGCAGTTTCAATGGGGGAGAAAAAGTTGTATTGGCGTATGCTTTCCACTTGCAACGCCGTGCGCCACATACGCCGTTCTGCCATCGGTACAGGTATGGTGGGGCGTTCTTCATGCGCAGGAAGCCATTCGGGCGCAAAAACAAGGTCGGTGGTCCACGACGGGTCTAAGGCTCTGGAGTCTATAAACTCGCTTCCGTCGGGAAAAGTTCTGCACCCCGATGCGCGACACATCCACCTGCTGTCGGTAACACAGGCGTAATTGTTGCCGTTGCATTGAAAGGTCAGAGAGAGTTGTCTGTCGGACTGATTGCAACGGCCGGTAGGGGAATACCATACGGCAAGGATGTTGCCTCCCTTGTGGAGATAGCGAGCCACCTCATAGTAAGTGACCGACAAGGTGTCGCCTTCCGACGGCCTTCCCGGCTCAAGCACGTCAGTCACTACGTTGTAGCCGTTGACAAACAGAGCATAGCGTCCGCTACTGGCTACGGAGACAAGTGCCGTTGTGGGTTTGGCGTCAAGCTTGATTTCGTGGCGGAACAGCACCTGCTCCGTGGAGTCAACCGCCGGATGGCTTATCCAGTTCTGCCCCCAATCACCTGCAAGTGCCGCTAACGGCATGAGCAAAGCTAACGCTGAAAGGGTTAAACTCCTCATCTTCTTGAAAGAAACGGTACGCCTATTCGCCCTTTTCCATCACCCTACGGCGATATTCCTTGGGTGAAACGCCTAGATTGGCCTTGACAAACTTACCGAAGAACGACAGGTTGGGGAAATTGAAGTAGTTGGAAATTTCCTTAATGGAACGCTCCGAATAGCGCAGTTGCAGGGCTATGGCGTCGGCGGTACACCGGTGAATCCAGTCGAGGGCCGTCTTTCCGCTTACCCGTCTTGACACCGAAGAAAGGTATTTGGGCGTTATGCACATCTTTTCAGCATAGTAACGTACGCTCCGCTCGCGCCCTCCGTTCTCTGTAACCATCGACAGAAACCGTTTGAACAGTATGTTGCCTTGACGCGAAGTGCCGTCATAACTCTTTGAAGCAAGCGGTTCTATGAGCGAAGCAAGTTCCCAAAGCAGCGCCTGAAACAGCACCTGCACAAGTTCGTTGCGGAATTTGCCTTCAGTAGACTCCAGCTTCATCTCGAGAATCTGCAGATACTGTGTGAACAGTTGCCGCTGTTGGTCATCAAGATGCAGCAGCGGATTGTTTCTTAGATAGGCCAGTATGTCCCAAATCTCCTTGCGCTCGTGCATCTGGAACTTTACTCCCGAATAGGAAAGTCCCACCAGTTTGGCGTCAAAGTCTTCGCTGCGTACGCCATTGGCAAGGTATGCGTTTGGCAGACAGACTAGTATGTCGCCCGCTTCCATACAGTAAGACTTTCCGTTCACCTCGCCTTGTGCGTGTCCCTTGACGCAATACATCATAAGAACCATATTGAGGTGTTTCACATCCGAGTCGGATTCAATACCTTTTATGGTTCTCAGCATTATCAGGTTGCCGTCGTAATAGTCATCAAGCCCAAGGTTCTTGATGAGGTCCGGGTCTACGCTTATTCCAATGTTTTCCATATCAATCTTTCTACTTTCCGCTTCAACAGATGTTTTCAGCCAGTTTATAAGGGAGAAGCACACCGAAGATAAAAACTAAGCCCATGCACACACCAAACGTATGTCGGTGCGCATGGGCTTTATTGCTCGTTTCAATATGTAAAGGCGACCGCTCTACGCATCAATATTGGCGTATGTTGCGTTCTTCTCTATAAACTCGCGGCGCGGTTCCACGTCGTCTCCCATGAGCATGGAGAATATCTCGTCGGCCTCGGCCGCGTTTTCTATGCTCACCTGCTTGAGCAAACGGGTTTCGGGGTTCATGGTTGTCTCCCACAGCTGCTCGGGGTTCATCTCGCCAAGACCTTTGTAACGCTGTGTGTGCAGGTTCTTTCCGTCCTCTACGCCGTTGCCCCACTTGTCTATGAAGGCTTGTCGCTGTTGCTCGGTGTAGCAGTATTCCTTTGCCTTGTTCTCGAATGTACACAGATAAAGCGGCGGTGTGGCTATGTAGAGGTGTCCTTCCTGTATTATCTTGGGCATGAAACGGTAGAAAAGCGTCATTATGAGCGTGTCGATGTGCGAACCATCGACATCGGCGTCGGTCATTATGATGATTTTGTCGTAGCGCAACTTGTCTATGTTTGCTTCCTTGTCGTCCTCGCCGTCCACTCCGAAGCGCACTCCGATGCTCTGGATGATATTCATGACCGACTCACTTTCAAACACCTTGTGCCACATTACTTTCTCTACATTGAGTATCTTACCTCTCAACGGAAGTATGGCTTGGGTGTAGCGGTCGCGTCCCTGCTTGGCCGAACCGCCGGCGGAGTCACCCTCGACGAGGAATATCTCGCAGTCTTTCGGGTCCTTGTTGGAACAGTCTGCCAGCTTTCCGGGCAGTCCGCCACCCGTCATCGGGTTCTTTCTCTGCACACTTTCGCGAGCCTTGCGTGCGGCTATTCGCGCCGTAGCGGCCAGGATAACCTTGTCGCAAATCTGCTTTGCCTCCTTCGGATGCTCCTCCAGATAGTATGCAAGAGCCTCGCCTACGGCCTGCTGTACGGCTCCGGCCACCTCGCTGTTGCCAAGTTTCGTCTTGGTCTGTCCCTCAAACTGAGGCTCAGCCACCTTTATCGAAATGACAGCGGTGAGTCCTTCGCGGAAGTCTTCGCCGGCTATTTCTATCTTGGCCTTCTCTATTTGCTTGGAAATGGCAGGGTCGTTGTCGGCGTATTTCTTCAGAGTACGTGTAAGAGCCATGCGGAAACCAACCAGGTGTGTGCCGCCTTCGATGGTGTTGATGTTGTTTACATACGAGTGGATGTTCTCGCTGTAGTCTGTGTTGTACATCACAGCCACTTCTATAGGTATGCCCTGCTTTTCTGTCTTGAGGTAGATGACGTCGTCAAACAGGTGGGCGCGGTGGCGGTCAACGTAGCGAACGAATTCCTTGAGTCCCTCCTTGGCGTGGAAAACCTCCTGACGCGTCTTGCCTTCCTCGTCGGGACGCATGTCGGTAAGCGTGATGGTGATTCCGGCATTGAGGTAAGCCAATTCGCGCATGCGCTTGGCTATGATGTCGTATTTGTACTCCGTGGTGGTGAAAATCGATCCGTCCGGCCAGAACTGCTGGCGCGTTCCGCGCAAATCGGTGGTGCCGACAACCTTTACAGGATACAACGGTTTGCCCTTCTCGTATTCCTGCTGGTAAATCTTTCCGTCGCGGAACACCTGTGAAAGCATGTGTGTTGACAGGGCGTTTACGCAACTTACACCCACACCGTGCAGTCCGCCGCTGACCTTATACGAACCTTTGTCGAACTTGCCTCCGGCGTGGAGCACCGTCATAACGACCTCCAGTGCCGACTTGTGCAGCTTTGCGTGCTCGTCAACGGGTATTCCTCGACCGTTGTCCTGTACGGTTATCGAGTTGTCCTCGTTGATTGTCACCTCTATGTGGGTGCAATATCCCGCCATCGCCTCGTCAATGGAGTTGTCAACTGTCTCATTGACAAGGTGGTGGAGTCCCTTTTCGCTTATATCTCCAATATACATGGCCGGGCGCTTGCGCACAGCTTCGAGTCCTTCAAGCACTTGAATGTTACTTGCGGAATAGTTGCCCGCCTTGTTTGTGTCTTCTGTCATAATCGTTTTAGTGTTTTGCGAGCGCAAAGATACTATTTTTTTGCGACACCACATAATTATATATACAACAAAAGCACGGCGGCTTACGTTTGCACGCAAGCCGCCGTGACGAGAAGGTGGGCCATCTAGGGCTTGAACCTAGGACCTCCAGATTATGAGTCTGTTGCTCTAACCAACTGAGCTAAAAGCCCGCAAAACCAGAGTTGAAGCTGATTTCGAGTGCAAAGGTACGCTTATTTGGGTAATTCTCCAAATGTTTTTCGCAAAAAGTATAAAAATGAGCCGCTGTTCTGGAACCGTGGAGACGGTTTTGCAGGTCGTAAACACGGTATTCCCCATCCGTAAGTATGGTACTTGCAAGAGTTAAACGCCATGTTTGTGAGGGAGCATAACTGTAAAAACGTTTCGGTGGTTTTGCAACACGATGAACCGCATAGAATCTGCATGGCATCCGCAATGCATCCCGATACCAACCTCATGCGTGACAGCAGATATTTTGTCCTCATAATTGCTGTATGTTTTTCTGTTATAGTGTTTGGGGAGCGATGGGCGTGAGGGTGCAAAGGCACGGCACAAACTACAGGCCGAGGCAAGCGCGGCGGAATGATGGCTGGAAGAAGATGAAACCCGTTTCGGCCCAATACCAGTGGGTGTAACCGGCAATCACGTTTTTGTATAGGTAGATGGCCGTGTCGGTCATGGCCCCCTTTGCCGAACTTTGGCAAAGGCACTTGCGCAAGCCGCCCTCCATGGGGGCAATGCCGTTGTTGGGCGACGCTCCCAATGGTGTGTTGATTATGCTGGAGTAGTGGAACTCATGTCCGCGCAGCACAGTATTGCCGCCAAGAGGCATCTGCCGATAGCCAAGATGCAGACGTGCATTGGCCATGGTGGCTCTAAGGGGTAACACGCCGCACATAGGCGTGTCGTCTATGGTGTGGCACAGATACATGAAACCGCCGCACTCGGCGTAGACCTTGCCTCCACCCTCGGCATAGTCGCCTACGAGCTGAGCCATGCGGGTGTTGCTTGCCAGCTCGTTGATGTGCAGTTCGGGGTAGCCACCCGGAAGGTACATGAGGTCACACGGAGGCAGACAGTTGTCGTGCAGGGGCGAGAAGAAGCCTACCTCGCCCATCTGGCGTAGCGAGTCGATGTTGGCTCGATAGGTGAAGTTGAAGGCCTCGTCGTGAGCCACAAGTATTCTCATAACGAAAGGATTTTGTCGATGTCAACGTTTCGTTCCACTTCCGCGCGGGCGGTGTCGATGGTATTCTCCATGCTCTCGTGGTCTCCAACGGTAAGTCCCAAGTGGCGGCTGGGTATACTTAGCGAGGGGTTGTGGGCGACGTAGCCAAGACATTCCACTCTAGCGTCGGCGCACGCCGACTTGAGGAAGTCGAAGTGGCTGGGCGACGCCACGTTGTTGAACACCACGCCTCCAATGGTCAGCCGTTTGTCGAAATTGGCGAAACCGTAAACCAGTGGCGCCACGCTGTAGGCCATTGACTTTGCGTTGACCACCAGTACCACCGGCACGCCAAGCAGCATGGCCATCTCCGCGCTGCTGCCACGGCTCCTGTCGAAACCGTCGAACAGTCCCATCACGCCCTCAACTACCGCCACGTCGGCCTCGGCCGCGTATCTGGAGAAAAGCACCTTCACGTGGCTCTCCGAGGCCATGAAAGTGTCGAGGTTGACGCTCTCGTTGCCAGAAGCCATCATGTGGAGCATGGTATCAATGTAGTCGGGACCGCACTTGAAGGGCTGCGCCCTAAGCCCCCTTTGCCTCAGGGCGCGCAGCAGTCCAATTGTGAATGTTGTCTTGCCGCTGTTTGACGTGGCGGCTCCTATGAGAAATGATTTCATGCTATTGTTTTTTTACCTGCACTATATTGCCTTCTTTCGCCTGAGCAGTATCGACAGGGCTATGGGCGCGCCTATGAGCGAAGTGACCGAGTTGACGGGCAGCGCTCCCTCAAGTCCGGGCATCCTGGCTATCAGGTTGCAGATCAACGCCAGCGAGGCTCCACACGCCATGGTAGCGGGCAACAGCGTCCAGTGGTTGTTTGTGCTAAGCAGTCCACGGCAGATGTGCGGCACGGCAAGGCCGAGAAACATGATGGGGCCGCAGTAGGCTGTGGCGATGGCGGTGAGCGTACCAGCCGAGGCGATGACCAGCATGCGTGCGCGCCTCACGTTGAGGCCGAGGTTTTGGGCGTACAGGTCACCGAGCAGCAGCATGTTGAGGGGTTTGGCTAGCAGCATGGACAGAGACAGCAGCACCGCCGCAAGGCCTACGAACACATACACCTGCCCGCCCGTAACCCTTGAGAACGAGCCAAGACCCCATATCACGTAAGCCCTTATGTCCTCCTCACTGGCGAAATACTTCAGCACCCCAGTGATGGCCGTGGCTATGTAGCCAATGAGCACTCCCGTGACGAGCAGCGTAACATTGCCACCAACACGGCGCGCAAGCAGCACGATGATACCCATGACGAGCATTGCTC
This sequence comes from Bacteroidaceae bacterium, assembly GCA_963590865.1. Taxonomy (GTDB): domain Bacteria; phylum Bacteroidota; class Bacteroidia; order Bacteroidales; family Bacteroidaceae; genus Prevotella. The sequence continues at coordinate 19,748 of CAVAQY010000012.1, read as the reverse complement.
CGCAGATGGCGGCTAGTGTGACGGCGGCGTTGCCCACCAGACCGAAGCGCAGCAGCGTGCTGCCGCCAACGGCTCCGCCCAGCAGTACCACAACGGCCACACCGAGGCTTGCCGCGCTGGAAATGCCCAACACCGACGGTCCGGCGAGCGGATTGCGGAACACGGTCTGCATCTCGAGTCCGGCCACCGAAAGGGAGGCTCCACAGACCATGGCCGTAAGCGTCTGCGGAAGCCGCGTCTGGAGGATTATGTTTGTCCAGATTTCGCCCATTTCATCTTGGGGAAGTCCGTCGCCAAAGGGGCAGACTATCTTGAGCACGACCTCTACGGGTATGGCCACCGAACCCACAGCAAGGTTGAGCGCGGCGAAAAGAAGTATGCTCGCAAGGAGCATTGTCATTGTCGTTATGTGTCGCATATAAGAGTAATGTCTATTTTACCACCGGGGAAAACCTTCATGCAGTGGCTCCGGCATAGCGAGGATATCTTGTTGAAAAATTCACTTGGCATTACGCCCCACAGTTCCCTTGCCATCGTTATGTTGTCGATGGGTTGGGTGGGGATGCCGAGGCTTTGGGCCACTTGCTTGAGGAAGTCCTTGTCCATGGCTACCTTGTGCGAGTGGGTGTCGAGGTGGCCGTCGGCCAGCTTAATCGCCTTGCCAATCATTATGGCCAGTGTGGCGCGCCGGAAACCGATGTCGTGGGCGGCTTTCAGGGCTTCGCCTATGAAGTTGCCGTAGTGTACGCACCTTATGTCGCTCTTGGCTCTTAGAGCCTTCTCGCTCTTCATTCCGGCCACAAGTCCTATCTCCCGTTTGCCGATGGCCCACGCCACCTCAAGCTCGCGCCTTACGCTATGCATGAAAGCCTCGTTGGATAGAGGGCGCACTATGCCCGACGTGCCGAGTATACTGATGCCTCCCACAACGCCCACACGCTGGTTGAACGTGCGCTTGGCCAGCTCTTCACCGCTCTCAACACTTATGGTCACGTCGATGCAATCGTCGGTAAGCCGGCCTATCTCGCTCTCTATCATCCGTCGCGGCGTAGGGTTCACGGCAGGCTCGCCAACGGGGATGCCCAGTCCGGGAAGGGTGACGGTGCCGACACCCTCGCCCTGGAGAAACCTCACTTGCTGGCCGCAGGCAGTGTTGCCGTGTGTCGTGTTGCGATTGCCATTGGCCGCCGGGCGCAGGACCGTACTTACCGTTATCCGGCAGCCGCGCGTCACGTCGTGGTCATCGCTTTGGTCTTTGGTCACGCAGGCCACGCCCTTGGCCTTGTGCTCCACGGGTATGGTGAGCGTCTCGCCGTCGGGCAGGGCGAAGGTCACTTCCTCCGACTCGTCGTCCCACAGCAGCGACAGCATGGCAGCCTTGGCAGCAGCTGTGGCGCACGCCCCGGTGGTGAGTCCAGTCTTCAATTCAAAGAAGCCCGGCGCAAGACGCTCGATGGCGCGCCGCAGTCCGTGCCGCCCGTTGACCACTGTCCAACTGCCGGGGAGCTTGGGCCGTGCAACTACAAACACCCTTGCCCCAATCTCTAATGCGGCGCACACTTTGGCCTCAAATCCGCCCGATGCGCCACTCTCTTTTGTCAGTATGGCATCGCAACCAAGACGCAGCATGGTGACCTTCTCCTCTTCCTTGGTGGGCAGGTGGTTGTCGCCGTTGTAGAATATCACGTTGGTCAAGGGGAAGCCAGCGGCGGCGCACCGTTCAAGGCTCTCTTGCCTGTCGAGTATTCTGAACGTGGTGTTGTGTCTCTGCCAGTAGCCGCTAAGCTTGGTTATGGTGCCAACGCCGCTCAGGGCAAGCAGATGCTTTATGGGCGTCGCCTTCATCTTCGCCATGGCGTCGGTGTAGTCGGTGCAATAGCAAACGCCGTCGACGGGCTTGGCAAATTCCCTCTGGATGCGCACCACAGGCACGCCCGATTGTCCTATGGCCATGTGAAGGTTTTCGGCAAAGGGATGGGCGGCGTTTACGATGCACCTTATGCCGTTGGCCTTGCAGAAGTCTTGCAACACATCGGCCGACATTGCTCCGGTGAGGCGAACCCCGTTGCGAGTCTCTATGTGCTGCTGGTCGCCCTTAGTTGAGTAGAAGAACCGCTTTCCCGCCTCATCGCACACCTCGGCGGCAATCCTACCTTCGGTAGTTCCTCCGAATATAAGTATCATTACGCCGCGTCTTTATTTTCTCGCCTTCCTGAATATGTGGGAGAAGTGTCCGTCATACAGTTTGCTCAGCCCCTGGCGGTTGTTTATCGCCTCGCCCACAACAATCATGGTGGTGAGCGTAAGATTGTTGTCCTTGAGTAGTTTGGCGAGGTTGCGCAGCTGTCCTTGGTGTATGCGCTGCTCCTTCCACGTGAGTTTGTAGCAGACAGCGACAGGTGTTTCTGGCGGATAGCCGCCATCGAGAAGTTCCTTTGTCACATCATCAACGATGCTTGCGCTAAGGAAGATGCACATTGTGGATTGGTGCTGTGCCAGAAGGTGCAGCTTCTCCTTGTCGGGTATGGGTGTGCGCCCCTCGCCGCGCGTCAGTATTACGGTCTGGCATTTTTCGGGAATGGTGAACTGGCTCTTTAGCTCGGCTGCTGCGGCAAGGAAGCTGCTTATGCCTGGCGTTATGTGGTAGTCCATTCCATATAGGTCGAAAAAGGCCATCTGCTCCTGTATAGCTCCGTAGATGCAGGGGTCGCCGGTGTGCAGCCGCACCACGAGCTTCCCCTGGTCGTAGAAATCCTTCATAACCTCGAACTGCTCCTCCAAGTCCATACCGGCTGACGAGCGCACCGTGGCTCCGGGCTTGGCGCAGAAGGTAAGCTCGCGCGGCACGAGGCTTCCGGCATAGAGTATGAGGTCGGCCTGTTCAAGAAACCGCCGTCCCCTGACGCTGATGAGGTCGGGGGCGCCTGGTCCGGCTCCCACTATTTCTATGTGGCCTCGCCCTTTGTCGGCAAGGTGGTCTTCGGCCATCGCCCAGGTGTAGTGGTAGTCGCGGCCACCTTTGGCCACGTGCCCTTTCTGTTTCTCAGTCGCAAGCAATCCTCGCTCGCTCGACGCAAGGGCTGCCGCCTCGGCCACCCCATAGCAGCCCGTCATCTCAAACACCTTTGCCGACGGGTTGGGCACTTCCTCATCGGCCAACCTGTCGGCCTCGTGGATGTCGAGCCTTGCCCATGACACGAGCTGGCACAGTTGTCGCAGCATCGGCTCGTCCTTCTTCAGCGCAATGCTCCCTATGGAGCGTATACTCTCAAAGGCAAAGCCACGGCTTGCAATGTCGTCTAACAGATGCCCTGCGGCCATTGCCGGCGTATCTTTTTGACAGCCTACTCCAAGGCAGAGGCATGGTGGAAAGAACTGTATACATGGAGTGTGCCCTGTGTTTCTGTAGTGGGGCGATACTAAAATCAGCAATTCGAAACCACTGCCATCGATGCATTGCCGGCTCTTGCAGCACGACAAATATTCGGAAAAGCTGCGGAAAAGGGTGACGTGGTCAGGCAGTGACCTTTCGAGGAGTCTTGTTCCCTCATCGTCGTATTCAAGGACAAGTGCGGTGGATTTCTTGTTGACGAATGTGGCAATAGCCCGGTTAGACTCCTCCCTTGTCATTTTGCCCGTGTGCCACCCGAAGCGTTGGGGTAGGGTGTCGAGCGCCCACAAACCACAGTTGTCGCTTTGCGTGGTAATAATCTCTTTAGCTCCTATGATGCGTGCCAGATCGTGCGCCAGTTTGTTGGCGCCGCCGACGTGACCGCTAAGCACGGGAATGACGTATCGGCCAGTAGTGTCGATGCAGATGACGGCATGGTCGGTGTGCTTGTCGCATACGTTTGGCAGTATTTTCCTCACGCAGATGCCAAGTGCCCCGATGAACACTATCGCCTTGCCGTCGAATTGCGGCTCTTCTTGCCTTATCTTGTCGGCGAGCTTTTCACCGGCCTCGTTTATGGTCTCATACCTTATCATATAGCTCTTATTATTGTGATTGGGTTGTTGTCGTCAATCTTCATGGTGTGCAGTATTTCGGGCTTCATCCCCATTGCGGCTGTCGTCTCCATGAAGGTTAGCCTGCTCTCTTCGCTTACAGAGTTGAACACTATGCAGCCACCGCTTTTCAGAACCGCCTTCACCTTGGCGAGCATCAGCTCCATCCGTCCTCCATGGCCGCCAAGGAACACGGCTTCAGGCTTGTCGAGGCCGCTGAGGTCGAGGGCGCAGAAGTCGCCGATGATGGCGTTGATGCCTGGAACATGGAATTTGCGTGAGTTAAGCCCCATAAGCTCCCGTCCCTCCTTGCGCATTTCAAAAGCCGTAATGTGCAGATGGGGAAAGGCGAGCTTGGCCTCTATACTTATGCTGCCCGTGCAGAAGCCGATGTCCCAAAACGTGTGCTTGTCGGCCAACCCAAGCGCAGCTATCGTGGCAAGCCTTATAGGCATCTTCGTTATCATCTTCTTCCTGCCGTTGAGCAGATGGAAGTCTTCGTCGGGAATACCGAACTGGCGGCGTATGTTGCGTTGCTTCTTGAGGATTATGCAGTTGGGGTTGCCATAGGTATTGCCGGTGGCAAACTCGCCCACGCACTCCTTTTCCTCGTTGCCAAGGTTCTCGCCCACATACATGACGTAGTTGTCGTAGCCATATTCATGCATTCTCTCCCAAATGGCGTTGGGCGTCTTGCTCCGGTCGGTGAGACAGCCTATGAGCTGCTCTCCCATTATGAGCGCCTCGTCGAACTTCTGCCATGGCCGCCCCGTGAGCGATGCCACCCTCATGTTGTGGTAGGGCAGAGTGAGTCTGTGGGCAAGCGTCTGTAGGGAATTGAACGATGGGTAGACGGTCATCAGCACATTTGGCATTTTCCGTTTTATGGTGTTGGCGAAGCCATAAAATAGGGGGTCGCCAGAAGTGAAGATGATGATGTCGCAGTACTTCTCATATTGCCTGAAGACATCGTCGAGTGGCACGGTGATGTCAATCCATACGTTGCCAGCCGGCAGCAAGTTCTTGACTATCTCGTGGTGCCTTTTGCCGCCCGAAAACACTTTGCCGTGGGATATTGCCTCCATTACCTCTTGCGGCAACCACAGGCGGTGGCTGTCCGACAGTCCAACGACAGTACATCTATACATCTCTTCCAGGTCTTAGTTGTTCGGCGTCGTCAAAAGTCAGTATGCTGTTCACCAGTGTCGCGGCAATGTTGCTGCCTCCCTTTCTACCGTCGACTATTATCTTTGGTACGCCAGCCATTGTCTTTGCGGCGTACTTGCTTTCCTCAACGTGTACAAAACCAACTGGTGCGCCGATGATGCCGGCTGGGCTACAGCAGCCTTTGCGTATCAGCGTGCAGAGTTCGAGCAGTGCCGTTGGGGCGTTGCCAAAGGCGTAGAGTGCTTCGGGGTGCTCCTTGGCGGCAAGGCGCATGCCAGCCTGTGCACGGGTTATGTTTTCATTCTTCGCCATTTCGGCGATTCTAGGATCGTTGATGTAACACACGGTCTTGATGCCCAAACGTTGCAAGGCTCCCTTGCGTATGCCCGAAGCCACCATCGAAACGTCGGTGACGATGGTCTTTATGCTGCCGTTCTTTACCTTTTTGTATAGTATGGCGGTAGCCTCGTCGTCCATCCACAGACGCCTTTCCATGTCGAAGTCGGCCGTTGTGTGTATGGCATGAAGCAGTGGCCACAACCTCCACAGCGGAATGTTGGGGGTGTCGAGTTCTCGCCTTATCGTGAGGAACGATCGTATCATTATGCTCTGTCCCACATTTACGCTGTCGTCAGCCGTCTCGTTTCTGAAGTATCCCCGTGGAGTTATGAAGTGGCCGTTCCAGTTGTACGACTGGCTATTGCCGATGATGACCACCGTGAACATGTCGACATCATCTGGGTCGAAGTTCTTGAGCGTGGTAACGGTGGCTGCTTGATCGTCGCGTCCGGCCTGCCGTACATACCCCACTATGTTATCGGGCTTTCTCCATTGCATGAATATCTCCTTCAGGCGGTACAGTTGCCAGTATCTGCCATTGCTCTTTGGGTTGTACACCGCTGTTACGAAATCGGCCTCGGCAGCCGCTTTTATGCGCTTCTCAATTACCTGCCACGGAGTCATAAGGTCGCTTAGGGATATTACGCAGAAGTCATGCCCTGTGGGTGCGCCTAACAGCGATGCCGCCTTCTGGAATGCGCTGATGCCGGGCAGGGTTATAATTTCGGCATCGGAATGTCTTTCGCACTTCATCTCGTAGATGAGCGGAGCCATGCCGTATATGCCGGCGTCGCCACTGGATATGATGCACGCAGTCTTTCCCCGTTCGGCATATTCAAATGCGAGTTCAGCTCTCTGGCGTTCTTTCTTCATGCCGGTGTCAACACATTCGATGTGGCCATTGAGGTGCTGCCTCACAAATTGGAAATAGTATTTGTAGCCGATTATCACGTCGCTGGCTTTCATCGCGTCCAGCACGGCCGGCGTAATGTCGTCTATGGAGCCAGGGCCGATGCCCACAACGTATATCCTCATTGTTCTTTAGTCTTTGAATTTCAGTGTCAGGCTTATATATACGGAACGTCCCGGATTGATGGTCGAGAAGTTGGAATTCCAGTATGACGTGTCGCGCTTGTTGAACACGTTGTCGATGCCGATGCCAGGTTCAACCGTCACTTGCTTCAGACTGAACGTGTGTTTTGTCGTGATGTCCCATTGCTGGTATTCCGGCGCATATCCGTAGGTGCTTGAGTATCTTCTTCCCTGGATGTGTCCATTTATGTTCACGCTAAGTGTGTAGTCGCCCCATTTTTGCGTCCACGAGGCGTTCACGTTGGCCACGTTTTTCACGCTCTTGTCCACGGGCGTCTCTGTTGTCTTATACTCTTGCGTGTCCTTGTCGAGGGTCACCGTCTCCGCCTTTGAGTCGCTGAGCGAATATCCGCCGGCAAGAGTGAAGCCGTATGGAAGCAGGAATTTCAGGTTGGCCGACACCCCATTTATCGTGGCGCGGTCGATGTTGTCGCGCTGGCGTATGGTGGCCCAACCTTCATTATACAGGCCGTTCAGCGTTGCGTCGGCCTCAATCTCTCCGGTTGTCAGCGTGCGGTAGTTTATCATGTTGCGGATTTTGTTTATAAATCCGCTTGCGCTGATGCTCATCCATTTGTTGGAGTATTCAAGGTTAACATTCCAGAACCGGTTCTTCTCGGCTTTCAGCTGAGTGTTGTTTATGGTGTAGCGCGCCGATGTCTTGGCCTGGTCGGTGGCATAGAGTTGTGACAGGGTGGGCGTGCGGTAGCCTTCAGAATAGCTTGCCCTTGCCCTAAAGCCTGCTATATGATAGAACAACGCAACATTTGGCGTAATGTTGTTCCCGAAACTGTTGTTGTGGGTGTATCGCAGTCCGACGACCGCCTCCAGTCCTTTCGCGATTCTGACTTCATCCTGTGCGAATACGTTGTACGTGTAGGAACTCTCTTTTTCTATGTTGTCGGATGCGCTCTTCAGACTTTCCTGCTCCAGCTCTGCTCCTGCAGAAAGCTTGTTCCAGTCGTTAAGTCTGAAAATGCCTTTCAGGGTCTCGTTGTAGTACATCGTGTTTTTTCTTGTCTCGTCGTATGCCTCAGCGGAAGATGTCTGCCAATAGTCATACATCGACTTGAAGTTGTCGGTGTACACATCAAGATATACGTGGACATCTTTGTTGGGCATCCATCTAGTTCCGGCTCCGATGTTGTATGAAATGTGGTGGATGTCATAGGTGTATGCCTGTTTTGCGGTGTAGGCGTATGTCTTTTCGCCAGTCTCCTTGTCGGTTGTCGCCTTCTGTGTGAAGTATGTTGCGTTGCGGTCGCGCTCCGTGCGGTAGTCGTAGAAGTTGCCTTTCAGGTAAGCGTCAAACGTGTCGGTGAACCTGTATTCAAGTCTTTCGCTGATGTTGTTGGAGCTGAATGCCTGCGACATGGGGCGCCCGGTGAGTTTCAGTACCGACTTGTCGCCCTCGGTAAACTCCTGATATTTATTTACCTGCCAGTTGTCAGCCTGTTGATGATTGAAGCTTGTGTGGCTTGAGAATCTGCCCTTGTTTATATCCACATTTATGTCTTGGTCAAACCGTCCCTTGCTCATCATTCTTGTTGTTGACGATGCCTCAAGGTTACTCTTGCTGTTGTCGGTTATGACGTTTATCACTCCGGCAATGGCGTCGCTGCCGTATAAGGCGCTTGCGGCTCCCGACAGTATTTCAATGCGCTTGATGTTGTCGATACTTATCCTATTCCATCTGTCGTCGCCCGACATGCGCTTGCCGTTCTCCAATATGAGGATGTAGTCATCGCTGATGCCGTTGAAGTTCACAAATGTCCCCATGCCGTTGGTCTGTGTGGTTATGTTTGAGGTGAGTTTTGTGAGAGCTTCCTGCAAATTGGTCACATTGGTACTTTTAAGGTCTTTTGCCGATATGACCTTTACCTCCACGGGTGAGTTCTCGGCCTTGTGGTAAGTGCCGGTGCCGGTTATGACGACCGGGTTGAGCGTGGCTATGCGCATTGTGTCGTTCTGCGCAATTATGGAACAGGGAGTGACAACAGCCATGGAAAGGAGTAGATGTCGATACATTTTGTATGGTTGGTTATTTTATAATCTGGTAGTATTTCGGTGTGTAGTGCGGAAGTAGTTCCGGATGGAACGCCTTTACGAAATCGGCGAGAAGGAAGTGCGGCTGCACGCCAGCCAGTTCCCTGTAAGGTGTTTGGCTGAGGTCGCAGAATATCACGCGCTTATTCTTGTAGGCATCAAGTGTGGCGTATCGGCTGTCTTCTGCGGCAAGGTCTTTCAGCGAGTATCCGCCAACCGATGTGCCGTCAGTCTGCCAGAAGTCTGCGTGGATGCCTTTGGCGTATACTGTCTCAAAGTCGAGGGTAATGCCGCCCGACTCCTTGTTGTCTTTCATTATGTAATCGGCTCCGGCATCGTGGAATATTTGTGCCATGTAGCTCTTGCCACCGACTATATACCATCCGTCGCGCAGTTGCCGACCGCTGATTACCGTGGGCAGTTGCTTCTTGGTGCCATACTTCTTTTCCACTTCATTCTTCAACGTGAGATATTTGTTTTCGATGTCGCTGAATACGGCATTGGCTCGGCGTGTCTCACCGGTGAGCAGTCCCACGAGCTTTATCCATTCGGCCTGCCCCAGAGGGTTTATTTCCTTGTAACCATGGTGCGGTACAAGAGGAACGCCGCACTTCTTTAGCGTCTCGAACCCCCCATATTTGCTTGCGCTCACCAATATGTAGTCGGGTTTTGCCGCCATGACGGCTTCCATGTCGAAGTTTCCCTCCTTGCCGATTGTTTCTGTCCTGCCGTTTTCTATTTGGTCGATCATCTGCAAGGAGAAGATGTGGCGCAGGCTGTTTATTCCCACGATGCGGTTTTCCAATCCGAGCACCTCGAAATTGCCGAGCTGAAGTGCCGTGGTGCATACGAACCTCGACGAGGGTTTCTTTATGATTATGTGTTGAGGCTTGTCGCCCGTCGCCGTGGGGGCGGGGTTGGAGATGGTGACGTGTACGCCGTCTTTGCGGTATTCCACTTTCAATCCCTTGGCGTATTTTATTTTTATGGTGTCGCTGTATTTGTTCGTGTTTGCCAGCACAGAGTCTTGGTCGTGGAATAGTTGGTCGGCCAAGAGTTGTTTTTGGTCGTCCTGCGTAACGGCGCACGAAGCTAACAATGCAAGCATTGCGGCGAGAAAAGCAATCTGTTTCATGCGTATGTGCCTAAAGCAACAAATAGGCACACCGGAAAAATGCGTTCTCCGGTGTCCCTATTGTTATAAGGTTATGGAGTGGAGGAAAAGTTGATTATTCCTCGGGATACATTGAATGGTAAGCGGCCTCAAGAAGCTCGGCGTTTTTTGTGTGGTTGATCCATATTTGGCGGATACCTACCAGCTCAAGGAGTCCGAGCGGGTTGCCGTTGGTCTGCGGCACTGACGGCGTGAAGCTGTTGTGCTTGAAATACTCAAACCAGCTGTTTTCCTCGCTTGCCGGCTTAGAAGCATCCCAGTAGTCGTCGCCCTCGCCAGCCATGTCGTTGTGGGCGTGGTCGCCGGCGATTGACATCAGCGCGTGGAGGTTTATGTTGCCTGTGGCAATGCCGTTTGTCTGCATGCGTGCAAGAACGTCTTCTTTCTTGTTGCCCTCCATGTCAACTGTGCCTACATAGTAGTTTTTGCTATACTCCTGGAGAGCTTCCTCCAGTTGGGTATAGCGCACGTTGGCCTTGAATGAGTCGTAGTTGTCTGGGTTGCCGTGGCCCATGAAAGCCACAACGCCGCCTACAGCCTCGTTCTTATAAAGTCCGTCAAGGATGCTCGCTACGTTGTCAACCTCTTCCTCGTCGTAGAGGAGTGGCATTCCGAGGTAGATCTTCGCTGTCTTGAGGTAAGCATCGTCGAGGTGAGCTTCCTTCACGTAGCCGTTGTTGGCGAACTTCTTCACGGCTGCCACAACGTTGGAGAACTCCTCGCCGGGAATTACCTGAAGGCTCTGCACATAGATTGTTTCATACTTGGCTGCGCCGATGGCGTGGAGCAGGTAACGTGGCTCATAGTAGTCGCGCTTCTCGTTGTGCTCGCCGGCACTTGCGCGGTTGATGCAGATGTCGGAAGAGAAACTCACGTAGACGTCGGCATCAGGGAAAGCTTCTTCGTAGGCTTCCTTTGTCTTGTCGAAAGCGGCAAAGGCGTTCTGCCATGTTGAGCCGAAAGCCACGAGTAGCACGGCCTTGCTCTTGCCTGACTTGGCTTTTTGTGCGGCCACGATCTGGTCGTTGAGCGAGTACTCCGAGATGACGTTCTGCTTGTTGTCGTTGTCATCGTTGCTGCATGCTGCGAATGACATTGTTGCGAGCATTAGCATCATAAAGATTTTAATCTTCTTCATTGTTGTTTTTGATTTTGTTAATGTTATGGTTGTTAACTCTCTTTCCTTTGTTGAATTTCACGGCAAAGCCCACATACCATGTGGCGCCGCCCGTGGTGGTGCCGAGGTGGTAAGGATGCATTGTGGTGTCCTTGTAGTTGAATATGTTGTCAACGCCAATCTCTACTCTATATGATACGGGTCCCGAAGCCATCCCGAAGTCGTGGGTGGTGTTCAGTCTCCATATTTGGAAGTGTTTGCCGTCACCGTTGTTCTCGTAGTAGCGGTTGCTGCTGCCCCTTGCCGAGAGGTTTGCGCCAAGGCGGTATTGGTCGCTAAACCGGTGGTTGTACATGGCCGACAGGTTCCATTTGTGGTGTGCCATGCCGTCGATTGTCACCTCCTCCAGACGGCTGTAGTCGGTGCTGTATTCGTGTGCCTTGGTGTTGAGGTAGCTGTAGTTGCCGGCTATGGTCAGGTCTTTATACATTGTGTACGACAGGTTTATGTCCATGCCGTAGGTCTTGGCGTTTTCCATGTTCTGGTACATGCGGGCTGTAACCTTGCCGCTGCCGTCGCCGAGATAGTTGGTTGTTACGTCTTTGGGCAGCATCTCGGTGGGCATGTTCACGAGGACAATCATGTTGTCAAGTTTGTTCCAGTAGCCCGTAATCGATGCTGTGAACTTCTGCGTTCTGTATTCCAGGTTTGCGCTTAGGTAGTTGCTCGTCTGCGGCTTCAGATCGGTGTTGCCCATGTTGAAGAATGTGGTGGACCCCATTATGTGCAGATACCTGTAGTAAAGTTCTTTCACCGTGGGTGACTTGAAGCCCTGGCTCCAGCCGAGTCTCAGTCTGAAGTTGCCTGTGCTTGCCATGATGCTAACTTTGGGCGTGAAATGCACGCCGTATTTGCTGTTTTCCACAAGTCGCGCTCCAGCAGTTATGTTCAGCCACGACAAAGGGTTGTACTCGTCCTGCGCATAAACTGACGCTGTGTTGTCGCTTGCATTGCCGTTGGCGGTTCTCATCGGGGCCTTCAGGTAGTCGTGCCTGTATTCGCCTCCCACGTTTAGCGTGTTGTTGTATGGCAGATGGAAAACGCCTTTCGCCACAGCCATGAGGCGTTGCTGGTCGCTTTGCAGCCGTTCCTGTCCGGCGTAGAACGGCACGCCGTGTTCCAGTTCACCGTCGATGTAGGCATCTTCGTAGGTGCGGGCGGTGTAATGGTAGTAGTATGCGTGTCGGTTCCAGTCAACGTCAAGCGAAATGTAGTCCTTTTTCTTGTTGTCGGTGAAATATTTGCCGCCCATCGATGCAGACATGTTCCTGTAGAGCAGGTCGTAGGTGTAGACATCGCAAGAAGGATATTTGCCGTTGGTGGGACGGTTTATTATTTTGCGGTAGAACGAGCCGTCGGCATACAGCTCAATGTCTTTCGTTGGATTGTAGGTCAGTCTCTCGCTTATCTGCCAGTTGGTAAACTCGTTGCGTGTCTTGTTGTGGCTGTCAGGGAGTACCTTGCCCTCTGCATACTCATTGCTCGTGTTCTGCCAACCGTCGGTGTGCTGAAGCTGAAAACCTGTGTACGACTGCACCTTGCCTATGCGAAATCCTATGCCGTTGTGCTGGCGCAGGTCGTTGAACCGTCCGTAGCGTGTGTTGTTTTCAAGCAGCAGTCCTTCTGTGTCGTGCTTCTTGGTTATGATGTTTATCACACCGGCTATGGCATCGCTGCCGTAAAGGGCTGACTGCGCACCCTTCACCACCTCAATCCTCTCGATGTTGTGTGGGTCGATGAGCGACAAGTCGTTCTCGCCACCATTGTCGCCGTGTATTCTCTTTCCGTCAATGAGTATCAGGATGTAGCTGTTACCAAGGCCGTTGAGCTGGGTCTGGCTGCCCATGTCGCCCTCGTTGAATGAGAACGAGGCGGTGAGTCCGCCAAGTATGTCCTCGATGGATTGGCCGCCGTAGCTTTCTATCATTTTCCTTGATATTACCTCCGTCTGCACAGGAACATCCTTTAGCAGATGCCCAGTCCCGGTAGCGGTCACCACCACCTCTTGCAGGGTTTTGTCGGCAATGGAGCCTTCGGTTTTGCCGTTCGTGCTCTTTTGCGCATACGAAGCCGTGACATAAGCTCCTGCGACAATGACTACCAACAAAAAGCGTGTTCTGAAAAATCCGCCCATCTCTTGACTCGTTTTTTTGATGGTGGCCTTTTGGGCCACCTTTAGGTAGACGTAGTGATGCTCATATCTGTGCGTTCTGCTTCATTCTCCACTTTTCATCGCAGTCTGCCATACAGCAAAGGGATAAAGCAAAAACAGCCGGGCCTTTTTCCAAGGTCGGCACAGATAGCCGTTACGCCATCCACCACAAATGTATTCCTGTTGTGCAATTGGACTGCCCCTATCCTGGGGGCGGTTGTCCCAACTCATAAACCTGGCAGGTATTCTGGCTTCCACTCTTCCCCTCCGTCTTCCCGAATTGCGCAAGGCTCAGACACCTTGCATTCAGTGACATCATTGGTGGGGAGAACAATATGGTTACAGCTGCAGGAACAGCTCAGGCGTTTCACCTGATTCCCTTGCACAAAGAGCAACGCTCCTCGTTTCCAAATTCGGTGCAAAGGTACATCTTTTTCACTTAACGGCAAATTGCTGCGGCGTTTTTTGCGGCTCTTCCATTCAAAATGTTGTCTATAAAAACACAATTCAAGGAAAGCAAAACTGCTTCTTAACGTGTTTTTTAGTAACTTTGCCAAGCGCAAGCCGAGCCTTGTGTCCAAGAGGCGAACGCCCATTCGGGTCACAGGTGCTACACAGGCAGGAAATAACCTGGCGGTTTGCGGTGTGTAAATGGCCGGTCTATGGTGCGCAAGTGGTCGGGATCCGTTCGGCAACCGGTCGGGTTTTACGCCGTAAGTCGGCGAGCTAAGAAACGCAATAGAAGCGGATTGCCGCAAAACACCATATTATATTATGTTATGAAGCAGACATCAAACGACAGCCAAACCAACCGAACTATCGGTCTTGATGAGGCTCAAGTGGCCGAAAGCCGCAGCAAACACGGTGAGAATACCCTCACACCTCCTGCCCGCACGCCGATGTGGCGGCTGTATTTGGAGAAATACAACGACCCTATTATAAAGATACTGCTCGTGGCGGCTACGCTGTCGCTTGTATTGGCGTTCATCGAAAACGAGTTCGTCGAGACGATAGGCATCTTCATAGCAATCTTTCTTGCCACGACTATCGGTTTTTACTTTGAGCGTGACGCGGCAAAGAAGTTCAATGTACTGACCGCCATCGGCGAGGAGTCGCCTGTGAAGGTGGTGCGCGATGGCAAGGTAACGGAAGTTGCGCGGCGCGAAATAGTGGTGGGCGATATTGTCATACTGGGCGTTGGCGACGAGATACCGGCCGATGGACTGCTTTTTGAGGCCACGGATTTGCAGATAGACGAGTCGGCTCTTACCGGCGAACCCATTGCTTCGAAGTATGCCGATGCACGCGACGAGGGTGCAACCTACCCTTCCAACATGGCTCTGCGCTCCACTATGGTGATGAACGGCAGCGGACGCATGACAGTAACAGCCGTGGGCGATTCTACGGAAATAGGCCGTGTGGCGCGCAAATCGACCGAAATGACCGCTGTGAAGACCCCGCTCAACCTGCAACTTGACCGCATGGCTTCGCTAATCAGCAAGATAGGTACCGCAATAGCCGTGCTGGCCTTCATCGGATTTCTCGCCCACGACGTGCTGACCGACAGTCTTTGGCACACAACAGACTATCTGCGCATGGCCGAACGAGTGCTACAATACTTCATGATGGCCGTTACGCTCATCGTGATGGCTGTGCCGGAAGGTCTGCCAATGGCCGTTACACTCGCGTTGGCACTTAATATGCGTCGAATGCTGAAGACCAACAACCTTGTGCGCAAGCTCCATGCTTGCGAAACGATGGGAGCGGTAACGGTGATTTGCACAGACAAGACCGGCACACTGACCCAAAACAAAATGCAGGTGGGCGACATGCATCTGGCTGGAGGCAGTGAACTGTTGTTGCAAACAGCCATCGCCGCCAACACGACGGCAGACTTGGACGGCGACAAGGCAATAGGCAACCCCACAGAGGCAGCTCTGCTGCTGTGGCTGAAGCGCGGCGGAACTGACTACAGACAGCTTCGCAGCGAGTGCAGCACGGTGTGGCAGCAGCCATTCTCCACCGAACGCAAATACATGGCCACCATAGCCGAAACGCCACAGGGACGATACCTTTTTATAAAGGGTGCTCCGGAGATAGTCATGCAGTTCTGTTCCATGACCGAAGGAGACCGTTCGGCCATCAAAGAGAAGCTGCTCGGCTATCAGAACAAGGCCATGCGCACACTGGCTTTCGCCTGCAAGCAACTGGCCGGCGGCGAGTCTGCATACACTCCAAGCCCTGACGATGCATCGCTAACGTTGCAGAGTGTAGCAGCAATAAGCGATCCGCTGCGCCCGGAAGTGCCTGATGCGGTGCGCCAGTGCCGCAGTGCCGGCATCAACGTGAAGATTGTGACGGGCGACACACAGGCAACGGCCGTGGAAATAGCCAGACAGATAGGCGCTTGGGACAACGGAACACCAGCTGAAGCCCACATTACCGGGCCGGATTTTGAGGCTTTGTCAGATGAGGCGGCCTACAACCGGGTGGCGGAGTTGAAGGTTATGAGCCGCGCAAGGCCGACAGACAAGCAACGTCTGGTCAATCTGTTGCAGAAGCGCGGCGAGGTGGTGGCCGTAACTGGCGACGGAACAAACGACGCTCCGGCCCTCAACCACGCCCATGTTGGACTTTCACTCGGTTCGGGTACCAGTGTGGCCAAGAATGCCAGCGACATGACTCTACTGGACGACTCGTTCGGCAGCATAGTGAGGGCAGTACAATGGGGACGTTCGCTCTACAAGAACATACAACGTTTCATCTTCTTCCAGCTGGTGGTCAACGTGGCAGCTCTGCTGCTTGTGCTTGGCGGATCGCTTGCCGGCACCGCTCTGCCTCTAACCATTACACAGATGTTGTGGATAAACCTTATAATGGATACGTTTGCCGCAATGGCTCTCGCTTCCCTGCCTCCGGAAACAAGTGTAATGGGCGAGAAACCGCGAAAGCAGGGTGATTTCATCGTGACACGCGGCATGGCGTGGGCAATAGGCATAGTGGGCGTGTTGTTCTTTGCTCTGCTTCTCGCGATGCTTGTACACGACAACGGCACGGGTGGAGCACTTTCGCTCCGCGAACTGACGGTGTTCTTCACCGTGTTTGTCATGCTTCAGTGGTGGAACCTGCTCAACGCCAAGACGCTCGGCACGTGCAATTCGGCCTTCATTGGACTACTTTCCGACCGTGGCCTGCTGCTTGTGCTCGCAATAATACTCGCTGGACAGTGGATTATCGTGACTTTCGGCGGACAGATGTTCCGCACCACACCGCTTGACGCGACCACCTGGATGTGGATAATAATAGGTACGTCGCCCGTATTGTGGGTGGGTGAGATCATACGCATCATAGGCAGAATGAGAAAAAACAAGTGATGGAAACAACACATCTTACTGCCGACACTATTCTCAACACGCCGTTGGCCGCCACGATAGGCTTCTTCGACGGCGTGCATCTCGGCCACCGCTACCTGATAAACCAGGTAATCAGCGTGGCCAAAGGTCAAGGGCTGTGTCCGGCGGTGATAACCTTCGACCGCCATCCGCGCCAAGTGGTGCAGAGCGACTACTGCCCGCAGTTGCTCAGTACGCCCGAAGAGAAACTTTCCCTGCTGGCTTTAACAGGAGCCGACCGTTGCATTGTGCTTCCGTTTAGTGCCTCCATGGCCGCCCTCTCGGCGCATGACTTCATGGAAAGCGTGCTCCGCCGCCAACTGTGTGTCAGCACTCTCGTCATAGGCTACGACAACCGCTTCGGTCACAACCGCAGTGAAGGCTTTGAAGACTATGTTGCCTACGGTAAGGCGATGGGCATCGAGGTGGTAAAGGCCGAACCGCTGGTGGTTGACGGAGTGAATATCAGTTCATCGGTGGTGCGTTCGCTATTGCAGGAGGGCGAGGTGGATTTGGCTGCAAAGTGCCTCGGCCATCGTTACTCTATCGGCGGCACCGTCATACACGGCGAGCACATAGGCACAGGACTTGGCTTCCCCACGGCCAACCTGTGTCCCGACTGCGAGGGAAAACTCATTCCGGCCAACGGAGCTTATGCCGTGGAGGTGAGGATAAAGGGCGACAACATTGCTCATCCGGCCATGATGAATATCGGCACCCGTCCTACGTTCAGTGGCACGACAACCACTATTGAGGCCCATCTGCTTGACTTCCATGGCGACATATACGGGCAGAACGTCACTGTGTCCATTGCCGCACGTCTCCGGGCGGAGCGCAAATTCCGCAATGCTGCTGAACTGGCCTGCCAACTGCGACGCGATGCCGAACAGGCGAAAACCTTTTTCAAATGAAGAATTAACAATTTAGAATAAAGAATGAAGAATGCATTGATATACCTCGTGGTGTTTCTCGCCCTACAGGCTGGAATGACACCTGTTGTAAGCTATCTGTTCAAACTGCTGAACGGCACTGAACTGCCAAACACCACCGTAATGCTTGCGGGCATGACCATAGCAAACGTGCTGTCTTTGGCCATATTCCTGCTTGCCCGTTGGACAAAGGTGTCGCGCAGCTATGTGCAGAGCCGTCCGTGGGGCGTGCTTGCATGGAGTGCAGTGGCCGCTGCCGGCATGGTGATACCGTCTATGGGCATACAGGAACTGATGCCGGATATGCCTAATCTGCTTGAAAAGGAACTGCTGGAGATTATGACAAGCAAATGGGGCTACTTCTCTGTGGCACTGCTCGCACCGTTGGTAGAGGAGTTGGTGTTCCGCGGAGCCATACTGCGGTCGCTGCTCGACAAATGGCCTCTGCGTCCCGGTATAGCTATAATCGTGTCGGCACTGGTCTTCTCGTTCTGCCACGGCAATCCGGCGCAGATGCCCCACGCCTTTATTGCCGGGCTGCTGCTCGGTTGGATGTACTGGCGCACGGACAGTATAGTGCCTGGCATAGCTCTCCACTGGACCAACAACTCCATTTCATTCGTCTTGTGCAACGTTATGCCCAATCCCGACGCTTCGCTTTCCGAGATTTTCGGAGGCAGCTGGCTCCACATAACGCTCGCTGTGGTGTTCTCGCTCTGCATACTTCTGCCGGCCATCTATCAGCTGAACCTGCGCATGAAACCGGCTTCGATGGAATAGGCCAAGCTCCCTTGTCGGCACCGTGCAGTGCATCATGAATTTCTGTCTCAACTCGATGGAAACGGCTGCAGAATATATGGGGCTGACGCTATGGTAAAATGGCACTTCAAGCAATGATATGTCAATACGGTGTATTGACTTAACGTATTCGGTGGTCTAAAAACAAGACAACTTATGCCATTCCACAAGAAACCGTATAGCAAGCATCAAAAGATATTGCACAGTGTGAATTCTTATGGTCTGGACTCTCCTTCCACGTATTCTGACAGGAACATGTGTTCTCCGTCATAGACGGCATAAGTGAAGTGGCTTATCCAATCGCCGAGTATCATCATCCTCGCTTTTTTAGTAAGCTGCAGGTCAAGTTCTATGTGGCGGTGGCCGAACATGAAATAGTCAACGTTGGAGTGATACTGTATGTACTTGCGGGTGAACAGCACCAGGTGCTCCTTTCTGTCGCCCATATACGGAGGTTCCTCGCCTCCCTTCCGCTTCAGACGGCTGTGCTTTGCCCATTGCAGACCGAACCACATGCCCCACCGGGGGTGCAGCGCGGAGAACAGCCACTGACACAGGCGGCTGTGGAACATGGCTCTTATTGCCTTGAACTTGGGGTCCGGGTCGCCGAGACCGTCGCCGTGGGCCATGAAAAACACCTTGCCGTAGATTTCCGTGGTCAGCGGTTTCTTGTGCAAAACCACTCCGCACTCACGCTCAAGATAGTCGTAAGCCCAGATGTCGTGGTTGCCTGTGAAGAAGTGTACCTCCACTCCCATGTCGGTCAGCTCCGACAGCTTGCCGAGAAAGCGTGTGTAGCCCTTGGGCACCACATACTTGTACTCATACCAGAAGTCGAACATGTCGCCCAGCAGATAGATTGCCGCGGCCTTGTCCTTTATGCTGTCGAGGAAACGCACCAGTCTGCGCTCCTGCATGCGCCCATGCTCAATGGCCAATGAGCCGAGATGGGCATCGGAAAGGAAATAAACATTCTTCATAGTCCACGTCTTTTGTTGCGGCGCACCAGTGTGCGCCCTATTCAAAACCAAGTTCCACACGCGCCTCTTCGGTCATCATGCTCTGGTCCCAGGTAGGCTCAAACACGAGGTTCACCGCTGCGCTCTTCACTCCCTCAATGCCGTCCACCTTCTGCCTTACGTCCTCAAGTATGAAGTCGGCGGCAGGACATGAGGGTGCAGTAAAGGTCATGTCTATGTCAACATCGCCGTTGTCCTTCACATCCACCTTATATATAAGGCCGAGGTCGTATATGTTTACGGGTATTTCGGGGTCATAAACTGTCTTGAGCACATCCACAATGCGCTCCTCTATAGCTGTCTTTTCTTGCTGTGTCATGGTTGTTTCCTCTGCTTTTTCATACAAAGTTATGTATTAAATCCCGAAAAGTCAAACGCAGGGTTCAAAAAGAGTTTCTTAAAGCACGGCTCTTTCATTTAAGATTTCGTTTCTCACTTAAAAATGTTGTTATTTTATA
>CAVAQY010000011.1:0-46913 GCA_963590865.1 Bacteroidaceae bacterium | reverse complement strand
GCGGAAATAGCTCAGTTGATAGAGCACTAGCCTTCCAAGCTGGGGGTCGCGGGTTTGAGCCCCGTTTTCCGCTCTAACTTGCTGTATTAGCTCAGTGGTAGAGCACTTCCTTGGTAAGGAAGAGGTCCTGAGTTCAACTCTCAGTTACAGCTCTAAAACGTAAATCAGATTAATCATTAAATAAATTAATAACAGCTATGGCTAAAGAGACATTCGTACGTACCAAACCGCACGTAAACATTGGTACAATCGGTCATGTGGACCACGGTAAGACAACTCTGACAGCTGCCATTTCAAAAGTTCTTCACGAAAAAGGATTTGGCTCTGAGGATGTAAAGTCTTTCGACCAGATTGACAACGCTCCTGAGGAGAAAGAGCGTGGTATAACCATCAACACTGCCCACATTGAGTATGAGACAGCTAATCGTCACTATGCTCACGTGGACTGCCCGGGTCACGCCGACTATGTGAAGAACATGGTAACTGGTGCTGCTCAGATGGACGGTGCAATCATCGTGGTTGCTGCAACTGACGGTCCTATGCCCCAGACTCGTGAGCACGTTCTGCTCGCTCGTCAGGTGAACGTTCCTCGTTTGGTTGTGTTCCTGAACAAGTGCGATATGGTTGAGGACGAGGAAATGCTCGAACTCGTTGAAATGGAAATGCGCGAGCTTCTCGACCAGTATGAGTACGATGGCGACAATACTCCTATCATCCGTGGTTCTGCACTCGGCGCTCTGAACGGAGTTGCAAAGTGGGAAGACAAGGTGATGGAGCTTATGGAGGCTGTTGACAACTGGATTCCTCTGCCTCCGCGTGACCTCGACAAACCTTTCTTGATGCCTGTTGAGGACGTGTTCTCAATCACTGGTCGTGGTACTGTTGCTACAGGTCGTATTGAGACTGGTAAGGTTAAGGTTGGTGACGAAGTTGAGCTGCTCGGTCTTGGCGAGGACAAGAAGTGCGTCGTAACTGGCGTTGAAATGTTCCGCAAGATTCTTGACGAGGGTGAAGCTGGTGACAACGTAGGTCTGTTGCTCCGTGGTATCGACAAGAAGGAGATCAAGCGTGGTATGGTGCTCTGCCATCCCGGACAGATTAAGCCTTTCAAGAAGTTCAAGGCTCAGATTTATGTGCTGAAGAAGGAAGAAGGTGGACGTCACACTCCATTCGGAAACAAGTATCGTCCTCAGTTCTACCTCCGCACAATGGACTGCACAGGTGAAATCTCTCTGCCCGAAGGCGTTGAAATGGTAATGCCTGGTGATAACGTAACTATCACTGTTGAGCTTATCTACGCTGTTGCATTGAACGTAGGTCTGCGTTTCGCTATCCGCGAAGGTGGCCGTACAGTAGGTGCTGGTCAGATTACAGAAATCATCGAAGACTAAATCGATGTGAACCGGCCGCTACGGTCGATTTGAAAATAAAGGGTTCCCGCTGACAACAACGGGAACCTCTTTTACGGGATTAGCTCAGTTGGTAGAGCACTGGTCTCCAAAACCAGGTGTCGGGAGTTCGAGCCTCTCATCCCGTGCAAAAAGAAACAGTCATGTTTAAGAAATTCATTAATTATTGCAAGGCTTGTTACAATGAACTTGCGCATAAGACTACTTGGCCGTCTTTCGCCGAGCTTACGCACAGTGCAGTGGTCGTGTTATCAGCTTCCCTTGTCATTGCATTGGTGGTGTGGGCTATGGATTTGGTGTTTAAGTTTGTCATGAGTTCAATTTATCCAAACTAATTGTCAGAAATGTCTGAAACAGGAATGAAATGGTATGTGTTGCGTGCCGTTAGCGGAAAGGAAGCCAAGGTCAAGGAATACCTTGAGGCTGCCATAAAGCACGATGACACGTTGGCTTCGCATATTGGTCAGGTTCTCTTACCTACAGAAAAGCATGCCATGCTCCGCAATGGAAAACGCGTGGTAAAGGAGAAACTGTTCCTTCCGGGATATGTTCTCATTGAGGCAAATCTTCAAGGCGAAGTCGCACACACACTGCGCTTCATGCCTAATGTTTTGGGCTTTTTGGGTGGCTTGGACAATCCGGCTCCTGTACGGCAGGCTGAAATCAACCGCATACTTGGAACTGCTGAGGAGACAGCTATTGAGACCGTTGAAACAGACGTGCCCTATGTTGTTGACGAGGTGGTTAAGGTGGCGGAAGGTCCTTTCTGCGGCTTCAGCGGTGTCATTGAAGAAGTGAACGCTGAGAAACGCAAGCTGAAAGTGATGGTCAAGATCTTCGGGCGTAAAACCCCGTTGGAGTTAGGCTTTATGCAAGTAGAAAAGGAATAGGGCATATATTGTTACGGTATGCTAATTCCTTATATATGTTGCTGAGCGGTGTAATGCCGTGAGGCGTTAGAATTTAAATGTAATCAAAAAAATGGCTAAAGAAGTTGCTGGATTAATCAAATTGCAGATTAAAGGTGGCGCTGCGAATCCTTCACCTCCAGTGGGACCGGCTCTTGGTTCCAAGGGAATTAACATAATGGGATTTTGCAAAGAGTTCAACGCCAGGACCCAGGATAAGGCAGGAAAGATTCTTCCTGTTGTTATCACTTACTACACAGACAAGTCTTTCAGCTTTATCATCAAGACTCCTCCCGCAGCTGTACAGCTGAAAGAGGCAGCAAAGGTCAAGAGCGGATCGGCACAGCCTAACCGTACAAAGGTTGCCACAGTAACGTGGGATCAGGTTCGCACTATTGCTGAGGACAAGATGAGCGACTTGAACTGCTTCACCGTAGAGGCAGCCATGAAACTGATAGCAGGTACTGCTCGCAGTATGGGTATTGCCGTTAAAGGGGACTTCCCTGGTAAATAATTTATAACTTCAATTAAGACAATGAGTAAACTGACAAAAAATCAGAAGTTAGTGGCTGATAAGGTTGAAGGAGGGAAGGCGTATTCTTTGATGGAGGCGGCATCGTTGGTAAAGGAAATAACCACAACCAAGTTTGACGCTTCGCTTGACATAGACATACGTTTGGGCGTTGACCCGCGCAAGGCTAACCAGATGGTTCGCGGCGTGGTTTCTCTGCCTAACGGAACCGGTAAGGTTACACGTGTGCTGTGTCTTTGCACTCCCGATGCTGAAGCTGCCGCTAAAGAGGCAGGTGCAGACTATGTTGGTCTTGACGAGTATATCGAGAAGATCAAGGGTGGCTGGACCGATGTTGATGTCATCATCACAATGCCTTCTTGCATGGGTAAGATAGGTGCTCTCGGACGCGTGCTCGGCCCTCGTGGCTTGATGCCTAACCCCAAGAGCGGTACGGTTACAATGGATGTGGCCAAGGCTGTTAAGGAGGTAAAGCAGGGTAAGATTGACTTCAAGGTGGACAAAACTGGTATAGTACATTCTTCTATAGGCAAGGTGTCTTTCACCTCTGAGCAGATTTTCCAGAATGCGAAAGAGTTTATACAGACGATCATCAAATTGAAGCCTACGGCAGCAAAGGGTACTTATATCAAGAGTATCTTCATGTCAAGCACTATGAGCAAGGGTATCAAGATAGATCCTAAATCAGTTGAATAACTCGTTACACAAGGTTTAGTAAAATGAAAAAGGAAACAAAAGATACTATTATCGTTGAACTCGGAGAAAAGCTGAAAGAGTATCCCCATTTCTATCTGGTGGATGTCTCTGGCTTGGATGCGGGCAAGACAAGCGAACTCCGTGCAAAGTGCTTCAAGAGTGAGATAAAGATGATTGTCGTGAAGAACAAACTTCTTCACAAGGCTTTCGAGGCATCGGATGTAGACTACACTCCGTTGTACGGCACACTGAAGGGCAGTACGGCGGTGATGTTCACTGCAACGGCAAATGTGCCGGCAAAGTTGCTTAAGGAATATTCGAAGGACGGCATACCTGCTCTTAAGGCTGCTTATGCAGAGGAGAGTGTTTTCGTTGGAGCCGACAAACTTGAAGAACTGGCAGCTCTCAAGAGCAAGAACGAACTTATCGCAGACGTTGTGGCTTTGCTGCAGTCTCCTGCAAAGAATGTCGTTTCAGCTCTCCAATCAGGCGCAAACACCATACACGGTGTGCTGAAGACTTTAGGCGAGCGTCCTGAATAAACCCAAAGTCACAAACATTAATTTAAAAACAATAAAATACAAATAAAAATGGCAGATATTAAAGCTATCGCTGAAGAATTGGTAAATCTTACAGTAAAGGAAGTAAACGAGTTGGCAACTGTCCTGAAGGACGAGTACGGAATTGAGCCTGCTGCTGCAGCTGTCGCTGTTGCTGCTGGTCCTGCTGCCGGTGGCGCTGCCGCTGCTGCAGAGGAGAAGTCTTCTTTCGACGTTGTGTTGAAGGAGGCTGGCTCTGCTAAGCTGCAGGTTGTTAAGGCCGTTAAGGAGGCTTGTGGTCTTGGTCTGAAGGAGGCTAAGGATCTTGTTGACGGTGCTCCTTCTACACTGAAGGAAGGCTTGTCTAAGGACGAGGCTGAGAACCTGAAGAAGACCATCGAGGCCGCAGGTGCTGTTGTCGAGCTTAAATAATACGACTACAATCGGATTTAAAAGGGTTAAGAATCTCCCAGTCGGAGATTCTTGACCTTTTTGTGTCTGTAAAGACCGACAGGCTTTTCTTCCAAATCAAGCAGTTAAGTAGGTGTTCAAAGTATAATAGACATCTACTGACACATTAAACATATACGGATAATTTTGAATACCTACCTTTAATAATTTATGGTTTCAAAGATAATAGATAACAGAGTAAACTTTGGCAGCGTCAAGAATCCGGTACCATATCCGGACTTCCTTGATGTGCAATTGCAGTCTTTCAAAGACTTCCTCCAGTTGGACACACCACCCGAGGAACGCAGGAATGACGGCTTGTATAAGGTGTTCTCAGAGAACTTCCCTATCACCGACACGCGTAATAATTTTGTTCTTGAGTTCCTTGATTATTACATAGATCCTCCGCGCTATACTATTGACGAGTGTTTGGAGCGCGGTTTGACTTACAGTGTTCCGTTGAAGGCTAAGCTGAAACTGTATTGCACTGACCCCGACCATGAGGATTTCGGTACGGTGATACAGGACGTGTTCCTTGGCCCTATCCCGTATATGACGGCCAACGGTACATTCGTGATAAACGGTGCCGAGCGTGTCGTTGTGTCGCAGTTGCACCGTTCTCCGGGTGTGTTCTTCGGCCAGAGCGTTCATGCCAACGGCTCTCTGCTCTATTCTGCGCGCATCATTCCGTTCAAAGGCTCGTGGATTGAGTTTGCTACGGACATAAACAACGTGATGTACGCTTATATTGACCGTAAGAAGAAACTGCCGGTAACAACCCTTTTGCGTGCCATAGGCTATGAAGCCGACAAAGACATACTGAGCATATTTGACTTGGCAGAGGAAGTCAAGGTGAATAAGGCCAACATTAAGAAGATGTATGGTCGCAAGCTTGCCGCACGTGTGCTGAAGAGTTGGAATGAAGACTTCGTTGACGAGGATACCGGTGAGGTGGTATCCATAGAGCGCAATGAGGTGATAATGGATCGTGAGACGGAGATTACCGAGGATAACGCTATTGATATTCTTGAAAGCGGTGCTTCATCGATACTTGTCCATAAGGACGAGTCAACGGCTCAAGACTACTCCATCATTTTCAATACGCTCCAGAAAGACCCGAGCAACTCGGAAAAGGAGGCTGTGCTCTATATCTATCGCCAGCTTCGCAATGCTGACCCCGCTGACGATGCAAGTGCGCGTGAGGTCATCCAAAACCTGTTCTTCTCTGACAAGCGTTATGATTTGGGCGATGTCGGACGTTACAGAATCAACAAGAAACTTGGTCTTGACACCGACATGGATGTCAGAGTGCTGACCAAGGAAGACATAATCGAGATTATCAAGTATCTCATTCAGCTGATAAACTCCAAGGCAACTGTTGATGATATTGACCACTTGTCAAACCGTCGTGTGCGCACGGTAGGAGAACAGTTGAGCAACCAGTTCTCCATCGGATTGGCACGCATGAGCCGTACAATCCGTGAGCGCATGAATGTGCGTGACAATGAGGTTTTCACTCCGACGGACTTGATTAACGCCAAGACCATATCGAGCGTAATCAATTCGTTCTTCGGAACCAATCCGCTGTCGCAGTTCATGGACCAGACCAACCCTCTTGCCGAGGTGACTCACAAGCGCCGTTTGTCTGCCCTTGGACCTGGAGGTTTGTCGCGTGAGCGTGCCGGCTTTGAGGTGCGTGACGTTCACTATACGCACTATGGCCGTCTGTGTCCTATCGAAAGCCCTGAAGGACCTAACATCGGTCTTATTTCTTCGCTCTGTATATACGCCAAGATAAACGAACTCGGCTTTATTGAGACTCCTTACCGCAAGGTGGTGAACGGTGTGGCTGACTTGAACAACGACAACATCGTATACCTCACAGCCGAGGAGGAGGAAGACCACGTGATAGGTCAGGGTAATGCTCCGTTGAACGATGACGGTACATTCATCCGCGACGTTGTCAAGTGCCGTCAGGACGCTGACTTCCCCGTTGTCGCCCCAGACCAGGTGGACTTGATGGACGTGTCTCCGCAGCAGATTGCATCAATAGCGGCAGCATTGATTCCGTTCTTGGAGCATGACGATGCCCACCGTGCGCTGATGGGTTCCAACATGATGCGTCAGGCTGTGCCTTTGCTCCACAACGATGCCCCGATTGTCGGTACCGGTATTGAGAAGCAGGTGTGCGAAGACTCGCGTACCATGATTACCGCTGAGGGTGACGGTGTTATAGAATATGTTGACGCCAACACGATACGCATCCTTTATGATCGTACCGAGGACGAGGAATTCGTTAGCTTTGAACCTGCGCTGAAAGAATACCGCATTCCGAAGTTCCGCCGCACCAACCAGAATATGACCATCGACCTTCGTCCTATCTGCAATAAGGGACAGCGTGTGACGACCGGTGATATCCTTACCGAAGGCTATGCTACCGAGAACGGTGAGCTGGCACTCGGACGCAACCTTGTGGTAGCTTACATGCCTTGGAAGGGCTACAACTACGAGGATGCCATTGTGCTCAACGAGCGTCTGGTGCGCGAGGACATACTGACATCCGTGCATGTGGACGAATATTCGCTTGATGTGCGCGAGACAAAACGTGGTATGGAGGAGTTCACCAACGACATCCCGAATGTGAGCGAGGAAGCTACAAAGGATCTTGACGACAATGGTGTGATTCGTGTCGGTGCACGTGTTGAGCCGGGCGACATCCTTATTGGTAAGATTTCGCCTAAGGGCGAGAGCGACCCGTCGCCGGAGGAGAAGCTCCTGCGTGCCATCTTCGGTGACAAGGCCGGTGATGTGAAGGACTCGTCGCTTAAGGCCAATCCTTCACTGACTGGTGTGGTGATTGACAAGAAAATGTTTGCCCGTGCCATCAAGACGCGTCAGACGAAGCAGCAGGACAAGGTCCTTTTGGCCAAGATTGACGAGGAGTATGAGGCTAAAGTGGACGACCTGAAAGACATTCTCGTGGAGAAGTTGCTCACGCTTACTGAAGGCAAAGTGTCGCAGGGCGTGAAGGACTATACCGGTGCAGAGGTAATCACGCACGGAAGCAAGTTCACAATGGCCGCTCTCAAGAACCTTGAGTATGGTGACATCCAGATAAGCAAGTGGACCGATGATGACCACGCCAACGGACTTATCGCACAGCTTATCATCAACTTCATGAAGAAATACAAGTTGCTTGATGCCGAGATGAAGCGCAAGAAGTTTGCCATAACCATAGGCGACGAGCTTCCTTCGGGTATCCTCCAGATGGCAAAGGTTTATGTGGCCAAGAAGCGCAAGATAAGTGTCGGCGACAAGCTGGCCGGTCGTCACGGTAATAAAGGTATTGTGGCCAAGATAGTGCGTCAGGAAGACATGCCGTTCACAGCCGACGGACAGCCGGTTGACTTGGTTCTTAACCCGTTAGGTGTGCCTTCGCGTATGAACCTCGGACAGATATTCGAGGCCATCTTGGGCGCAGCCGGAAAGAAACTTGGCGTGAAGTTCGCCACTCCTATCTTTGACGGAGCTAAGCTTGAAGACCTTGCAGAATGGACTGACAAGGCTGGCCTGCCCCATCTCTGTTCTACATATCTGTATGACGGTGAGACGGGAGAGCGTTTCGACCAGCCGGCCACTGTGGGTATTACGTATTTCCTTAAGCTCGGCCACATGGTCGAGGACAAGATGCACGCACGCTCCATCGGTCCGTACTCGCTCATCACCCAGCAGCCGCTTGGTGGTAAGGCACAGTTCGGAGGCCAGCGTTTTGGAGAGATGGAGGTCTGGGCTCTTGAAGCATTCGGTGCAAGCCATGTACTGCAGGAGATACTTACCGTCAAGTCCGATGACGTTGCAGGCCGCAGCAAGGCATATGAGGCCATTGTCAAGGGTGAGCCGATGCCGACACCGGGAATACCGGAGTCGCTGAACGTGCTTCTGCACGAATTGAAGGGACTTGGTCTGAGCATCACTCTCGACTGATGACGTAGTAAACGCAGTTCTTCACGAAATAATATACAACAAAGTAAATATGGCTTTCAAGAAAGATACAAAGATAAAGAGTAATTTCACCAAGATAACTATCGGACTCGCTTCTCCGGAAGAAATACTTGAGGGTTCGTATGGAGAGGTTACTAAACCCGAAACCATCAACTACCGCACTTACAAGCCTGAGCGTGACGGATTGTTCTGCGAGCGCATCTTTGGACCTACCAAGGACTATGAGTGCGCCTGCGGCAAGTATAAGCGCATACGCTATAAAGGTATAGTTTGCGACCGTTGCGGTGTTGAGGTGACAGAGAAGAAAGTGCGCCGTGAGCGTTCGGGACATATCGAACTGGTCGTGCCTGTAGCGCATATATGGTACTTCCGTTCGTTGCCCAATAAGATTGGCTATTTGCTCGGACTGCCCACCAAGAAGCTCGATGCCATCATCTATTACGAGCGCTATGTGGTAATCCAGCCCGGTGTGTTGGCCGGCAAGACGGACTCGGAAGGCAACGACCTTTTGGGTTCCAAGGCTTACGACCTCCTTTCTGAGGATGAGTACAATGATCTTCTGGACAACCAGGTTCCGCAGGACAACTATTTGCTCGATGATTCCGACCCCAACAAGTTCATCGCCAAGATGGGTGCAGAGGCCATTCAGGACCTTCTTGCACGCATAGACCTTGACTCTCTGTCATATGAGCTGCGCGACCGTGCCAACAGCGACTCGTCCATGCAGCGCAAGAACGAGGCTTTGAAGCGTCTGCAGGTGGTTGAGGCATTCCGTGGCAGCAAGGACATCAACCGTCCAGAGTGGATGATAATGAAGATTCTTCCGGTCATTCCGCCCGAACTTCGTCCTTTGGTTCCGCTCGATGGCGGACGTTTCGCCACATCCGACCTCAACGACCTCTATCGCCGCGTAATTATACGTAACAACCGTCTGAAGCGCCTCATAGAGATAAAGGCTCCGGAAGTCATCCTGCGCAACGAGAAGCGTATGTTGCAGGAGGCTGTTGACAGCTTGTTCGACAATTCGCGCAAGAGCAGCGCAGTCAAGAGCGACAGTAACCGTCCGTTGAAGTCCTTGTCTGACTCTCTGAAAGGTAAGGCCGGACGCTTCCGCCAGAACCTTCTTGGTAAGCGTGTGGACTACTCCGCTCGTTCGGTCATCGTGGTTGGTCCCGAGCTGAAGATGGGCGAGTGCGGTCTGCCTAAGCTCATGGCCGCAGAGCTTTACAAGCCGTTCATCATACGCAAGCTCATTGAGCGCGGTATTGTGAAAACGGTCAAGAGCGCAAAGAAAATCGTTGACCGCCGCGAGCCGGTTATCTGGGACATCCTTGAAAATGTGATGAAGGGTCATCCCGTGCTGCTCAACCGTGCCCCTACGCTTCACCGTCTTGGTATTCAGGCGTTCCAACCTAAGCTTATCGAGGGCAAGGCCATCCAGCTCCACCCATTGGCATGTACGGCGTTCAACGCCGACTTCGACGGCGACCAGATGGCTGTTCACCTCCCGTTGAGCAACGAGGCTGTGCTTGAGGCGCAGATACTTATGCTCCAGAGCCACAACATCCTCAACCCTGCCAACGGTGCTCCTATCACAGTGCCGTCGCAGGACATGGTGCTCGGACTTTACTACATCACCAAGATACGTCCGGGCGCAAAGGGCGAAGGACTCACGTTCTATGGCCCCGAAGAGGCCATCATTGCCCACAACGAAGGCAAGTGCGACCTCCACGCTCAGGTTAAGGTCGTGGTGAAAGATCGCGATGAGGACGGCAACTTCGTCAACAGAATGGTGGAAACTTCCGTTGGACGTGTCATTGTCAACGGCGTTGTGCCAGACGAGGTGGGCTATGTCAACACCGTAATCTCCAAGAAGAGCTTGCGCGACATTATCGCCGCCGTGATAAAGAATGTCGGTTTTGCCGAGGCTTGCGAGTTCCTCGACGGCATAAAGAACCTTGGCTACCGCATGGCCTATCTTGCCGGACTGTCGTTCAACCTTGACGACATTATCATACCGAAGGAGAAGACAGCCCTTGTGGAGAAAGGTAACGAGGAAGTGCGCCAGATTACCGACAACTACAACATGGGCTTCATCACCGACAACGAGCGTTACAATCAGGTTATCGATACATGGACCCACGTCAACAACGACCTTGGCAACATCCTCATGAAGGAGATGACCGAGGCCGACCAGGGCTTCAACGCCGTCTACATGATGCTCGACTCCGGTGCCCGTGGTTCTAAAGACCAGATACGCCAGCTTTCGGGTATGCGTGGACTTATGGCCAAGCCTCAGAAGGCCGGTGCCGAGGGACACCAGATTATTGAGAATCCTATCCTCTCCAACTTCAAGGAGGGTATGTCGGTGCTTGAGTACTTCATCTCTACCCACGGTGCACGTAAGGGTCTTGCCGATACTGCCATGAAGACAGCCGACGCCGGTTATCTTACCCGTCGTCTTGTGGACGTGTCGCACGATGTCATCATTACCGAGGAGGACTGTGGCACTCTGCGCGGACTTCTCTGCACGGCGTTGAAGAATGGCGACGAGATCATTTCCTCGCTTTCCGAGCGCATCATCGGCCGCGTTTCTGTCCACGATGTTGTCAATCCCTCCACAGGCGAGCTTATCGTTGCCGCAGGTGAGGAGATTACTG
Organism: Bacteroidaceae bacterium; assembly: GCA_963590865.1. Taxonomy (GTDB): domain Bacteria; phylum Bacteroidota; class Bacteroidia; order Bacteroidales; family Bacteroidaceae; genus Prevotella. The sequence goes on along the minus strand of CAVAQY010000011.1, from coordinate 35,717 downwards.
AACCCATTGCACAGGCTATCGAAAACGCTTCGATAGAGACTGTAGAGATACGTTCCGTGCTCACTTGTGAGAGCAAGAAGGGTGTCTGCATGAAGTGCTACGGACGCAACCTGGCCACGCGCCGCATGGTTCAGAAGGGCGAGGCCGTCGGAGTCATTGCCGCACAGGCCATCGGTGAGCCAGGTACGCAGCTTACCCTCCGTACGTTCCACGCCGGTGGTGTGGCAGCCAATGCTGCTGCCAACGCCTCTATCGTGGCCAAGAACGACAGCCGCCTTGAGTTTGAGGAACTGCGCACCGTGCCGTTTGAAGAGGACGGCAAGAAGTGCGAGATGGTTGTCAGCCGTTTGGGTGAGGTGCGCTTCGTGCACCCCAATACAGGCATTGTGCTCTCCACGATGAACGTTCCCTACGGTTCGTCACTCTATTACAAGACCAACGATGTAGTGGCAAAGGGCGAGAAGATTGCCCAGTGGGACCCATTCAACGCTGTTATCGTAACCGAATATGCCGGTACGCTCAAGTTCAACGACGTTATCGAGGGCGTGACCTTCCGTGCCGAGACCGACGAAACCACCGGTTTGACCGAGAAGATCATCACCGAGTCGAAGGACAAGTCAAAGGTGCCCACCTGTGACATTATCAATTCCAAGGGCGAGAAAGTCGGAACCTACAACTTCCCTGTGGGAGGCCACGTAGTTGTTGACGACGGCCAGACTGTCAAGACTGGTGTAACGCTCGTCAAGATACCGCGTGCTGTAGGCAAGGCTGGTGACATCACCGGAGGTCTGCCTCGTGTGACCGAGCTGTTCGAGGCTCGCAACCCGTCAAATCCCGCCGTTGTGTCAGAGATTGACGGTGAGGTTACAATGGGTAAGGTGAAACGAGGCAACCGCGAGATAATCGTCACCTCAAAGACTGGCGAGCAGCGCAAGTACCTCGTGTCGCTGTCAAAGCAGATTCTTGTGCAGGAGCACGATGCCGTGCGCGCCGGAACTCCTCTGTCAGACGGTGTGATAACGCCTGCCGACATTCTTGCAATCAAGGGTCCCACGGCCGTTCAGGAGTACATCGTCAACGAGGTTCAGGACGTTTACCGTCTGCAAGGTGTGAAGATCAACGACAAGCACTTCGAGATTATCGTGCGCCAGATGATGCGCAAGGTTCAGATAAACGATCCGGGCGACACCACATTCCTCGAGCAAGAGATTGTTGACAAGCTCGATTTTGCCGAGGCTAACGACCGTATATGGGGCAAGAAAGTGGTGACAGATGCCGGCGACAGCGAAAATCTCCAGGCTGGACAGATTGTCACCGTGCGCAAGCTGCGCGACGAAAACTCGTCGCTTAAGCGGCGCGACCTCCGCCTCGTGCAGGTTCGCGATGCCGTAGCCGCCACCTCCACGCAGATACTTCAGGGTATCACCCGTGCGGCTCTCCAGACAAAGAGCTTCATGTCGGCTGCATCGTTCCAGGAAACTACCAAGGTGCTCAATGAGGCTGCCATCCGCGGCAAGCGCGACAACCTTGAGGGCATGAAGGAGAACGTCATCTGCGGTCACCTGATACCTGCCGGTACAGGCTCGCGAGAGTATGGCAAACTCATCGTTCTGTCTAAAGAGGATCACGAACGTATGCAGGCCAACCGCAAGAACGTGACTGACCTGGCAGCTGAGGAGAAGAAAGAAGAGACGGTAGGTAAGTAAAACCGTCGCACACATACACCAACACAGCAAGGGCTGCAGCCGACATACGGTTTGCAGCCCTTTGTGTTCCTTTTTGTGTCGTCAGCCAAGCGGCAAACTCGCTTTTTGTGAGGCAAACCTTTGTCTTGAGGCGAAAAAGCGTTACCTTTGTGGGTGAATAAAAACATCTATAACCATTTATCATGAACGAAAACAAGGAACAGAACCAAGGTCAGTTCCAGATTGAACTGCCTCAGGAAACAGCTCAGGGAGAGTATGCTAACTTCGCCATAATAACCCATTCCAGCAGCGACTTCGTGCTCGATTTCGCCCGGGTGCTGCCGGGAGTGCCTAAGGCACAGGTCCGCAGCCGTGTAATCCTCGCCCCCGAGCACGCCAAGCGTCTGCTCATGGCTCTGCAGGAGAACATCGTGCGCTACGAGCATGAGTTCGGCCAGATAAAGATACCCAATCAGGAACCGCGCACCATCGCTCCATTCAACGTGGGCAAGGGTGAAGCCTAACCTCGGCAATTAAACTGCGCTCCCGCGTCCGAGGCATCGCCCGGTAGAGGAGCAAGTATCAAAAACGAACCCCTGCGCTTTGCACCCAGTGAACCGCAGGGTTTTTTGTATAAAAAGACTGACGGGGTTTACACGGGGGTAAGCATGTGCTGCGCAAGGGCAAACTTAGTAGGTGCCGCGCCCGTCCAAGACCCCGATTCTTTGACGCTTGTCCAAGGCACTCGAAGCCTGACGGGATATTCACACCATTTATATGTAGCATTATGGGCAGACTGACTGACGAAAAACGTGTGGTGGAGCAGATGATAAGGCTGTATTGCCGCAAAAAGGAGGGCAACCGTGAGTTGTGTCAGTCGTGCGCGGAACTGTTGCACTATGCCAAGACTCGGCTCGACCATTGCCGCTTTGCCGACAGCAAACCTACGTGCAAGAAGTGCCCCATACACTGCTACAAGCCGCAGATGAGGGAACAGATGCGTGCAGTGATGCGCTGGGCCGGGCCGAGGATGCTGCTTTATCATCCAGTGGCGGCCATCAGACACTTGGCGCATGGACTGTTGCGCTGAAGTTTTTTGAAAAAAGAGTGAGGATAAAAACGACATAAATAAAACGGTTATTATGAAAAGAATGGTTACTTTCAGGGCGCTCCTCGTGGTGCTCTCGCTGCTGTACTGTTTCTCCGCCTCGGCTCAGATTAAGGCCGTTGATGCGGAGTCGGGTCTTCCCGTAAGCTACGCCAGCGTATTTGATGACGCCACAGGCAAAGTCCTTGGCATCACCTCCAGCGACGGACTGCTCCCGTCGGCAGCAGGCTCGTGTGCGAAAGTTTCCGTGCAGCATCTCAGCTATAAACCGGCCACCGTGGACGTCAGCGACATTGCCGACCACGCCATAAAACTCACTCCGCGCGAAGCCTATCCCGTCAACGAGGTCACAGTAAACAAAGCCAAGAGCGACTATATGCGTCTCAAATTCTATGTGCGCCAATATACCATGATAAACGGCGTGATGTCGGCAGTGGGCGAGGGTCTCTACTATGGCTATTACGACAATGTCAGCAAGAAGCGCAAAAAGACTCTCCTGCTCTCGCAAAAGCAGCTGCGAAACGAGTCAATCTTCAAGGGACAGAAGTGGCAGGTGGAGCAAGTGGCCAAGTACACCATTTCGCTTCCCAATGTGGACATAGCGTCCGCGATTGGCCGCTATTCCCAATACAATGACGGCCAACGCCACCGCATCTACAACGGCAAGAACAAAGTGCGCACCTTCTTCTACCGGCATGACGACAAGGCACAGAGGCTGGAGCTTGTAAGCGACAGCGGCTATGTGGACAAACCGTTTAATCTTTGGCTCTTCGGCGTTTCCGTGAGCGACGTGTATGGAGTCATGTCGTTCAGCTCAGCCTATGGCAAGCCGAGCCTGTCAACGCTGAAGAGCATCACATTCTCGGGGCGCATTACCCACAACAAGACCAAAGCCGCTGTAGACAGATATACGGAGGTGTATGTCTTGGGCGTGGACTACGACACAAAGTCCAGCTTCAAGGCTCTTGAAAAGCAGCTGGCCGCACGGCGCAAGAGTGGCACCGAGGAACCGTTTGTACGCCCCGAAGGCTTCCCGGCGTTCAACAGATATGTGGCCGAAGCCATGACCCACATGACGGAAGTGGCGGAGTAGGGTGGGAGGCTCGCTCCAATCCGGCCATCCTCTCCGAAGTGACAAACTCGCCGTCCGCAACTCTAATGCAAGAACAAAAATGTTTGGTTTGGCCGTTGCTATTAAACGAAAAACAGGGAAATGATTGCTCGGTAATGGATTTACTCCTACTTTTTTGCACCGGAAAATGCATTTCCCGCCCGAAGATGCAGAGGGGGCGTAAAGTGTCTTTTGGTCATGTGTAACATGTAATCCGGTGCGCATCGAGCCTTCAGGCGGCAGAGGCTAAATCCGGAGCTTGAGTTATGGAGGGTTCAGTCTTTGGTATGACTGTTCTGCAAACTTGGTAGGCGCAGCATCCCGAACGAATCCCGAAGCCATCCCGAACAAGAACAAAGTCAATGTCAAGAATTGAAGAATTAGAGAATGCTGCGCCAAATTTTCCATTCCGCTACTCTGGCGTGTTGTTTTACGTTTCACTCGGAGTGGCACCCGTGGTGGGCTGAATGGTTGTGGTTTTGTCTTTGATGCAGCTTAAAAAATATTATTTTATATTAAAATTCCGTGTTTTTCGTGCTTTGGACTTGTGTTTCACAGTGTCTTTCAAATAAAAATGTGTACCTTTGCAGCCCAAATGCGGGCATATTGTGCCCGTGCCTCATGTTTGACATATACATATAATATATAATACAAAAACAAAACAACAATGCCTACAATTCAACAATTGGTAAGAAAAGGTAGAAAGGTGCTTGTTGACAAGAGCAAGTCGCCCGCTTTGGACTCATGTCCTCAGCGTCGTGGCGTTTGCGTACGTGTCTACACAACAACCCCGAAGAAACCTAATTCGGCAATGCGTAAGGTTGCCCGTGTGCGTCTGACAAACCAGAAGGAAGTGAACTCCTATATTCCCGGAGAAGGACACAACCTGCAGGAGCACTCTATCGTGCTCGTTCGTGGCGGTCGTGTGAAGGACCTTCCCGGTGTACGTTACCACATCGTTCGCGGAACTCTCGATACCGCAGGTGTTGCAAACCGCACACAGCGCCGCTCGAAGTACGGTGCAAAGCGTCCTAAGGCTGCCAAGAAGTAACGGCCGGTGATGGCCGGTACGCCGAAGGGCGACATAAAGACAAAAAGGAAATAATAGTTTTGCTGGAGAGATTGTTATAAAGGTTGAGTAAATGTCCGGGCGCGGACATTGAAGAACGTTGAAGAAACAGCCCCATGCAGAATAGTTTTCATTAAAAGAAAAAAATGAGAAAAGCAAAACCAAAGAAGCGTGTGATCCTGCCGGATCCCGTGTTCAACGACCAGAAGGTCTCAAAGTTCGTGAACCATCTTATGTATGACGGCAAGAAGAATGTGTCATACCAGATTTTCTACGGAGCACTTGACAAGGTAAAGGAGAAGATGAGCAATGAGGAGAAGTCGGCTCTTGAAATATGGAAGGCTGCCCTCGACAACATCACTCCGCAGGTAGAGGTGAAGAGCCGCCGCATCGGTGGCGCTACATTTCAGGTGCCTACGGAAATACGTCCCGACCGCAAGGAGAGCGTTTCGATGAAGAACATGATTGCATTCGCACGCAAGCGTAGCGGCAAGTCAATGGCCGACAAGCTCGCAGCCGAGATAATGGATGCCTACAACAATCAGGGTGGCGCATACAAGCGTAAGGAGGATATGCACCGCATGGCTGAGGCTAACCGTGCATTCGCTCACTTCAGGTTCTAACAATATCAATATAAAGGGTAAAAGAAAATGGCAAACCGCGATTTACATTTGACTCGCAACATTGGTATCATGGCTCACATCGATGCCGGAAAGACCACTACTTCAGAGCGTATCCTGTTCTACACAGGTAAGACACACAAGATAGGTGAGGTGCATGACGGTGCAGCCACAATGGACTGGATGGCACAGGAGCAGGAGCGTGGTATCACTATCACATCAGCTGCCACAACCTGCAACTGGACTTGGAACGACAAGAGCTATAAGATAAACCTCATTGACACTCCGGGACACGTTGACTTTACCGCTGAGGTTGAGCGTTCACTGCGCGTCCTTGACGGTGCTGTGGCAACATATTCTGCTGCAGACGGTGTACAGCCGCAGTCTGAGACCGTTTGGCGTCAGGCTGACAAGTACAACGTCCCCCGTATAGGATATGTGAACAAGATGGACCGTTCGGGTGCTGACTTCTTCGAGACTGTTCAGCAGATGAAGGACATCCTTGGTGCAAACCCTGTGGTTCTGCAGGTGCCTATCGGTGCAGAGGAGAACTTCAAGGGTGTTGTTGACCTCATCAAGATGAAGGCAATCCTGTGGCACGATGAGACTATGGGCGCAGAATACGATGTTGAGGATATACCCGCCGATCTGAAGGACGAGTGCGACGAGTGGCGCAACAAGCTGCTTGAAGCTGCCGCAGAGTACGATGAGACCATCATGGAGAAGTTCTTCGATGACCCCGACTCTATCACAGAGGAGGAAGTTATCGCCGCTATCCGCAAGGGTACTGTGGCAATGGAGTGCACTCCTATGATTTGCGGTTCATCTTACAAGAACAAGGGTGTGCAGCCGTTGCTCGACTACGTTTGCGCTTTCCTGCCTTCACCTCTCGATACAGAGGCTATCGTCGGAACAAACCCCGACACAGAAGAGGAAGAGGACCGCAAGCCTTCAGAGGATGCTCCCACATCGGCTTTGGCATTCAAGATTGCTACCGACCCGTACATGGGACGTCTGGTGTTCTTCCGCGTTTACTCCGGTAAGGTTTCTGCCGGTTCTTATGTATACAACACTCGTTCTGGCAAGAAAGAGCGCGTGAGCCGTCTGTTCCAGATGAACTCCAACAAGGAAATTCCTATGGAGTCAATTGACGCTGGTGACATCGGCGCAGGCGTAGGCTTCAAGGATATCCGTACAGGTGATACTCTTTGCGACGAGGCACATCCCATCGTGCTTGAGTCAATGAGCTTCCCCGACACTGTGATTTCTATCGCAGTTGAGCCGAAGAGTCAGGCTGACATCGCAAAACTGGACAACGGTCTTGCAAAGTTGGCAGAAGAGGATCCTACGTTCACCGTGCGTACCGACGAGCAGAGTGGTCAGACCATCATCTCAGGTATGGGTGAGCTTCACCTTGACATTATTATCGACCGTCTGAAGCGTGAGTTCAAGGTTGAGTGCAACCAGGGCAAGCCGCAGGTTAACTATAAGGAGGCAATCACCAAGACTATAAATCTCCGCGAGGTTTACAAGAAGCAGAGCGGTGGTCGTGGTAAGTTCGCTGACATCATCGTCAACATCGGCCCGATTGATGAGGACTACAAGGAGGGCGGACTCCAGTTCGTCAACGAGGTTAAGGGTGGTAACATTCCTAAGGAATTCATCCCCTCGGTTCAGAAGGGCTTTGAGAACGCCATGAAGAACGGTGTGCTCGGCGGTTATCCTATGGACAGCCTGAAGGTCGTTTTGGTCGATGGTTCGTTCCACCCGGTTGACTCTGACCAGTTGTCGTTCGAACTTGCAGCTCTCAACGCTTACAAGAACGGATGCGTAAAGGCAGGTCCTGTGCTCATGGAGCCTATAATGAAACTCGAGGTAATCACTCCCGAGGAGAACATGGGTGACGTGATAGGCGACTTGAACAAGCGCCGTGGCCAGGTAGAGGGCATGGAAGAGGCTCGTAGCGGTGCACGTGTCATCAAGGCAATGGTTCCGTTGTCAGAGATGTTCGGCTATGTGACCGCTCTGCGTACAATCACTTCCGGCCGTGCTACAAGCTCAATGGAGTATGACCACCACTCTCCGTTGTCAAGCACAATAGCAAAGACTGTGCTTGAGGAGGTGAAAGGCCGTGCTGACCTTGTATAAACAATAATAGAAGAACTGGTAGCGCGGTGCGCTTCCGGTTCTTCTATATGCAAATAAACAATGCAGACAAACCCTGTTTAGCGAATGACTCTTAAGCAGGCGCGAGGGTTCTGCAAATGAAAACAAAAACAAGACAAAAACAAATGAGTCAGAAAATCAGAATCAAGCTGAAGTCTTATGACCACACATTGGTTGACAAGTCAGCAGAGAAAATCGTAAAGGCTGTGAAGGCTACAGGCGCTATCATCAGCGGACCTATTCCATTGCCTACACGCAAACGCATCTACACCGTGAACCGTTCTACTTTCGTTAACAAGAAAGCACGTGAACAGTTCCAGCTTTCAAACTACAAGCGTCTGATTGACATCTACAGCTCAACAGCCAAGACAGTTGACGCTCTTATGAAGCTTGAGTTGCCCAGCGGCGTGGAAGTGGAGATTAAAGTATAGTACTACAATACAATATTAATAGTAATTGAAATGCCAGGATTAATTGGAAAGAAAATCGGAATGACATCCGTTTTCAGTGCCGACGGCAAGAATGTGCCGTGCACTGTTATCGAAGCAGGTCCTTGTGTTGTAACACAGGTAAAGACCGTTGAAAAAGACGGTTACAAGGCTGTTCAGCTGGGCTTTGGCGAGGCAAAGGAAAAGAATACCTCAAAGCCTATGCAGGGAGTCTTCAAGAAAGCCGGTACAACACCTAAGCACCACTTGGCCGAGTTCAAGTTTGACGAGGAATACAACCTCGGTGACACCATCACGGTGGACATCTTCAATGGAGTTGAGTTCGTTGATGTTATCGGAACATCAAAGGGAAAAGGCTTTCAGGGCGTAATGAAGCGTCATGGCTTTGGCGGTGTTGGCCAGAGTACCCACGGACAGGACGACCGCGCACGTAAGCCGGGTTCCATTGGAGCTTGTTCTTACCCCGCAAAGGTGTTCAAGGGTATGCGTATGGCCGGCCGTATGGGTGGTGACAGAGTGACAACCCAGAATCTGAAAGTGTTAAAGGTAATACCGGAGCACAACCTGATCCTTGTGAAAGGTAGCGTGGCCGGTTGCATAGGTTCAACCCTTTTAATAAATAAGTAATGGAAATCAACGTATTGAATATAAAAGGCGAGGATACAGGACGTAAGGTTGAACTGGCCGACGCAGTCTATGGCATTGAGCCTAATGACCATGTTATCTATCTGGCCGTAAAACAGTATCTGGCAAACCAGCGTCAGGGTACGGCAAAGGCCAAGGAAAGAAGTGAACACGCCGGTTCTACTCGCAAGCTCGGACGCCAGAAGGGCGGTGGCGGTGCACGCCGTGGTGACATCAACTCACCTGTGCTCGTTGGCGGTGGACGTGTATTCGGCCCGAAGCCACGTGACTATGGTTTCAAGCTCAATAAAAAAGTAAAGGTTCTTGCTCGTAAGAGTGCACTGTCATACAAGGCGAAAGAGAATTCAATCGTCGTTGTAGAGGACTTCAATATTGAAGTACCAAAGACAAAAGAATTTATAAATATTGCAAAAAACATCAAAGTCGACGGCAAGAAGGCCCTGTTCGTTTTGCCGGATGCAAATAAAAATGTATATTTGTCGGCTCGCAACTTACAGCGTACGGAGATAATACGCGCAGCAGCACTGAATACGTATAAAGTTTTGAATGCTGACGTGCTCGTGATAACCGAAGGTTCGCTGAAGACAATTGATGCAATTTTGAACAAATAAAAGGAGACAAACGCAAATGGCAATATTGATCAAACCATTGGTCACTGAGAAGATGACCAAGATTACGGAAAAGTCTTCTGTGGACAGAACCTACACTCCGAAAGCTGGAAAGAACAAGGGTCAGGAGATAACGAAGAAGGCTACTGCGAAGTACGGCTTCATCGTTAGTCCAGATGCAAACAAATTTGAAATAAAGAAAGAAGTGGAAAGCCTGTTCAACGTTGAGGTTATTGCGGTTAATACAAGCCGTTATGCCGGAAAACGTTCTGCGCGTTATACAAGAGCTGGTCTCATAAAAGGCCAGAAAAACGCGTATAAGAAGGCAATCGTTACGCTGAAGGAAGGCGATACCATAGATTTTTATAGCAATATCGAAGAATAAAAAATGGCAGTACGTAAATTCAAACCGGTTACACCCGGTCAAAGACACAAGGTTATTGGCACGTTCGAGGATATTACTGCATCCGTGCCAGAAAAGTCTCTCGTTTACGGAAAACGCTCTACCGGCGGTCGAAACAACACCGGTAAGATGACCGTACGCTACAGAGGTGGCGGTCACAAGAGGAAGTATCGTATAATAGACTTCAAGCGAGAGAAAGACGGTGTTCCAGCAGTCGTGAAGACAATCGAGTACGATCCGAACCGTTCGGCACGTATAGCATTGCTCTTCTATGCTGATGGTGAAAAACGTTATATCATTGCTCCCAATGGGCTGCAGGTTGGCTCTAAGTTGATGTCGGGTGCGGAGGCTGCGCCAGAGATTGGTAACGCCCTTCCACTCGCAAACATCCCCGTGGGTACCGTGATTCACAACATTGAATTGCGCCCGGGTCAAGGTGCTCTGCTCGTTCGTTCGGCTGGCAATTTCGCTCAGTTAACTTCTCGCGAGGGACGCTATTGCGTTATAAAGCTCCCTTCAGGCGAGACTCGCCAAATCCTCAGTGCCTGCAAGGCAACTGTAGGAAGCGTGGGAAATTCAGATCATGCTCTGGAACAGTCTGGTAAGGCTGGACGTTCTCGCTGGTTGGGTCGTCGCCCACACAACCGTGGTGTCGTGATGAACCCTGTTGATCACCCGATGGGTGGTGGTGAAGGACGCCAGTCTGGAGGTCATCCACGTTCTCGCAAGGGCTTGTACGCAAAGGGTCTTAAGACTCGTGCTCCTAAGAAGCTTTCAAGCAAGTACATTATTGAAAGAGCAAGTAAGTAATCAAGTTAACTAAGTGTAAATCATGAGTCGTTCATTAAAGAAAGGTCCATATATAAACGTCTCTTTGGAGAAAAAGATTCTCGCCATGAACGAGAGTGGAAAGAAGAGTGTTGTCAAAACATGGGCAAGGGCTTCAATGATATCCCCGGACTTCGTGGGTCATACTGTTGCAGTCCACAACGGTAATAAGTTTATCCCCGTTTACATTACGGAGAATATGGTCGGGCACAAGCTCGGAGAGTTCTCCCCAACACGTCGCTTCGGCGGTCATGCTGGCAATAAGCGCTAAACGGAGATTTCACCAGAAAAATAAAAGAATAAAATAATGGGAGCAAGAAAACATATTAAAGCTGAAGAAAGGAAAGCAAGCCTCCGGACGCAATATTTTGCAAAGCTGAAAGGCGTTCCTTCTTCTCCGCGCAAGATGAGATATGTCGTGGACTTGATCCGTGGCATGGAAGTTAATCGTGCGCTTGCTGTGCTGCGCTTCTCGAAGAAAGCTGCAGCTGCTGATGTCGAGAATCTTCTCCGTTCTGCCATCGCCAATTGGGAATTCAAAAACGACCGCAAGGCGGAAGACGGTGAATTGTTTGTTACAAGGGTGTTTGTTGACGAGGGAGTCACATTGAAGAGAATGAGACCCGCTCCTCAAGGACGCGGATACAGAATCCGTAAGCGTTCCAATCACGTAACACTGTTTGTGGACACGAAAACTAATGATGATAAATAGTAAAGAGAATGGGACAGAAAGTAAATCCAATTAGCAACCGTCTTGGTATCATTAGGGGTTGGGATTCAAATTGGTTCGGAGGCAAGGACTTCGGAGACAATCTGGTTGAGGATCGGAAAATCCGCAAATACCTCAACGAGCGTTTGGCAAAGGCCAGCGTGTCTCGTATTGTCATCGAACGCACATTGAAACTGGTTACCATTACAATCTGTACAGCCCGTCCGGGTATCGTCATTGGTAAAGGTGGACAGGATGTTGACAAGTTGCGCGAGGAGTTGAAGAAACTCTATGACAAAGAGATTCAGATCAACATTTATGAGGTAAAGAAGCCTGAGCTTGATGCGACAATCGTGGCAAACAACATTGCACGTCAGGTAGAAGGCAAGATCGCTTATCGTCGTGCAATAAAGATGGCTGTAGCCAACACTATGCGTGCTGGAGCTGAAGGCATAAAGATACAGATTACGGGACGTCTGAACGGAGCTGAAATGGCACGTAAGGAAATGTTCAAGGAGGGACGTACTCCTCTGCATACTTTCCGTGCGGATATCGACTTCTGCCAGGCTGAAGCCCTCACAAAGGTGGGACTGCTTGGAATTAAAGTGTGGATTTGTCGCGGTGAAGTGTTTGGCAAGCGTGACCTCGCTCCAAACTTCGCACAGGAAAAAGGTAACAACCGCTCTGGCGGGGGTAACAATGGCGGCAGAAAGTTCCGTAGCAAGAAGAACAAGTAAAAAGTAAAGTAAGAAGCTATCATGTTACAACCTAAGAGAGTAAGATATAGAAGACCTCAAGACGGGCGCGGCAACAAAGGCAACGCCCACAGAGGCACGCAGCTGGCCTTTGGAAGCTTTGGCATCAAGACGCTTGAGGCAAAATGGATAGACAGCCGACAGATTGAGGCAGCACGTGTGGCAGTTAACCGCTATATGCAGCGTGAGGGACAGGTGTGGATCCGAATCTTCCCGGACAAACCAATCACACGCAAGCCGGCAGATGTGCGTATGGGTAAAGGTAAAGGAGATCCCGCAGGATGGGTGGCTCCCGTTACTCCAGGACGTATACTCTTCGAAGTGGAAGGAGTTTCATTTGACATCGCAAAGGAAGCCCTCCGTCTTGCAGCGCAGAAATTGCCAGTGAAGACAAAGTTTATTGTTAGACGCGATTACGATAAAAACGCTTGATTATGAAGGCAAAAGAGATTAGAGAAATTGAGACCAAGGACTTGGCTGAGCGTATAGCACAGGAGGTCAAGGAGTATGACAAGATGAAGTTCAACCACTCCATCACTCCTTTGAAGAATCCTTCAGAAATCAGGACGGTACGTCGCAATATCGCACGTATGAAGACGATACTCCGTGAGAGGGAACTTAACAAATAATATCGGGGCAATACGATGGAAACAAGAAATTTAAGAAAGACAAGACAGGGTGTCGTTGTCAGTGACAAAATGGAAAAGACCATAGTAGTTGCTGCAAAGTTCAAGGAGAAGCACCCGATATATGGTAAGTTCGTGCAGAAAACGAAGAAATACCATGCTCACGATGAGAAGAGCGAAGCCAATGTTGGCGACACAGTCCTTATCATGGAGACACGTCCTCTGAGCAAGACGAAGAGATGGAGATTAGTTCAAATAGTAGAAAAAGCTAAGTAATTATGATACAAGCAGAATCAAGACTTACTGTATGCGATAACAGCGGTGCGCGTGAAGCCCTTTGCATTCGTGTTTTGGGTGGAACTGGTCGCCGTTATGCAAGTGTTGGGGACGTGATTGTCGTTGCTGTAAAGAACGTCATCCCATCGAGTGATTTGAAGAAAGGCGCAGTATCAAGGGCTTTGGTAGTCCGCACAAAGAAAGAGATTCGTCGTGCAGACGGGTCATATATTCGCTTTGACGATAATGCTTGTGTGTTACTGAACAATGCCGGTGAACTTCGTGGTAGCCGTATATTCGGCCCTGTTGCCCGTGAGTTGCGTGCCGTTAACATGAAAGTCGTTTCTTTGGCACCTGAGGTTCTTTAACTATTTAAAGGAAACAAAATGAGCAGTAAATTAAAAATAAAGAAGAATGACATGGTGCTTGTCATTGCCGGAAACAGCAAGGACAAGAAGGCGAATGGGAAATTCCCTGCTCCTCATAAAGTGCTTAAGGTTCTTGTAGAGGAGCAACGTGCCATTGTTGAAGGCGTGAATATTGTGTCTAAGAGTGCCAAGCCTTCTGCAAAGAATCCGCAAGGTGGCATCATTAAGCAGGAAGCACCAATCCACATCTCAAACTTGAGCCTTGTGGATCCGAAGAGCGGTGAGCCTACACGAGTTGCCATCAAGGTGAAAGAAGATGGAACGAAAGTTCGCATCGCCAAAAAATCAGGGGAGGAAATCAAGTAATGAATACAGCACAACTGAAGAAGACCTATATCGAGCAAATAGCTCCTGCCTTGGAAAAACAGTTTAATTACTCTTCCAAGATGCAGGTGCCTGTCTTGAAGAAAATCGTGGTCAACCAAGGCTTGGGTGATGCTACTCAAGATAAGAAAATCATAGATGTTGCGATAAACGAGATTACTGCAATCACGGGCCAAAAAGCTGTGGCGACATATTCAAAGAAGGATATTGCCAATTTCAAGCTCCGCAAGAAAATGCCTATCGGTGTTATGGTGACATTGCGCCGTGAGCGTATGTATGAGTTCTTGGAGAAACTCGTCAAGATAGCTTTGCCTCGTATCCGTGACTTCAAGGGTATTGAGAGCAAGTTTGACGGTAAAGGCAACTACACGCTTGGTGTGCAGGAGCAGATAATCTTCCCGGAAATTAATATTGATTCAGTGGATCGTATTCAGGGAATGAATATCACTTTCGTTACTTCCGCCCAGACCGACGAAGAGGGTTATGCTCTTTTGAAAGCATTCGGTCTGCCGTTTAAGAACGCTAAAAACGATAAATAGAGATATGGCAAAGGAATCAATGAAAGCTCGCGAGGTTAAGCGTGCTAAGCTTGTTGCCCGCTATGCAGAAAAGCGTGCAGCTCTGAAGAAGATTATTGCGAAATCCGAAGACCCGGCAGAGGCTTATGAGGCTGCGCGCAAGTTGCAGAGCATCCCCAAGAACGCCAATCCCATCCGTCTTCACAACCGTTGCAAGATAACGGGTCGTCCCAAGGGATATATGCGTCAGTTCGGCTTGTCGCGTATCCAGTTCCGTGAGATGGCTTCAAGCGGTCTGATACCAGGTGTCAAGAAGGCCAGCTGGTAAGGGCGAGATTAACTGAAAAGCAGAGATTTTTTAATATTGTCGGGGTAGCCCCGATTAATTAAACATTTTATTTATGACAGATCCAATAGCAGATTATCTGACGAGGTTGAGAAATGCAATCATGGCTCATCACCGGGTTGTTGAAGTTCCAGCTTCAAACTTGAAGAAAGAAATCACCAAGATTCTCTTCGAGAAGGGATACATCCTCAACTACAAGTTTATTGAGGATGGACCGCAGGGCACAATTAAGGTGGCCTTGAAGTATGACCCCACAACGAAGGTCAACGCAATTAAATGTCTGAAGAGGGTTTCTACGCCCGGTCTTCGCCGTTATACGGGTTATAAGGACATGCCGAGAGTTATCAACGGATTAGGTATCGCAATTTTATCTACATCCAAAGGTGTCATGACAGACAAGGAAGCCGCAGTCTTGAAAGTTGGCGGTGAGGTTCTTTGCTATGTATATTAATTGGAGGAAATCTTTATGTCAAGAATAGGAAAATTGCCAATTAGTATTCCCGCAGGTGTAACAGTCACTGTGGCGGATGGCGTTGTGAACGTAAAAGGTCCTAAAGGAGAACTCTCCCAGAAAGTGGACTCTTCAATCGTAGTCAAGATAGCTGATGGTCATGTGACATTTGAGATTGACGAGAACAGCCCGGTAAATTGCAAGCAGAAGCAGGCGTTTCACGGTCTCTATCGCTCATTGGTAAACAATATGGTTATTGGTGTGAGCGAGGGCTATAAGAAGACACTTGAGCTTGTCGGTGTTGGTTACCGTGTGTCAAACCAGGGCAATCTTATTGAGTTCGCACTTGGCTATACCCACCCAATATTCATTCAGCTCCCGAAAGAGGTGAAAGTTGAGACAAAGTCAGAAAGGAACCAGAACCCGCTGCTTATGCTGGAAACTTGCGACAAAGCCTTGTTGGGACTTATCTGTGCAAAAATTCGTTCTTTCCGTAAGCCTGAACCTTATAAAGGAAAGGGAGTCCTGTTCCAGGGTGAGGTTATCCGCAGGAAGTCTGGAAAATCAGCTTCGGCTAAGTAACTTTAATGATTTACGATTATGACAACAAAGAAAGTAGAAAGACGAATAAAGATAAAGTTCAGAATCCGTAAAAAGGTTTTTGGTACTTCTGAGCGTCCTCGTATGAGCGTATTCCGCAGCAACAAGCAAATATATGTCCAGATAATCAACGATCAGGAAGGCAAGACTCTCGTATCTGCTTCCTCTTTAGGCATGGAAGCTATGCCTAAAATACAGCAGGCAGAGAAAGTCGGAGAACTCGTTGCGACAAAAGCCATTGAGGCAGGTGTTTCCACTGTGGTATTTGACCGCAATGGATACCTTTATCATGGACGAGTAAAGCAGTTGGCAGATGCTGCCCGTAAGGGAGGGCTTAATTTTTAAACGATTATGGCAATGAACAAAGTTAGAGTAAATAGTGACGTTGAATTGAAAGACCGATTGGTTGCTATTAACCGTGTTACCAAGGTGACGAAAGGTGGCCGTACCTTTACTTTTGCCGCAATTGTCGTTGTCGGTGATGGTAATGGAATCATTGGCTGGGGCCTTGGAAAGGCAGGTGAAGTTACTGCTGCTATCGCAAAAGGTGTGGAAGCTGCAAAGAAAAACCTTGTCAAGGTGCCTGTTCTTAAGGGAACAGTTCCTCATGAGATGGAAGCCCACTTTGGTGGAGCCCAGGTCTTCTTGAAGCCCGCTGCGGCTGGTACTGGTCTTGTGGCCGGTGGCGCTATGCGTGCTGTGCTTGACAGCGTTGGCGTAAAGGACGTTTTGGCAAAGTCGAAAGGTTCTTCCAACCCGCACAATTTGGTAAAGGCGACAATTCTTGCATTGAGCCAGATGAGAGATGCTTATACTGTAGCTGGAATGCGTGGCATCAGTATGGAAAAAGTATTTAGAGGATAAGGAGACTTTTAACTATGGCAACAATCAAAATAAAGCAGGTAAAGAGCCGCATTGGTGCATCAATAGACCAAAAAAGGACATTGCTTTCGTTGGGACTGCACAAGATTTCACAGGTTGTGGAAAGGGAAGATTCTCCAGTCCTCCGAGGAATGATACGGAAAGTTCATCATTTGGTGACAGTAATAGACTAAACAATTAAAAGATAAAATTATGAAACTACATAATTTAACTCCTGCCAAGGGTTCCACACACTCTCGTCGTCGTTTGGGACGTGGCTCAGGTTCTGGCTTGGGCGGAACTTCTACCCGTGGTCACAAGGGAGCCAAGGCAAGATCAGGTTACAAGAGGAAGATCGGCTTTGAAGGTGGACAGATGCCATTGCAGCGCCGTGTTCCGAAGTTCGGCTTCAAGAATATCAACCGCAAGGAGTATCTTGCAGTTAATTTGTCAACGCTTCAGAAGCTTGTTGAAGAAAAAGGCTTGACCAAGATAGGTATGGCTGAACTTGTAGACGCAGGTCTGACAAACGGCAAGAAGCTTGTGAAAATACTTGCTAAGGGCGAGTTGAAGACTAAAGTGGATGTGGAAGCCAACGCTTTCTCAAAGACCGCAGAAGAGGCAATCAAAGCATTAGGTGGTAACGCAACAATAATCT
This sequence comes from Bacteroidaceae bacterium, assembly GCA_963590865.1. Lineage (GTDB taxonomy): Bacteria > Bacteroidota > Bacteroidia > Bacteroidales > Bacteroidaceae > Prevotella. The sequence continues at coordinate 18,473 of CAVAQY010000011.1, read as the reverse complement.
AAGGAGATGAAGAAGTTAATTGAGACACTGAAGAACATTTGGAAAATTGAGGATTTGCGCAAGCGTATTCTCATAACAATCCTCTTTACTGCAATTTACCGTTTCGGTTCATTTGTAGTGCTTCCTGGCATTAACCCTGCCATGTTGGACAAACTACAGTCGCAGACCAAAGGGGGCTTGATGTCTCTTTTGGATATGTTCTCTGGTGGAGCATTTTCCAATGCTTCTATTTTCGCATTGGGAATAATGCCTTATATCTCAGCTTCTATTGTCATGCAGCTTCTCGCTGTCGCTGTGCCGTATTTCCAGAAGATGCAGCGTGAAGGAGAAAGCGGACGCAAGAAGATCAGCAAGTATACTCGCTATCTTACAGTGGGTATCTTGTTGTTTCAAGCTCCGAGCTACCTGATAAATCTTAGGATGCAGGCCGGAGGTGCCCTCGCTACGGGTATCTCCTGGACTGTGTTCATCATGACTGCAACGGTAATCCTTGCTGCTGGAAGTATGTTTATTCTTTGGCTGGGAGAACGTATCACGGACAAGGGGATTGGAAATGGCATTTCCTTGATAATCATGATTGGTATCATCGCACGTCTGCCGCAAGCTTTCATTCAGGAGCTTGGCTCTCGTTTCACCGCAATATCCGGTGGTGGATTGGTGATGTTCATGATTGAGATATTGGTTTTGTTGGCCGTAGTGTGTGCAGCGATACTGCTTGTGCAGGGAACTCGTAAAATACCGGTTCAGTATGCCAAGCGTATTGTTGGAAATAAGCAGTACGGTGGTGCTCGCCAGTATATTCCTTTGAAATTGTTCGCAGCAAACGTAATGCCTATCATCTTTGCTCAGGCTCTGATGTTTATTCCATTGGCCATCGTCCAGTATTCTACCCCAGAGAACTCTAATTGGTTCGTGAGAGCCATGATGGATCATCACAGTTGGTTGTACAATGTCGTGTTTGCTGCCCTTATTATAGCGTTCACGTATTTCTACACAGCTATAACATTGAATCCGACACAGATGGCAGAGGACATGAAGCGCAACAATGGTTTTATTCCTGGAATAAAGCCTGGAAAAGACACTGCGGACTATATTGATACGGTGATGTCTAGGATTACATTCCCTGGATCATTGTTTATTGCTTTCATTGCCATCATGCCCGCTTTAGCAGGATTGCTTGATGTGCAGGATGCTTTTTCGCAGTTCTTTGGTGGAACGTCACTCTTGATACTTATTGGTGTGGTGCTTGATACTCTCCAGCAAATTGAGAGTCATTTGCTCGTGCGCCATTATGACGGTTTGTTGAATTCGGGTAGGGTTCATGGCCGTAGTGGAGCCTCTGCATAATCCAGTCAATATTTAATTCTTCTTGGAATACCGTGGCTTTATCATGTAGTTGGTGATACGGTAATAGAGAGAAATAAGGAATCAAAAAAGGTATGGCAAAACAATCCGCTATAGAGCAGGACGGCACTATTGTAGAGTCTCTTTCCAATGCAATGTTTCGGGTGGAACTTGAGAATGGTGTGCAGATAATCGCCCACATTTCGGGCAAGATGCGTATGCACTACATTAAGATACTCCCCGGAGACAAGGTGAAAGTGGAGATGAGTCCCTATGACTTGACGAAAGGAAGAATAGTATTTAGATACAAATAATAGACATGAAGACAAGAACATCTTTGAAGAAACGCACCCCCGACTGCCAGATTGTGCGTCGAAAGGGACGTCTGTTCGTTATCAACAAGAAAAACCCTAAGTACAAGTTGCGTCAGGGTTAATCAAACGTTTAAACATTTTTATTTTATTCACTAACAAATGGCAATAAGAATTGTTGGAGTAGATTTGCCCCAGAATAAGCGTGGCGAAATCGCATTGACCTACATTTACGGTATAGGTCGAAGTAGTTCAGCAAAGATATTGGATAAGGCCGGCGTTAGCCGTGACTTGAAGGTCTGCGATTGGACAGACGACCAAGCCGCCAAAATCCGCGAAATTATCGGTGCTGAATTCAAGGTTGAAGGTGATCTCCGTTCTGAGATCCAGTTGAATATCAAGCGTCTGATGGATATTGGTTGCTATCGTGGCATCCGTCATCGTAATGGTCTTCCCGTTCGCGGTCAGAGCACAAAGAACAATGCCCGTACACGTAAGGGTAAGAAGAAGACTGTTGCCAACAAGAAGAAGGCTACGAAGTAATTCACAATTTGAACTTTAAAGATTAAGAATTATGGCAAAGAAAACAGTCGCTTCAAAGAAAAAGAACGTGAGAGTTGATGCTATGGGACAGTTGCATGTGCATAGCTCCTTCAACAATATTATAGTCTCTCTCGCTAATGGTGAGGGACAGGTTATCTCTTGGTCGTCTGCCGGTAAAATGGGCTTCCGTGGGTCAAAGAAAAACACTCCGTATGCTGCCCAAATGGCTGCCGAGGATTGTGCAAAGGTCGCTTATGAGTTGGGCTTGCGCAAGGTGAAAGCATATGTGAAAGGTCCGGGTAACGGTCGTGAGTCGGCTATCCGTGCCGTCCATGGAGCAGGTATCGAGGTAACAGAGATTGTTGACGTTACTCCGTTGCCACACAATGGCTGCCGTCCTCCGAAGAGAAGACGTGTATAGTACTCATTATAAGTTGTTGAAACAAAATTAAGCAATAAGAATATTATGGCAAGATATATTGGACCGAAATCAAAAATTGCGCGTCGTTTTGGTGAGCCAATCTTCGGCGCAGACAAAGTTTTGTCCAGGAGAAACTTCCCTCCTGGACAGCATGGCAACAACCGTCGCAGAAAGCAGTCGGAGTATGCTGTCATGCTGGCAGAGAAGCAGAAAGCCAAGTACACCTATGGCGTGCTTGAGCGCCAGTTCCGTAATATGTTTGAGAAGGCTGCCAAGGCTGACGGCATCACCGGTGAGGTGTTGCTCCAGACACTTGAGTGCCGCCTTGACAATGTTGTGTTCCGTTTGGGTATTGCCCCGACCCGTGCAGCTGCTCGTCAGCTTGTGAGCCATCGTCACATAACAGTTGATGGTAAAGTTGTTGGCATCCCGTCGTTCTTGGTTGCTCCCGGTCAGGTGGTTGCCGTTCGCGAGAAGTCAAAGTCACTTGAGGTTATCGAGGCAGCCCTTGCTGGTTTCAACCATAGCAAGTATCCTTGGCTCGAGTGGGATGACAATACAAAGAGTGGCAAGTTCCTTCACAAACCGGAGCGTGCCGACATCCCTGAAAATATCAAGGAGCAGTTAATCGTTGAGTTGTACTCTAAATAAATCATTGAATTAATGGCGATATTAGCATTTCAAAAACCTGACAAAGTCGTAATGTTGGAAACCAACGACAAGTTCGGCAAGTTCGAATTTCGTCCGTTGGAGCCAGGCTTCGGTGTCACCATCGGCAATGCCTTGCGCCGCATTCTTCTTTCCTCGCTGGAAGGTTATGCCATCAACACCATCCGTATCGCAGGTGTTGAGCATGAGTTCTCTTCCGTGTCTGGTGTTAAGGAGGATGTGACCAACATTATATTGAACCTGAAACAAGTTAGGTTCAAGCAAATAGTGGAAGAATTCGAGAACGAAAAAGTCAGTATCACGGTCGAGAATTCTACAGAGTTCAAGGCTGGAGATATCGGTAAGTATCTGACCGGATTTGAAGTGTTAAACCCCGATTTGGTGATTTGTCATTTAGACTCCAAAGCTTCGATGCAGATTGATCTTACCATTAACAAAGGACGCGGCTATGTACTCGCAGATGAGAACAGAGAGTTCTGCACCGATGTTAATGTAATTCCAATCGATTCAATTTACACTCCGATACGTAATGTCAAGTATGCTGTTGAGCCGTACCGTGTTGAACAGAAGACCGACTACGATAAACTTGTACTTGAAGTTACTACGGACGGTTCCATCAGTCCGAAAGATGCACTGAAAGAGGCCGCAAAGATTCTCATCTATCACTTCATGCTGTTCTCCGACGAGAAGATAACCATCGAAAACAACGAGGTTGACGGCAATCAGGAGTTTGATGAGGAGGTGTTGCATATGCGTCAGTTGTTGAAGACACGCCTTGTTGATATGAATCTCAGCGTACGTGCCCTCAACTGCCTCAAGGCTGCCGATGTTGAAACATTGGGCGACCTTGTACAGTACAACAAAACCGACCTTTTGAAGTTCCGCAACTTCGGTAAGAAATCGCTCACTGAGCTTGATGATTTGCTCGAGAGTCTGAATCTGTCGTTTGGAACCGATATTACAAAGTATAAATTAGACAAGTGATAATCTTGCTCTATATGGCAGCGGAGACAGTTCTCCACTGCCATATACGCAGAGGACTGTCGCAAAAGAAAAACAAAAATGAGACACAATAAGAAATTCAATCATTTGGGTCGTACTGCATCTCACCGTAAGGCCATGCTCGCTAACATGGCTATATCGCTGATAATGCACAAAAGAATCACTACGACTCTTGCCAAGGCAAAAGCCTTGAAGAAATATGTGGAACCGCTGATTACGCGTTCCAAGGACGACACAACCAATTCACGCCGTGTTGTCTTCAGCTATCTCCAGAATAAGTTTGCCTTGAAAGAACTGTTCGGTGAAGTGGCAGCTAAGGTTGCTGACCGTCCCGGAGGCTATACCCGTATAGTTAAGTTGGGCTTCCGTCAGGGTGACGCTGCTCAGATATGCTTCATTGAGCTTGTTGACTTTGATGAGAACATGGCCAAGACAGGCACTAAGAAGAAGGCTACACGCCGTTCTCGCCGTTCTGCTAAGGCAGAGGGTAGTGCTGAAGTAGTAGAGGCCACACCCGCAGAAGAGACCACAACAGATGCAGCTCCTGTTGCAGACGAGGCTTCTAAGGCTGAATAAGGCGGAGAAAAGCTCATTTCTTTATTGAGTCAATTATAAAGCGTCCTTGTGCGATGATGATATATGTTCGCACAGGGACGCTTTTTTTTGATAGTTGAAAGCTCTCCCGTCGGCCTTGTCTGTCCAGTGTGCTGCTCTATTCTGTACTTAAGTGATGTTCTCGAAAGACAATGCAAGCGAGCGTAATGAAAGTTTACTTTCAAATTGCGAGTGTTGCCTATTTTATGCAAAATAGAACCGCAATCTGGGAAGCTGTTTATCCCAAATCGTTCATTGGGATTTTTCTTTGCCGTACGACACGGAGAATTTCTATTGACCGATTTGGGCTTAACGAGAGGATGTAATGACGTTTAACACAAGCTAAATGTTGCATTGGAGGACGTAAACAGAATCTTTTTCAAAGTTATTTGTAACTTTGCATAAGTCAGAGCTGCGCTCGGCAATACGGAAGTGAATTTTCATTGCCCTCGCTTGCACTGGCTTTGCCAAATCCTAAAAGAAAGGAATAAGGACATGAAGAAGCTCGTTTTATATTCGGTTTGCGCCGCAACGTTGTTCACAGGATGCAACAGTGTCGGCGACGGAGCAATTACAGGAGCCGGTTTCGGCGCAATTCTTGGCTCGGCCATTGGCGGAATATCCGGTGGCCCGCGTGGCAGTGATATCGGAACTCTGTTCGGTATGGCTGGCGGAGCGGTGGCAGGAGCCGCAGTGGGCAGTGCCAACGAGAGGGCGCAGCAGGAGAAATACCGCCAATATCGCGAGAGAAGCGAGGCCCAGTACGGTCGTGCGGGCTATGGTTACGGATCTGACAACTACGGTTATAGCACAGGCAGTTATGCCAACGGCACCGACAACAGTGCATATAGCCAGAACAATGGCTACTTCGACCCGACAAACAGCGGCGACGACCGTATAGAGATGGAGCCGTCGACAGGCCCTACTGCCCCAAATAGTGGACAGGAGTCTAACGGACGAGGTACTTATACAACAGTGACACCGCGCACAGTGTCGGTTGACCAGTTGGAGCACGCCATCCAAGGCTACCGTATAGAATACAATTCGCTTATTGAGGTGCGCAATGCCACGTTCGTGGATAGGGACGGTGACGGCATACTTCACGCCGGCGAGACAAGCAAGGTGACATTCGAAATAATGAACAGTTCGGACGTGACCTTGTATGACGTGCAGCCCACTGTGGTTGAAACAACTGGCAACAAGCACGTCCACATATCGTCGGGACTGCGTGTGGAAAGTATAGCTCCGCACCGTGGCGTCAGGTATACAGCTACAGTGTTTGCCGACAAACGCCTCAAAAACGGGCAGATTGTACTAAAGATTGCCGTGGTTCAAGGCAACCATGAGATAACTTCTCAGGTGAAAGAGTTTGTTGTGACTACATCAAAGCGGTAATCCAAACTCCGCTTTCGCCGGTTTACCGTGTGGTGTGCTTGGTTTTGTCGGATGCCTTAGGTTTCTTTTCGCTATGCTTCCGTCCATGGCCTGCACTGCCGGTTGCCACTGCGTCTTTCATTTCTTGCCAACTTGGCTGCAAACCTTCGTTGTCATCGCCTGCCAGTCGCTCGAAGTCAAGTTCAAAGATGTGGTCTTCAGGCTCCGGCTTGAACGGGACAATCAGGTTGTCTGCCCTTTCCACCGCCACTGTGGCTATGCCTTGTGCGAGCATGCCAATCTCTTTGGCAGCTGCCCACGACAGGTCAATGATGCGTCCGCGCTTGAATGGTCCGCGGTCAATGACCCTCACAAAGACAGACTTTCCCGTGCTGATGTTGGTTACTTTCAGCATCGTGCCGAATGGATAGGTGCGGTGAGCGCATGTCAGGCTGTCGTGGTGAATCCTTTCTCCACTGCTTGCCCTTGCCCCGGTAGCTCTTTTAGAGTAAAAAGAAGCCTTGCCCCTCTGGACGGTTTGTGCGTCCAAAGTGGCAAGGCTTAACGTTGTTAATGACAGTATCGCTAATTTTCTTATTTCCATCAGTCGTTGGTTTATACTATGCCCTGTGCCATCATGGCATTGGCCACTTTCATGAATCCGGCGATGTTGGCACCCTTCACATAGTCGATGTATCCGTTGGGCTGTTTGCCGTATTTCACACATTGCTCGTGTATGCTGTGCATGATGTAGTGCAGTTTCTCGTCCACTTCCTCTTCACTCCAAGTTAGCCTGATGGCGTTTTGGGTCATCTCCAGTCCAGACGTAGCCACACCTCCGGCGTTGACTGCCTTGCCGGGAGCGAACAGTTGCTTTGCCGCAGTGAACTTCTCAACAGCCTCAGCGGTGCATCCCATGTTGGAAACTTCGGCTACGCACAATGGCTTGTTGGCCAGAAGCAGGTCTGCATCGTGCCCGTCAAGCTCGTTTTGCGTTGCACACGGCAGTGCTATGTCGCACTTCACCTCCCACGGTTTCTTGCCTTCAAAGAACGTTGCCTCCGGGAATTCCTCCACATACGGCTGGCAAACGTCGTTGCCGCTGGCGCGAAGCTCAAGCATATAGTCTATCTTCTCGCCGCAAATGCCTGCTGGGTCATATATATATCCGTCAGGTCCCGATATGGTTATGACCTTTGCTCCAAGTTCGGTAGCCTTCTTTGCAGCTCCCCAAGCCACGTTTCCGAAGCCGCTGATGGCCACAGTCTTGCCCTTGATGTCTATGTCACGGGTCTGAAGCATCTGGTTTACGAAGTACAAAGCACCGTAACCCGTGGCCTCTGGACGTATTCTCGAACCGCCCCATTCCAGTCCTTTGCCCGTGAGAACGCCGTTCCAACGGTGGGTCAGCTTTTTGTACATTCCGAAGAGGTAGCCGATTTCACGTGCTCCCACTCCGATGTCTCCGGCCGGAATGTCCTCCTCCGGGCCGATGACACGGTAGAGTTCTGTCATAAACGAGTGACAGAAACGCATCACTTCGTTGTCCGAACGGCCACGGATGGAAAAGTCCGCACCGCCTTTGCCGCCGCCCATAGGCAGTGTGGTGAGTGCATTCTTGAATGTTTGCTCAAAGCCAAGGAACTTCAGGATTGACAAGTTCACCGAAGGATGGAAGCGCAAACCGCCCTTATACGGGCCGATGGCGCTGTTGAACTGCACACGATAGCCAAGGTTCACGTGTACTTCGCCCTTGTCGTCCACCCAAGGTACGCGGAAAGTAACCACGCGCTCCGGTTCGACAATGCGCTCTATTATCTTGGCTTTCTCAAACTCAGGATGCTTGTTGTACACGTCTTCCACAGACAACAGCACCTCTTTCACTGCCTGCAAGTACTCCAATTCACCCGGATGCTTCTGCTCCAGCTGTTGCATAATTCTTTCCACGTTCATAGTAATATCTGTTTTAAGGTTACTCATCCCTGCCACTATGTCAGTGATGTATCGCAAAAATAAGGAAAAACGCGGTATGCGCCAAGCGTAAACGGGGAAATCTTCATGTGTAAAGTTACATTTTGTTAATGTAGTGGCCTTTTACACCAGTTGCGGAGAATTATTCACTGAAAAGCACAAGTCCCTTTTGTCTCTTCCCGTCCATCATTATGCGGAGCGGAGAGGCGAACCTTACGCAGCGCACATACTCCGTTTCGGCCACGGCAGGCATACTGTCAAGAATGTCCTTGCGGAAGATGCCGCTGCCGGCGGATAAGCTAATGGTGAAATAGCCCACTCCAAACGAAGTCAGGTTCTGGAAAAAGTGGGTGCCTTGGCTCGGGTCTACGCGATAGTTCTTCAGCTCCACCTCCACTATAACACGTGCGGCACTGATGTGAGGCCACTTCACAGGCACTCCAAGCCAATAGTCGCTCGACCCCCAACGGCCTGGTCCCACGAGGATATAGTTGCGTCCCTCGTCAAGATATTGTTTGTTCAGCTTTTCCATGTCGCGGGCTATGGCCGGATTGTTTGCCGCAGTGAAGTTGTCGCCGGTCTTTACGTATACCACGTCCTGCACGTCTTCGCAAATGCCGTGGCCGAGCGAATTGTCGGAACGCAGCAGGCACTTGTCGTCGGTTATCGTGTCCAGGTCTTCGTCGAGCTTCTGCTTGCTGTCCACTATCGGGCGTATCTGCAAGAGATACAGTTCGCCGGAACGGTCGTCGTTGAGGTTGCAGGCAAATTCCATTTCTACCGGACGTCGCATCTCCTCCGTTCCGAGCCGTTGTATGTCCTGCAACAGTTCGGGTAGGGGAAACACGTCCTGCCGAAGCACACCGCTAAAAGTGATTACCTTGCGGCCACCCTCGTATATTCCGTCGCGTATTACCTGGTCATACGGGTCATACGTGGATGCAATGTAGTTGAGCGAACCGTCCTTGTCGGCCTCCTTCACCCGAAGGTTAAGTATGTTGAACCCGTCGTCCACCTTGAAGTCTTCGCCCGTGTGCTTCATGTTGAGAGCGTAAAACCGCGTCTGCGTGTCGCGCAGTGCCGTTTCCATCTCGCTCGTCTGCAACACCTGGTTGGGGTGCGACGGACTGACGCGCAGAGTCTGACCGCCGTCAACGATGTATTTGCCCAGTCCGAGGGCGAGGCTCGCTATTCCTTCCTCCGCCTTTTCGTCGCCTATGGGATAATAGTTGAGCGAGCGCAGCACACCGCTGAAGTTGGGATAGAAGCGGTCGCCGTACTGTTTGCCAACCACTTCCTGCAATATTACGGCCATCTTCTCCTGGTCTATCACGTTGCTTGTGGCCGTCATGTACGCCTTGGAGTCGCTGTAATACACCGATGCATACACTCCCTTGATGGCACAGGCCAGCATGCGTAGCATTTCGTACTTGTCTTCAAGATACGGAATCATGTAGGTAGAATATATTCCTGCAAAAGGCTGGTAGTGACTGTCCTCCAGAAGCGACGACGAACGTATGGCTATTGGAGCCTTCACTGCGTCGAAGAAAGTAAGGAAGTCGGCTATCAGCGTGTCGGGCAGCTGCGCCTTGAGAAAGTGGTCGAGTATGTCTTGATCGGCAGCATCGCTGAGGGCAATCTGGTAGAGGTTGTTCCTGTCCATAAACTCGTCGAATACATCAGTACACAGCACGAGCGTCTTGGGTATGGATACCGTGGCGTTGTCGAAACGTTGCAGTTCGGGATGGCGCTTTATGATGTTGTCGAGAAAGGCTAGACCGCGCCCCTTGCCTCCTAAAGATCCTTCGCCGATGCGGGCGAAATGGCCGTAGGCATCAAACTTGCCGCGGTCAAACACGGCCACGATGCCCACATTCTTCATGCGTCGATACTGCACTATCGCATCGAAGATTATTTGCCGGTGGGCATCAACGTCCTGCAGCTTATCCCATGTCACGTGTTTCAGAAATGCCGACACCGGGAATATCGCCCTTGCGCACAGCCATCGGCTCATGTGGTTGCGGCGTATGTGGTAGAGCATAGAGTCGTTGGGTATCTTGAATATGTTGTCCTGCAACTCCTTCAGACTCCTCACACGCATTATCTCCCTGTGGGTTTTGGGGTCGCGGAATATGAAATCGCCAAACCCCATGTGCTCCTCCATGAGGTTGCGCAGGTCTATGCTCATCTTCTTCGAGTTCTTGTCCACAAAGTGGAAGCCTTCCTTCTCGGCCTGTTCGCGGTTCTCAGCCTCCGAACTTTGTAGTATCAGCGGCACGAACTCGTCCCGACGCCTTATCTCACGCACCAGTTTGAATCCGGCTTCAGGGTCTTTCTCTCCGCCGATGGGGAAACGTATGTCGCTGATTACCCCCAGAGTGTTGTCGGCGTAGCGGTCATACAGAGCCATGGCCTCCTCATAAGTGCGCGCTAGCACCACTTTCGGTCGTCCGCGCTTGCGTTGGGCGGCTGCATGAGGATTGAGGGCTTCTGTGGAAAGCCGCTTGCTCTGCTGCAGTATATAGTTGTAGAGGTTTGGCAGTATGGACGAGTAGAAGCGTATGCTGTCTTCCACGAGCAAAATCATCTGCACCCCAGCTTCGCGGATGTCGTGCTCAATGTTCATCTTGTCCTCTATCAGTTTTATAATGGACAAAATGAGGTTGGTGTTGCCCAGCCAACAGAACACGTAGTCAAAGATTGACAGATCCTCGTTGAGCATCCGTCGGCGTATGCCGTGGGAGAATGGGGTGAGAACCACACACGGAGTGCCGGGAGAAGCCGACTTCACAGCCCTCGCCACATCGAATGCGTCGTTGTCGGCATTGCCAGGCATACAGATCACGAGGTCTATGCCCGTTGATTTCAGCACCTCGTTGGCTTCCTCTGTAGTGCTCACCTGTGTGAACGTTGGCGGATAGCGCATCCCCAAGTCCATATACTCGTCGAAGATTTTCTCGTCAACCCGTCCGTCGTCTTCAAGCATGAAGGCATCGTAGGGGTTGGCAACGATCAACACATTGAATATGCGGCGCGTCATAAGGTTTACGAACGACACGTCTTTCAGATAAAACTTATTCCATTCTGCCGGTATGTTTGTTCCCATCTCATTTCTTTTTTCGGGGTATCGTTTCGCCACAGGGTGAAACGTGATGCATTGCCCTTGTTTTGGTTTACTGTTATTCATGGAACGGGCAGCAGAATCCGCCCGTAGATACAAAGATAGGCATAAAACGTGAAAACAGGATAGAAAGGGACCGTAAAATCTGCCAGTTTATGAATGCAAAGTAGGCGGCTTACTATTACGAAGCAGGACGTTTTGCAGTCGTTTTTGCCCCGTCTGCACAATTGTTTGCGCACACAGTGATTGATTTGCGTCAAGAATAGGGCGATTTCGCATACATTCATGGTTCAAGTTGTTGCGCGGTCTGAAGTTCCGTGCTACCTTTGCAACGTCAAAAGGTTAATAGATTGTTTTAGGTTAGTAGTAATATTTATAGTTTTAGGTTTTTAGTTATTGGTAGAAAGAAAGTTTGATTGTGGATAACAAGGCTGTCGTGAGACATCCTAAAACTTTCAAAATTCGAGTATTAGTAAAGAACCCCTGCAAGCTACAACGTTAGCTTCAGGTTCTTACTAAGAAAGATTTGGATTAGAAAAAGGATTTGTATTTATAACATAGGCTTGAATGTCACTGCTCGTTGATGAGTGGTGGCATTTTTTGTTTCCCGATAAATTGGAAATCGTTATGAACCAGGTAAATCAAAAACTGTTATGGATGATAGTGGGTTAGCGGATAGCGACAAAGCATACGTTTGCATTGGCGGCAAACGCAGCAAGAACGTGGGAGCCAGGGTTTTGTGTCGTCCTTGTTTTTATGAACAGCAGCGTGCAGCGTGCCTCTCCTTGCGCTCGCAATAGCGTTCGCATTGGGCGCAGATGTCGTAGCCGAGCATTGCTCCCAGTATGAAGTCTTCTTCGGGAGTGAGCTGGTTGAGCGGTCTTGTCACCATCAGACGTATGGCATCGAGACACTCTTTACGTCCGAAAAACAGGTTTAGCCGGTCGTTGCCCACAGGTTGTATGATGTAGCTTATGTTCTGATGTTCCAGTCGTGTTATGGCAATCTGTTCATATTTCTTGTTGAAAGTGAAGAGAACCATGCGCCTCACACCTTTCTTATATTCGTATATGTGGTTCATCAGAACCTTCATGTCAACGGGAGTGGCCTTTTCAGTGTTCATGTCCATGTGCTTGAAACTGTTTTTCGACTGCAAAATTAGCCCATAAGCAGTGCCCTTACAATACCTAAAAAGCATGATTCGTTCTCTCGGGGGAAGCATTGTTCACGCAGTTAGGCCGCTCTGACGGCACGCACAATCACCACCGCAATGCGTCTTGTCCGTCATTGCCATGCGTCCAGATTGGCTTCGGCCTCCACTCTACGCTCCGTTTCATCGGGAAGAGTGGAGAAAAAGTCGTAGCCAGTTATGCGCTCCACCTCGTCAACGGAGTTTACATAGTAGCTTTTCGGACGGTTGCCCGACTCGTTTTTGTATATGAAGCCGATGGCCGCCGTGTCCTTTCCTGTCCTCAGCACCACCTTGAAAAAGGCTTCCGGCACCACCACCTTGTGGAGCCCTATGGTCTTGTGGCGCGACTTGGAGTAGAGCACCGGGCCGCACACTATATATAAATCGCCGTATGCATCAGCCCATCGGCGGCATTGCATCTCCATTTCGTTCCAGTCTCCGGCGTTCAGTCCGTGTATCTGCGGACACACATTGGTCAGGAGAAACGACTCCTGCTGGGCTTTCTCGCTCCATCGGCAGTCACCCGAAGGACACATATGGCCGCGGTCGTAGCCCGAAGACCGGTAGTCATCGAGCGTGGCACGAGGTGTTGCCACCTCTTCATCCTCCGCAAACGACACCCCTTTGCGCTTGTATGGCCCGTCAGTATGGTCGGCCATAAGGTGCCAAGCCACCCAGTTGGGCAGTTTTGTCTCGCTGTTGTACGACACGGTGTAGCCCTCCCGCCGCAGTATCTGCTCGCCGCTGCCTTGTCTTGTGGCCGGCAGTTCATAGTCGTGCTGTTCGTTTGCGCCGCTTTCCGTACTCTCCGCCACCGCAGTAGTTGCCGTTTTGCTGTTGCCCGACAGGCCGCACGTCACAAACAAACAGGCCGCTGCCAATGTGCACAGGCTCATTCCCAATCTTTTCTTCATGATTATTCCTTCTCTTTTCGGTGCGTTGACGGATGGTTACATGGTGGTTCCGTAAATTACCGCTCTACAAGTCCGTCGGGCACAAAGGTAGTCCAAATGGGCATGAAACCCAAAAGAAAACGAGGCTGTTTTCAGTTTCTCGTTCTGAAAACAGCCTCGTCTGTGTTATAAGGTTATACCTGTTGAGTGGTTTCAGGCAGGAATGTTCACATTGCCGTAACCGTACATACGGAGCACATTCATGCAATAGTTGTTGAACTTCTTGCTCTCTCCGATCTTCTTCATCATCCTTCTCATAATCTTTTTACCTTTCTTTTTAATTCCTAAGTTACACATTTTTACAACTCTCGTCGGATGCTTCTTCACATCCTTCTTGTTATCCTTTTCTGTGTTTTCTGGTGCAAAGGTAACGCCAAACTGTTGTGTGCGCACACAAAACGGCGTGCTTTTTACTTTCAACGTCCTTTATTTTGACCTTTGTCAATGCAGTTGACGTAAATCAATCTGCCAAAATGGCGTGTCAGTCTTCGTTGAAAACGTTGCGCAGACGGCCATAACGGTCAAACACGCGGTTGTCGGCAAGATACAAAACCACAGCCGTGAACACTATCGGAGCGGCGAACACGCAGGCCGCAATGCCAATCTGCCATACTGCGGCAAAGCCTGGACCGACGCCACCGAGCATTGCACCCATCATCATGCCGGGCATTGTGACGATTCCGGCCACCGAGACGTTGGCCACAAGCGGTGCGTATCCCTTTTTCAAAGCATCCCTCAAAAACGGTAGAATGGCCTCTTTGTGGCTTGCTCCGTTGCCCAAGAGGTAGGAATACAGCCCGGAATTGCGCCGCAACTCGGAATAGAAAGCCTCCAGAACGGCCTTGCCCACGCTCTGCACGCCACTCAGCAACAGTCCGAATACGGGCACAATGCAGCTGGCACTCATTATGTCGGCCGGACGCACCACGGCCACCAGCATGTACACGCAGGCCAGCACTACCGACACAAACAGCCCTGCGGCTACGGGAAGAAGCAGTTTCTGCCAGCGCAGACAACTGCGGTTTGCGATTGAAAACGCTGCGGCTGCTGTCATCAGCACCATCCATGTCGCGTCGAGAACCATGCTGTTGCAACCGTAAAGCCACCTCATGTATACGGCAACCAGCAACAACTGTATGGTCATGCGCCCGACTGCCACCGCCGAGGAGCGCAACAGGTCTCTGTCCAGCCGGAAGAAAACGGCGAACGGAACGGCAAAGAGCAAGAGAGAGAAAAACAGTCCCCAATAAGGAATTTCCATAGTTTTATTTCGTGATTAAGAAGAATATTACGTGGCCAAACGGTGAGACTATACATTATCATACAGGTTCCGCTCTCAGATGACTGCTCGGCAAACTTGCGCCCTGAAGGGTCGGGGCAGCTGCATGAAGTCCCCTGAAAAGTGCAAAGCCTATCGTTCGGCAATCATGCCCCGGTGGGAGTCGTGCGGATGTACTTGTCAAAGAGGTTCGTCTGTACTGCGTTACCGGCCACTACCACCACCGAAGATCCGCGCCGGGCGAGTTTCCGCAGGTAGTCTGCCACCAGAGCACAGTCGTCCGCCCCGGTTAGTGCGTACATCCTGTCCACCAGAATGATGGGTTTGTCCAACAGTCCGGCCACCGAAAGCAGAGCCAATTGTCGCTCGCGTGCGGTTGTGTCTGCAATTCGTTGGCGGCAGACAGCCTCGTTGAGGCCGAGCGTTTTCCACTCTTCAATCAGCGACTGCTTGGAAAAAAGCTTTGACTTGTTGGCTTCAAGGCCGAACGGCAGCCGCACCAAGTCTTCCATGGTGCCGTTTATGGCAGGCAAATCCTTGGGCACATAGGCCATGAGTTTGCGGAACTCTGCGGCGGAACAGGCGGCAAGCAGTTCTCCGTCGATGCTCACGTGTCCCTCGGCCAAAGGGTACAGCCCCATCATGCCGTGCAGGAGCAGCGTCAAGTCATCGTCTGAACTTCCCATGACGGCTGCCGTCTCGCCATTGTTCACCGTGAACGACAGTCCCTGAAACAGAGTACGGCCGTCTTTGGCAATCGATGCGTTCTTTACTTCCAGCATAGAAAAGTGGAGTTGGGTGTGAATGTTTCCGTGAAAAGTCTCGCTATTGTCCCTCGGCTACATAGCCAATCTTGTCCTTTTCGGTGATTTTGCGCAACACCCGGCAAGGGTTGCCAGCCGCTATTACGCCCGACGGAATGTCGCGCGTCACCACACTACCGGCACCGATTATGGTGTCGTCGCCAATGGCAACGCCGGGCACAACGCTCACATTGCCGCAAATCCACACCCTGCGGCCTATGCTTATGGGTTTGGGAATGAGACCTCCGGCGGCGCGTTCCTCGGCATCCGTTGCGTGGTTGCCTGAGAATAGCCCCACGTTAGGGCCTATCAGCGTGCCGGAACCGATGCTCACCTGTCCGCAGTCGAGTATCACGCAACCGAAATTGATGTATACGTTGTCGCCTATGGTGATGTTGTTGCCGAACTCGCACCTGAAGTCGGGTTCTATCCACACGTTGCTGCCCACCGATTTGAACAGCTTCCGCATGATGTCGTTGCGCTCGTCCGTCTCCGAATCGTCCAGACGGTTGTAGGCGCGGAACAGTTTTTTCGCTCTGACCCTTCTGTTGAAAAGGTCTTCGGCAAAGTCGTTGTATGGCTCGCCGGCCTGCATCTTCTCCCAGTCATTCATGGTTTTCCGCTTTAATCTTCCGCTACAATTTTGTCAAACTGGTTTCTCCTCCGGTATTTCTTGGCGAGTTCCAGTAGGACGGTGAACTTCTGCAACCTGTTGGGCGGACATTTTCCTTTGTTAACCCGTTTCTTTGTTGCTTTGATCCAGTTGTGCATTCGAAGCTCTTCGGCTTTGTGCTTGGACGGGCGCCGGTGGTTTGTTTCCATGAAAGTCATCACCTCCTCGTAGTGCGCCGTCCAGATTTCATCTCGAGTCATAATACTGTTGAGTTGAGTGTATAGTGCAAAAATATAGAGAAAACCCAAAACATCCTATACACAAGTGTGGAAAATAGGCATTTCCCCATGTTTTTTTGAACATTATTTAGCTTGTTTTATTGTTGGTTCGGAGAATTCCCGGCATTTGCATTGGCAAAGGCTCCGTTTGCGGTGGCTTTACTACAGTTACGTCGGCAATGGTTTGGCTCGTTCGTTTGTTAATCGTAACTTTGCGGCGAGAGGGCGCGTCCCTATGGGAGAAGCCTTTTTCCTCCAAGATTATTTGCGCTAAGTTTCTTGTTTTATGGTAGAACAGACCTCTGGCTGTGCAAAGCCTGCCGGCATGGGTGCGTCCCGTGCCAGCAGTCTTGACGTGTTGAAGTGCTTTGCGGCGTTCTTCGTGGTGTGCATTCACTATGGAGCCGACTGGTTAAGCCCCGTTGTGAGATGCGCAGTTCCCATGTTTTTCGTCATTACCGGATATTATTATCCCACGATGGTGGAGCGGGGGACGTTCTGGAAACACGTCCGGAAGCTGCTGTTTATGGCTGTTTGCGCCTCGGCTCTGTATGCCTCGTGGTCGCTACTGTATCAGACAGGGCAAGACACTTTGGGAAAATGGATTGAAAAAACGTTTCAGACGGAGAACCTTGTCAATTGGGTTGCGTTCAATGCCGACCTGTTCAGTCCCCATCTCTGGTATTTCTACGCTGCTCTCTATTGCTTGATTACCTTCCATTTCGCCGACAAATGGCGGTTTACCAAGTGGTTGCGGTACGTCGTGCCCATATTGCTGCTGGTGCATTTCACCCGCAATTTCACTCCGTTGCCGAAGGTTCTGGTTCGCAACTTCCTCTTTATGGGTTTGCCCTGCATGATGATTGGCAGGTGCATTCGGGAAAACAAGGACAGTGTGTTCCGCTTCCTGTCAAACCGACGCTACTGGTGGGCGTACTCTTTCGGCTCCTTCCTTTTGGTCTGCGGAGAGATGTGGCTGCTCGGTGCCGTGTGTTCTGATAGTGGGGTGAGGGAGATGTACCTCTTTACCTTGCCGATGTTCCTGCCTTGTTTCTATTGGGTGTTGCGCCATCCCCGTTTTGGCGAAGGCACGCTGTTGGCAACCATAGGGCGGAAGTACTCCGCCTACATCTTCATGTTCCACGTACTGGTTGGCGTATGGCTGTCTGATTTAGTTGGAAAGGACGACTCTTTGGTCATGGAAAACGTTTTCCCTTTCATCGTCTTCGCCCTCAGTCTCTGCATGGCTTGGCTCTTTGTCAGCCTGTTGGAATGGATTAAAAACCGTCAGGGCAAGCGTTGTTGACTGCGGAAAAACGAACCGAAAGTATCGGATTGTGCCGAAATGCCGATACCTTTGCACAAAATATTGAAGCAAAACATGGAACAACAACACGCAAAACTGATGGCCGCCATGGTGGAATACGACCGTGGCGACGCAAAACGCATACAACATTTTGTTAAGGTACACGACTTTGCCGCCACGATAGCACGGCTGGAAAACGTTGACGAGCCTACCACATTCATACTGGAAACGGCGGCCATACTCCACGACATAGGCATACACGTGAGCGAAAAACTGTATGGCGACTGCAACGGAAAGCACCAGGAAGAACTGGGACCGGCCGAGGCGCGCAAACTCATGGCGGCTGTCGGCGGCTATACTGAAGCGCAGACAGACCGGGTGTGTGTGCTCATAGCCCATCACCATACCTACACCAACGTCAGCGGCATAGACTGGCAGATACTGCTTGAGGCCGATTTTCTCGTAAATTCATTTGAAGACAACCTGTCAATGGAGGCTGTGCGCCACTTCGAAGCCAAGGTTTTCAAGACCGAAAGCGGCAAAAGGCTGCTCGAAACCATGTGGGGCTTGGAGTGAGACCGTGCGTTTTGCCTTTGTGCAAGAGGAGCGGGACGCAGAGCCTGTCTAAGTTTTGCCCCTGCACACCTTGAATTGCATTGAAAGGTGTCTTGTTGTGTTTCTTGGCCATCTCAACAATCG
>CAVAQY010000010.1:0-46938 GCA_963590865.1 Bacteroidaceae bacterium | reverse complement strand
TCGCTAAAAACGTAATGAAGTTCCTTAGGGGACTTCTTTGTCTCATTTTTGCGGAATTGGCCATGGAGACCCTCAGAAAGCGAATAAAAGACATTGCCGGCTACCTCGTGGGGGTTCCTGCCTCACCACAGGGCTGCTTGGCTAAAATAAATTAGCAGACCCTATGTAATGGTACGCCGAGGGCGACGTACCTCCTATACGCAGTCATTTTTCACTTCCTACTCCAAGTATTCCTCGTTCCTACCACGAGCAGGTCTCGCTCCTACTGCGAGCATGCCTCGTAATAGCCTTCAGGAAGCGTTAACGCCTGCGGGCACGTTGCAGCGAACGTGCCCGTGAAGTGCGCGTAACGGCGATGCTTGAGTCCGTCAATGCTGCCGCAAATCGCTGGGTTTGCGACCGGTTTTTATCTTGAACTTGGCTGAAAAATAATCAGGAGAGTCGAAATTCAGCCGGTAGGCAATCTCCTTTATGCTCAAATCCGTTGTTGTTAGCAGTTCCTTTGCCCTTTGCAGACGTAGGTCCTGCTGGTATATGGCCGGACTCAGGCCGGTATAGAGCTTGAACTGCTTGCGGAAATTGGAGTAGCTCACTCCCAGTTCCTCGGCAATCTGCTGAATTGTCAGGTTGCTCTCAAGCCCTTCTCGTATGCGAAGGCGGCCTTTGTTGATCATGTCAACGTGTGCGTTGTCCTTGCCCAGCACAATGTTGCGCTCAAGCGAATACATAAGTCCCACAAGGTTGTTGACCATTCCCGCCAAAAGCTGCTGCGAATAGGCTTTTTCCTCTACCGCAGCTGAATAAGCCCGTTTGAAGAGGTGTACCACTTCGCTTGAAAAGCCTACGTGATAGATTGGCTTTTCGGGAGTAAGGAAGCCGGCGGAGACACGGTCGTCCATGTTTTTCCCCTTGAAACCTATCCAGTAGCCTTTCCATCCCGTGTCGGGCAGAGGATGGTAAGTGTGCCATTCGCCTGGAAAAAGCAGGAAGAGGTCTCCCTCCTCAATGGACGTTTCCTCCTGATGGGTGCTGCGGAAAACGCCTTTACCCTCCAGGTTGTACAACAGCTGATACTCGTTCAGCACACGTCCACGCTCCGTCTCAAAGTAGTAGCCGTCGGCATGGCCTCTCGTAGGATAAGGGTCTCCGGGGGCTATCTCCTCATACCCCACTGTGCTGACAGTCAGTCCCCACTTCATGTCACGGTTGTTGGCTACAAGATATTTGCTTATTTGCATGCTTAAAAATAAAGGATAACCATAAAGTACTTGCGCAAAGTTAACGAAAAGAGTCTGAAAAACAAAGCATATTTGCCAATTATTACGGTTTTCTCCCTTTGCGACAGACTCTTGCGAGGCAAATTTGGAACATTCAAGAGGTGCGTCGTGAGTATTCGACAGGCAAAGTCCGGAGTATTCGGCGAGGCCAGTTTAGAACATTCGATAGGCAAAGTTCTGGATATTCAAGAGGCAAGTCTGGACTCCTCGATGCCAACCACGGCTGTCCGAGAGAGCCGGTTGGGGCTAAGCCTCAGCCCATATTTCTGCGCAGGGAGAAGTCGAAGCGCAGTCCGCCTTCTGAACGGTTTGCCACGGAAATGGCACCGCCATGAAACTGTACGGCATTCTTAACGATGGCCAAACCGAGTCCCGTTCCTCCCATCTTGCGGCTCCTTCCCTTGTCCACGCGGTAGAACCGCTCAAACAGGCGAGGCAGATGCTGGGCGGGAACGCCGACTCCATTGTCGCAGAACATGAAGTGCCACGTGTCTTCTTCGCCCTCACAGGCAGCCAACGTGGCGGTTGTTCCCTCACCGGCATAGGCAATGGCGTTGTCAATGAGGTTGCGGAATATGCTGTACAGGAGCGACTGGTTGCCGCGAACGGGCAGACTGCCAGGCAAACGGTTGACAAAAGTCATGTTCTTGCGCTTGAAATCAAGAGCCGTTTCCTTGGATATCTGGTCTACAATCCGCGCTATGTCCACCTCTTCCAGACTGTTCAGCTCCGGAGCATCGTCGAGACGGTTGAGCGTGGAGATGTCGCCGAGCAGACTGGTGAGCCGTTGGCTTTGGGCAAAGCAGCGGTCAAGAAACTGTTTGCGCTGCTCCTCATCAAGTCTGGGATTGGTGAGTATGGTTTCCAGATAGCCCTGAATACTGGCCACAGGCGTCTTCAACTCGTGCGCAATGTTCTGCGTCAGCTGCCGCTTCAGCACATTCTGTTCCTCCTTGGTCTTCTGCAGACGCTTGTAAATCTTGATAATGTGCTCCGATATTTCGCCCAACTCATCTGAAGGAAAGTCCACTAGGTCTTCGGTGTCGAGGCTTTCGTTGCGGTCGGCACGCTGCGCGAATATCCTGAGCTTGGTCACATTGGAGTCGAGACGCTGTATGAAACGGTAGAGAACGCCCGTGAGCAGAGCCACAACCGCAAGGGCGAACCAAAGGAAATGCTGGTCGGCCTGGAGGGAGTGGGCCAGTCCGCTGTCGTAAGGCAAGGCGCTGCGTATGACCACTCCGCCGCCTTCGGGGAAGTATGTGGCCGAATAGAAGAAGTCGCCGCCCACGCTCTCGCTGCTGCGGCTTATGTCTGAGCCTGTTCCGGTGGCAAGAGCTTCGCGTATTTCCTTGCGCTGTATGTGGTTGTGAATGTGGTTGTAGTCCTTGCGCTTGTTGTCGTAGAACACTTTGCCGTGCTTGTCGGTCATGGTGATGCGCACATGAGTCAGCGGATGGCTGCGCAGGAAGTCGTCTACAGACATCTCGCTCCGGCCGTTGCGGAGAATGTGTTCATAGAGCTGCGAGTTGTAGGTCTGGAGTCTCAAGTTGAGCGTGTCTATCTTGAACTCTTTCTCCCGTATCTGCTGAAAAACGATGAACAGCACGGCAAACACGAGGAAGATGGCAAGCACGCTCCAGAACATCCGGCGTCCGAGTGCGGTCTTGTTCATTGGTTTTCTCCTTTTCTTTTTCAGGTTAGTATTGTGGTGAAAGAGTGCCACTCCGGCGGCTTTGGCTCTTGTCCCGGAGGTCCTCCGGACTAAGCGTCGAAGAAATAGCCAAAGCCCAACCGCGTCACTATGCACTTTGAGAAGCGGCCTATCTTCTTGCGGAGACGCGTTATGTTGACGTCAACGGTGCGGTCAAGCACGAGTACGTCCGACGGCCAGATGCGGTCGATGAGTTCCTGACGCGAAAAGACGCGGCCCTTTTCAGCAAGCAGAGTGTGCAGAATTTCAAACTCGGTCTTGGTGAAAGCCACCGTTTCGCCGTCTATGCTCACCGCCTTGCTGTTGAGATTAAGCTCCAAGCCCTGGTATCTGAGCACACCCAGTTCCTCTCCCGACGGAGCGTCCATGGTGCGGCGCAACACAGCTCTCACTCTCACCAGCACCTCACGTATGGAGAACGGTTTTGAGATATAGTCGTCTGCGCCGAGATTGAAGCCCGTCACGGTGTCGTTTTCGGTGTCGCGTGCCGTGAGGAATATTATCGGCAAGCCCTTGGTTGCGCCGTCGCTCTTCAGCTTACGCGCGAAAGCGAAGCCGGACATTCCGTCCATCATCACGTCAAGCAACAGGAGATTAAACGAGGGCAGATCGAGCGTAAGGGCTTCCTCTGCCGAATTTGCAGTCTCCACGGTGTATCCTTCGGTCTCAAGATTGAACTTGAGAATCTCGCAAAGGTCGTTCTCATCGTCCACAACGAGTATCTTGCAGTCTTTGTTTGTCATTTGCAATTATTATCCTTTGTCTTCGGTTGCAAAAGTAGACATTTATTTCTACATAACTAATTCAACACCGTTACAATTCGATTACACACTGGCTCGTGAATGGTGCTTCAAGCAATGGCATATTCGACATTCCGTATTGCCAGGCACAAGTTAGTAACTTGACTTTGACAACACGGCGTATTGACAAAATAACATATTCAGTGGCTTAAAAACAATGCGCCTTATGCCATTCTACAAGAAACCGTACGGAGAGCAGCAAAAGGCGTGTTTCACTCGTGGTGATACGGTTCGCCCTGTATGATTGTACACGCCCTGTAGAGCTGTTCGACGAAGAGGAGGCGCACCATCTGGTGGGAAAATGTCATGCGCGACAGAGACAGTTGCTCGTTGGCACGCGAATAGACCTGCAAAGAGAAACCGTAGGGGCCGCCTATGACAAAGACAAGTCGGCGCGAAGTCTGCCTTTTGTGCTCCAGCCACTTGGCCAGCTCCACGCTGCGAGGCTCTTTGCCGTGCTCATCGAGCAGGACAACTGTGTCGGAGGGCTGCAACTGGTCCATAATCAGCTTTCCCTCCATTTCCTTCTGCTGTTCCTGCGAGAGGTTTTTGGTGGATTTCAGTTCGGGAATGGTCACTACGCTCATCGGCATGTAGTGGCCTATGCGCCCGACATAGTCGTCAATCCCAGCGGCGTAGAGTTTTCCTGTGGTCTTGCCCACGAGTATCAGTACTGCTTTCATCTGTTCGCGTTTTTCTGTGCGCTCATTCGTATTCGTGTTTGCGCTTGGGATTTTTCGGGAACCAGCCTTTCTTCACCCGCTTGCGCTGCTCGAAAAGCTCGCCTATTGACCACAGCAGCGACGCTCCGACAACTCCCAGGAGCGACGAGCATATCACATTCTCAACGAAAAGCGCACCCACAAGAGCCGCAAGGCCGAATATAAGAAACAGCCACCAAAGGCTTGTGCCGGTGTAATACTCGGTCTTTATCACAAGAGGGTGGCACATTCCTATCACGAGGAATGTGCTCACCGCTATTATTATGCCTGTAAAAAACATTGTGTGTCTCTACTTCTTCGATGGAGGGAACGCCTTCACCAGACGCTTGTACTCCTTGTCGGTTATCTGCATTGTGGTGCCGTGGCGCGGTGTAAAGTCGCCGGAAGTACGGGTGTCCTGCACATATGTGAACGTGTCGAGGTCGGTACTCTTGGCAAACTGGTAGTGATGGTCGCGGTAGCAGTCGTACATAAGGCACCAGCCTCCGCTGATGAGGGGGAACACTCCTGCGCCCTCAACGTCGCTCTTGGTCACTTCGCAGAAACCGGGACGCAGCTTCCATGTGTCGGGAGCGTGGAGGTCGGTGAAAGTGTACTTCTTTATGCCCTTGTGCTTGTGCTCTTCCTCTGTCTTGAAGAACAGGTGGTATGTGCCGTTCTCGTCCTGCACGATGTCGGTATCTATGCTCGACTCCTTGAAGTCGAACAGCACCTCGGGTGAAGTCTCCAGATCGGAGAAGTCAGCATTGGCGTAGCAGTAGAAAACCTTGTCGTAGGGAATGGTGCCGTCGTTGGTAAGCAGCGAGAAATACACCATGTACTTGCCGGCAGACTTGTCGTAGATGGTCTGCGGTGCCCATACGCGGATCACGTTGGCAAAGTTAGTGCCCTTGAAACGCTCGGGGAAGTGTACCGTATGATGTTCCCAATGGATGAGGTCGCGCGACTTCAGCAATACTATGCCTCGGTTGCTTGTCCATCCGAGCGAGCACCGCATGTCGGTAACCACCATGTAATACTGTCCGTCCTCACCGCGCAGTATGTGCGGGTCGCGCACTCCCTTGGCCAAAGAGATTGTGTCGCTGCCGATAACCGGTTTGCCTCCGTTGAGCGGAGTATAGTTGAAACCGTCGTCACTCACTGCAAAGCACACCTGCTCCTGCTCGGGAGCGTTGCCCGTAAAGTAGGCAAACAGGTAGTGTTTCATTGTCTGCTTCTTCTTCGCTGCCGCGTCGGTGACGGTCAACAGCGCAGTGGCGAGCAGAGCCAAGCCCAAAAGCATTGTCTTTTTGTTCATAATAAGTAGTTTTATTGTGGTTAATTGTTATTGTTGTTCAGTCTGTTTTTGATTGTTACGTCAGTCGGCATTCTCCCGTCAGTGCACCATCGTGGAGTGGAAGCCGTCGAGATTGGCATACTTGCGGCGCAGCATGCGGTCATACACATTGCGCAGCCAGAGGTTGTGGGTAAGCGTGAAAGCAAGCCCCAAGACGCACATCACCCCATAGGCCACATCGGTTCCGAAGAGCCAAGAGAGCGTCAGAGCAAGCAGAACAGGAAAGAAAAATGCCGTCAAGTTTACCGTCAACTGCAAACCGGTGTCTGCATTGTCCTTGCCGGTAACACTCTGCGTGAGCGGCTGCGCCTGTTTGTTGTATACGGCAAGCTGAAACAGCAGGAAATACTCCGTACCAGTTGTAGTGAGAATGTAAGCCACAATCATCAGCGGCGGATATTTTCCTGCAACAATGGCCGGAGTGAGCAAGAGCAACGGCAGCAGCAGCACCGCACAATAGAAATAGTACTTGGCGCGAAGCAACTGGAACAGGTTCTCCCGCTGTGTCATCAGGAGGTCTATATAGTTGCCTTCGACTCCCATAACCCGCACCAGATTGAGCGCACCGAACAGCACAAAGCAGTAGAGACACCATATATTGCGCATGACATCGCCGTCGTAGGCATCGGTGAAAGCGGTCATAAAGCTGAGCAGCGACACACTGATAAAGCCGGAAACGTAGCGTTGCCTCACGGTCTTGTTGCGTATGGCACTCCTTACCTCCAGCTTGAGATATTCGCCTATGCACCCCAACTGCTCCAACGCTCCGAGGTGCAACCGCCGTCCGACCGCCGCACCCTCGTCGCCAGCCACTTCAGCGGCGGCACCACGCAACAAAGCAGTGCGGTTAGCGGCAAACAAGACTGCGGAAACAGCGACATAGACAATCACGGCAACGGGGGCAAGGCAGTAGTCTGCGCAGAAATCCATCACCTTCTGTATGTTGTCATCCAGTGCAACGAGCAGAAGCGCATCGGCAACACCGTAAACAACAAAAGGAACAAGCCAGTACGCCGTATGGCGACAGGCCAATGTACGCACCCAAAGATACCACTGGCTGTTTACTACCACCAGAAACATGCCCACAAGAAACAGAAGAACAGACATGAGAAAGTCCAGTCCGCCACAGAAACAAACTATCGCGCATGGCAGAAACAGACACGTCCACAGCCCTGTGACAGTCCCCACCAACGACCGTAGGAGGAAACAGTCAACCACGTCGGCTCTTTTAACCGGCAAAAGCATATATGGCTTGACGACAACCGCCGGAGTCTGCTGCAAGCCGAGCCTCAACATGAAATCGAAAGACAGCATCAGCGGTATAAAAGCAAACACAATGCCGTAACGTCCGCCCGTTGCGGTCAAGCCAAGTACCGTTCCCACAGCTATAAAGTAAAGCGCAAGCAAAAGAAAGCCCACGAGCTGCGCCACCCTTCCAGCAGTACTCTGCACCGAAACGGGGCTACGGCGTGCGCATAGCCACATGTTCCGGAGCAAAACCATGTGCATACGTAGGGAAGTTTGAGTCATCGCAGGTCTATTACCTCGGCCGACGGGAAGTCGCGCGAGTTGAAACGGAACGTGTTGTCACCCAGATTGGCTTTCTTGAAGTTGGTGACGGTTATCGTGGTCCACGTCTTTCCTTGCAGCATACGTATCTGCGACGGCACGTAACTCTTCTTGTTCACAGTGACATACATTTCTTTTATCTGCTTGTTGCCCGTAGCCTTGAGGTGTATCTGGTAGTCATTGCCCTTGGTAGTCACGGAACTGTTGTAGCCGGACTTGTACATATATATGAAGTTGTACGGGTTTATGGCCTGCAACTCGCTCTCCGAGGGATTGTTGACATTCACTTCGTTGTTGCGCTTCAGGTATGTCCATTGCGTACGGCCGTCAAACCATACCGTAGCCATTGGGGTTGCGGTGTGAAACTTGCGGCCTTTTATGTATATCGTGCCGTTCGTATTGCCGTATTGCCCGTTCTTGACAGAGAATTTCACCGTCACTCCGCCCTTGTTGCTGAGCGTTGCCGCCGTTTTGTCAAGCACACTGCGTGCCGTCTGTGCCGTTGCCGCATGACAAACCGCCAGCGACAGTGCGAAAACCAGATATAATATTCTCTTCATGTTGTCTCTTTCCGATAAATATACGTTGCCGTTTGTCTAATACCCTCTTTACGGTTGCCAGTCCAAAACAAGCTGTCTGGCTGCAAAGGTAATCCATTTTGTCCGCCGAAGCAAACCGACTTTCTTCTACATATATAATAATGTGCAGAACTATCTCCTCAAATTGGCCAGCAGATTGTTCAGACTTACCTCGTCCTGCACAAGCACATCGCGCGGTTTGCTGCCTATCGCCGGCCCGACAATGCCCACCTTTTCCATCTGGTCCATGAGTTTGCCGGCGCGGTTGTAGCCAATGGAGAACTTACGCTGTATGGAACTGGTGCTGCCCGACTGGTTAAGCACTATCATGCGCGCCACTTCTTCAAACATGGAGTCGAAGTGCATCAGGTCAACATCGGCAGAGCCGCCTTCGCCACCGCTGTATTCAGAGTCAGGTTCGGGCAGTTCAAATGGCGTGAGATAGCCTTGCTGCTGCGAAATGAACTGGTTGATGCGCTCCACCTCCGGTGTATCGACAAATGCACACTGCACACGCACCGGTTCGTTGCCGTTCAGGAAGAGCATGTCGCCTCGACCTATCAGCTGGTTGGCACCCGAACGGTCAAGGATAGTCTTCGAGTCGATCATGGCACTTACCTTAAATGCGATACGTCCGGGGAAGTTTGCCTTGATGTTACCTGTTATTATGGAGGTGGTAGGACGCTGCGTAGCTATCACCATGTGTATTCCCACGGCTCGTGCGAGCTGAGCTATTCGAGCTATAGGCAACTCTATCTCCTTGCCGGCCGTCATTATCAGGTCGCCGAACTCGTCTATTACCACCACGATGTATGGCATGTAGCGGTGGCCATGCTCCGGATTGAGCTGACGGGCTGTGAACTTCTTGTTGTATTCCTTGATGTTTCGTGCGCCAGCCATCTTCAACAGGTCGTAGCGAGTGTCCATTTCCTTGCACAAACTGTTGAGTGTGCGCACCACTTTGGTCACATCCGTTATGATAGGTTCCTCATCGTCGTCGGGAACCTTGGCCAGGAAGTGGTTGGCGATGGAGCCATAGATGCTGAACTCCACCTTTTTGGGGTCTATCAGCACTATCTTCAGTTCTGCGGGATGCTTCTTGTAGAGCAACGAGGTGATTATTGCGTTCAGTCCGACCGACTTACCTTGTCCTGTAGCACCTGCCACGAGCAGGTGGGGTATTTTCGCAAGGTCGAACATAAATACTTCGTTGGTGATGGTCTTGCCGATGGCACATGGAAGTTCCATTGCAGTTTCCTGAAACTTCTTGGAGTTGAGTATACTCTCCATCGACACGATGTTGGCCTTGGCGTTAGGCACTTCTATACCTATGGTTCCCTTGCCCGGAATAGGAGCAATGATACGTATGCCGAGGGCTGACAGACTCAGAGCGATGTCGTCTTCGAGGTTTCTTATCTTGGATATACGCACTCCTTGAGCCGGTGTTATCTCGTACAGGGTGATTGTCGGGCCGACGGTGGCCTTGATGGAACTGATTTCCACACCGAAATTGTGCAGTACCTCCACTATCCGGTTCTTGTTGGCTGTCTGTTCGGCCATGTCAATGTACGGCTTGCCGTCGTTCTCATACTTCTTGAGCAAGTCCAGAGTTGGGTAATGGTAATTCTCAAGGTCACGCTTCGGGTCGTAGGGCGACAGATAGTCCTCACCCACCTTAACCTTCACGAGGTCTGTACCGTCGGCTTTCTCCTCATCTTTGGGCACTTCCACTGTCATTTCGCCGCTTTCAACCACTGGCTCCTCAGACTTTGCCGTGGCCACAACAACTTTCTCCTTGTTTGCAGCAGAACCTTTTTCATCGTCAAACGTCACCACTTGCGTTGTGGGATCGTCAAAGGTGTCAGGATCTTCCACTATATCCATCTTTTCGGACTTCTCCGTTGCCTCCGTAGCGTTCTGGCTGTATTCTCCGTTGCCTCCAACTCCCACGTTGAACGGTATCTTCTTAATGAAGAATGTGGGGTTCAGCAGTTTGCGTACCACGTATATCGTCTCGGCACTTATGTATGTAAGGAACGCTATTGCGCCCACTATGAGCACAACCGTCAGTCCTGGCGTACCCACAAGGTTCTCTATATACCGTGCAGCATATACTCCGTGGTCACCGCCCGGGTTGTAGCTACAGCCGTCAAACAGGGGTGCGAAGAATTTGGCCAAGGTTATCGACGACCATTCCATTACGATGGTCGTTCCGAAGAACCACTTGAGCAGATTCACCTCGTAAGCCCGCATGAGTTTCATGGCCACAAGTACAAGGAAGAACAACATCAGGAAGGCCGGAAAGCCGAAGCATCGCTTCACGAAGAAGTAGGCCGCACGGGCACCGATAGAGCCGCAGCTGTTACGGTATTCGCCATTGGCATTCAGTATTTCGCCTGCTTTTGGAGTTTCGATGATGCTCTGGTCGGCATCGCCTGTCGAAAAGAACGAGACAAACGACCATGTAAGGTATACCGTGACAGCCAGTATAAGAAAGCCAAGGATGAATTTCAGCTTCTCATTGTGGAATATATTTCTAAAGCCCAATGCTTCTACCAGTGAAGGTGTAGTGTTGGCTTTCTTTTTCTTTACCATCTTCTATTTCTTTTGTTCTGCAAAAGTAGCCTAAAAATGTCACATTTTGCCATAATCGTCACCTTTTTTGCTTCTGCAAAGCACAACTTTGAAGACACCGTAAAGACACTTTTTTACAGCTTCCGTACAGAGCTGATTGTCAGAACAATGCGGATACGCTTAGAAAGTTGACTGTTTTCGACCCGAAACTTGGCGACTTTTGCCCCAAAGCCCACCCGCTCTCGGAACGTAACTTGGAACATTCTGACGATAACCACAGCTACGACCTTTGCAAACCTCTTTATTCTGCTGTTCTAATTGTCTCATTGACGCAGCCGTTCGTCCAAACTTTTTGCATAAACATAATGCCCACCCAACGTTTTTTGCGTACCTTTGCACGAACCAAGTTGCACTTTTCCGCAGCATGGAGCACAACCTTGTGACGGATGTCCGCACTCGTTTTGTGCATGGAAACATCTGCCAGTTACTCCACCTCGTTTATATAACGATGAAGAAAACCATATATAACAAATACGCAAAGCAACTAATAGGACAGTTGCCCACAGTCGTTTTTGAGGGAAGAATAGTAGTGGTGCTGTCAGCCAACGAGGCCGACAGAGCCGTTGAATATCTGCTTTCGCAACCCATACTGGGCATCGACACCGAGACACGCCCCGCTTTCAAGAAGGGAGTACACCACACGGTGTCGCTCCTTCAGGTGTCTTCACACGACATGTGCTTCCTTTTCAGACTGAAATACACTGGGATGTGTCCGTCTATAATACGCCTTTTGGAAGACACAACAGTACCCAAGGTAGGGCTTTCACTGCATGACGACCTGCTCATGCTGCATCACGTGGCGGCTTTCAAGCCCGGCTTTTTCATAGATTTGCAAGACCACGTGAAGGAAGTAGGAGTAGAAGACATGAGCTTGCAGAAGCTCTACGCCAACTTTTTCGGGCGGAAGATAAGCAAGGCACAACGGCTCACCAACTGGGATGCAGACATACTGACAGAGAAACAGAAGCTGTATGCTGCCACAGATGCGTGGACGTGCATAATGCTCTATGAGGAACTGCAGCGGCTGAAGGCCACTGGCGACTATGAACTGGTAACGGTAGAGGAAGAGAATGACCATGTTAAAGCAGATATATCTTAAGAAAGGCAAGGAGGAAAGCCTGCTCCGGTTTCACCCATGGGTGTTCTCCGGAGCCATACAGCGTGCCGATGAAGGCATAGAAGAGGGCGACATCGTCCGCGTACTTACCGCCAAAGGCGACTTTATAGCCGTGGGACACTATCAGATAGGGTCTATTGCGGTGCGGGTGCTCTCGTTTGACGACGAGCAGATAGACGGTCCATTCTGGCGGAAGAGGCTGGAAGCCGCTCTCCGGATGCGCATTGCCATAGGCATAGCCGACAACCGGATGAACAACACTTACCGTCTTGTACACGGCGAAGGCGACAACCTGCCCGGACTTGTGATTGATGTTTACGGCCAGACGGCGGTGATGCAAGCTCACAGCGTGGGTATGCACGTATGCCGCAGGGCCATTGCCAAGGAACTGATGGAGGTTATGGACGGCCGGGTGGCCAACGTGTTCTACAAAAGCGAAACGACGCTGCCTTTCAAGGCTGAGCTGGGACAGGAGAACGGCTTCATCTGCGGTGGAAGCAAGGACGACGTAGCCATGGAAAACGGGCTGAAATTTCACGTGGACTGGCTGAAGGGACAAAAAACAGGCTTCTTCGTTGACCAAAGAGAGAACCGTTCGCTTCTCGAAAGATACGCACAGGGAAAACGTGTGCTCAATATGTTCTGCTACACAGGCGGCTTCTCGTTCTACGCAATGCGCGGAAACGCCGAGCTTGTGCACTCGGTTGACAGTTCGGCCAAGGCCGTTGAGCTGACCAAGGCCAACGTCGGACTGAACTTTCCGGGCGATCCAAGACATACTGCATACTGCGAAGACGCATTCAAATATCTCGACGGAGCAGACTCTTCATACAACCTAATTATACTTGACCCGCCGGCTTTCGCCAAACACAGAGCCGCTTTGAGAAACGCCCTCAAGGGTTACACACGACTGAACGCCAAGGCTTTGGAGAAAATACAGCCGGGCGGAATACTCTTCACATTCTCTTGCAGTCAGGTGGTGACCAAGGACGATTTCCGCAACGCCGTGTTTACGGCCGCCACATGGGCCAAGCGCAACGTGAGGATACTACACCAGTTGCACCAGCCTGCAGACCATCCGGTGAATATCTACCATCCCGAAGGGGAATATCTCAAGGGACTGGTACTGTATGTGGAGTAAATACAGAACGAAAAGTGCACGCCAAACATGATTGAAAAGATTGTTTCGGAATACATCAGCCGTCACAATATGCTCCGCAAGGAGAGCAGTTGCCTCGTGGCACTGAGCGGCGGAGCCGACAGTGTGGCACTATTGCTGATGCTGAAACGGTTGGGCTATCATGTAGAAGCGGCACATTGCAACTTCCATCTGCGCGGCGAAGAGTCGGACAGGGACGAACTTTTCGTGCGCGATTTATGCTCCCGTATGTCCATACCCCTGCACTTGGTTCATTTCGACACCCGTTCTTATGCTGAATTGCACAAGGTCAGCATCGAAATGGCGGCGCGCGACCTGCGCTACAACTACTTTATGCGGCTACTGGACGACCTTGATTTGGCTGTCGTCTGTGTGGCTCACCATCGTGAAGACAGCGTAGAAACCATGCTCATCAATCTGTTGCGTGGCACAGGCATACACGGGCTTTGCGGCATACGGCCGGTTAACGGGCGGATAGTGCGCCCTCTGTTGTGCATAGGGCGCAAGGACATAGAGGACTATCTGGCAAGTCTCGGTCAGAACTATGTGACCGACAGTACAAATCTGGAGGCCGATG
This sequence comes from Bacteroidaceae bacterium, assembly GCA_963590865.1. Lineage (GTDB taxonomy): Bacteria > Bacteroidota > Bacteroidia > Bacteroidales > Bacteroidaceae > Prevotella. The sequence goes on along the minus strand of CAVAQY010000010.1, from coordinate 33,455 downwards.
TGGTGAGAAACAAGATACGCCTCAACATAATGCCACTGTTGAGAGACATCAACCCGAGTGCAGACACGAGTATGTTCGCCACTTCGGAACGCATAAGCGAAGCAGTGAAGGTGTACGACAAGGCCATTGCCGGCAGCGTGGAAACCGTGGCGGAGTTTGGAAATGACAGTGCGATAATCCGCACGGCACGGCTTTCGGAACAAGTATCGCCCGAAAGCGTGTTGTATGACATACTGAAACGCTACGGATTTCAACCGCAAACTATTGCCCAAGTGTATGCCAACCTGTCAGCACCAACAGGAAAAACGTTCCAATCCGACACACACGACCTGCTTTTCGACCGTGGAAACATACTGATAGAACGGCATTGGGATGCGTCAAAGCCTATGCAGATGCCAATGGAAGGGTTCTACCGTATTGGTGACAAGGCTTCTTTGAAGGTGGAAACGGTCAGTGCAGACAGTGATTTCAAGCCAAGCCATTCACCCATGACGGCCACTTTGGACATGAAAAACGTAAAGTTTCCGCTCACGTTGCGCCCCTATGCCACCGGCGACAGGTTCGTTCCGTTCGGCATGAAAGGCTTCAAACTCGTCAGCGACTACCTTACCGACCGCAAAAAGACACTGTTTGAGAAGCGCAGACAGATGGTTGTGGCCGATGCAAGCGGCAGTATCCTTTGGCTAATCGGCGAAAGGACAGACAACAGGTTCCGTATTTGCGAAACCACAACGCAGGTTTTGAGGCTTACAGCCTCCGGTTTTGAGACCTTTGGCGCGTAAGTTTGGAGGAGTAGAGGCGAAACAGCTTACATGCCGCGTGCCTTGAACACCCGTTCCTTGGCCTCATTGATTTCCTGAAACTTCTTTTCGGCAGCCTTACGGATGTCTTCGCCGAGCGTAGCGACACGGTCGGGATGATGCTGGAGGGCAAGACGGCGATAGGCTCGGCGCACTTCATCATCGGAAGCGGACGGCGAAACGCCCAAAACCTTATAGGCATCGTCGAGAGAATCGCCTTTCAGGTTGAGCATGGAGTTCATATCCGCCTCGGAAATGCCCATTCCACGGGCGCAATCATTCAGTGCGGCAATCTCTTCCGACGGTACTGCGCCGTCAGCCTGTGCTATTATGACGAGCAAGTTTAACAGTTGCAGCCGTTGTGAGTAGTCCAAGTTGGCGGAAATCTGTGCGCAGCAGTCCTGGACCGTGGCCTTGAAGGCGTAAGGGCCTTGCCTTTTCTGCTCGTCAAACAGCCGCTTCAGTATGTCTTCGCCTTGGGCTACAGCTCCCTCGCCGAAGTTTTGGCGTAGAAAACGGCGTACTATCTCCATCTCGGAGTGCATCACACGTCCGTCAGCCTTGATGATGTACGATGCGAGTACGAGCAGCGAGAACAGAAAACTGTTGCGCTGTCCCTCGTAGGGTTGTCTTTCATCGCGCCCACCTGCATAGTTAAACGTCCCGGAATTGCCCTCCGTGTTGACGGAATCCATGCCGTAGTCGAACAAAGCCCCTATGGCTATGCCCGCCAGAGCACCGAGCGGCCCTCCGGTAATCCAGCCGAGAAAGCCTCCAATCCATTTGCCTGCTGCCATGTCTTAGTGTGTTTCAGTTATGATTTCGTGTGTCTTTATACGGCAAACACCGTGCCGAAAAGAACAAAGATACGGTTTACGCTCCGTAAAAATGGCCATTGCAATCAACACCCCGGCTGTTTACGAGGCGCGACCCTGCCGTTTTCACTCAATGTCTTGCCGTATATTGCTGCGTATTTTGTCGAGATAGGCCTTCATGGCCTTTGAGTCCTTGTTGTCAATGATACCTATCAACTCACGCAACTGCTCGTCTATGCGCCTCACTTGGTCGCCTGTGTAGGGGTTGAAGAGTATTTCCTGCAACAGATAGTCGTCTTCGTTGAGCACCCCCTTGGCTATTTTCATGTGGCGTTTGAACGTTGTGCCGGGCGCATCCTGATGCTTCATCACAGCCGCAAACACGAATGTGCTCACAAACGGGATACTCAGCGAGTAGGCAACGGTGCGGTCGTGCTCATCAAACGTGTATTCGTAGATGTTCAGACCGAGCTGTTGGTACAGGTCTTTGAAGAAGATACGCCCCATATAGTCGCCCTCTTTGATTATTATGGCGTTCTCTTCGCTAAGCTGATTGAGGTTCGCGAAGGTGGGGCCGAACATCGGGTGGGTGCTTACATAGGGATGTCCGCACTGCAAGTAGAACTCTTTCAGTCCGGTTTTCACCGAGGCGATGTCGCTGACTAAACAATCAGGAGGTAGAAAAGGCAGTATTTCCTTGAACGCGGTGATGGTGTATTTCACCGTAACGGCATTGATTACGAGTTCTGGTCTGAACTCTTTCACCTCGTCAAGAGTGGTCATGCGCTGGCAGTTGTACGTGAATCGCATCCGCTTGGCGTCCTTTTCATATACGGCAGTCTCATGGTTAAAGCTCAGCAAGTCAAGGAAAAAGCTGCCCATCTTGCCTGCTCCCATCACTAAAATCCTCATCTTCTCAGTTGTGTTTTCTGTGTGTCTGTATGTTTAAGTTTTGCGATGAGTGCCTAAATATTCGTTTCTGAATGTTTAGCACCTTGCATCTATACACATAAACTCTGCGTTGCGTCGGCGAAGCCTATGTCTTCGCCAGTACAATACACTTTATTTGTTGATTATCTCCATCTGCTGGCGCACCGACTCCTCGTGAATATTCTCGAACACCTTGGCCACAAACTCAGCGTCCATGCCGCAGAGAGCACCCTGAGCACCGCGCTTTTCAAGTATTTCATTGTAGCGTGCTGCCTGGAGAATGGTCATGTTGTGCTCTTTTTTGTACTGACCTATCTCACGGCAAACGCGCATCCGCTTGGCAAGAAGTTCCATGAGTTGGTTGTCAAGCTCATCAATCTGCCCGCGCAGTTGGTTTATTCCCTCTGTAGTATACGACTCGCTGCGCACCACAAGCAGTCCGAGTATGTAGTCCAAAACATCGGGTGTCACCTGCTGTTTTGCATCGCTCCATGCCTTGTCCGGGTCGCAGTGGCTCTCAACTATCAGTCCTTCAAAGCCCAAGTCCATGGCCTGTTGGCATAAGGGGGCTATCAACTCGCGCCGACCACCGATATGACTGGGGTCACAGATGATGGGAAGATCTGGAATACGGCGATGCAGCTCGATAGGTATCTGCCACATGGGCAGGTTCCGGTAGATTTTCTTGTCGTAACTGGAAAAACCACGGTGAATAGCACCCAACCTCTTGATGCCAGCCTGGTTGATACGCTCCAAAGCTCCCACCCACAGTTCAAGATCAGGGTTGACTGGGTTCTTTACAAACACTGGTACGTCAACGCCACGCAGCGAGTCGGCCAGCGACTGCATGGCAAATGGGTTGGCCGACGTGCGCGCTCCGACCCAAAGGATATCAATTCCATACTTCAAAGCCAGTTCCACGTGTTCGGGAGTAGCCACTTCGGTTGCCACAAGCATACCTGTTTCTTCGCGCACTTGCTTCATCCACGGCAGTGCAGCCTCGCCGTTTCCCTCAAAACCGCCTGGCTTGGTACGCGGTTTCCACACTCCTGCGCGGAACATATGGCAACCTTTGGCGGCCAGTTGGCGCGCTGTTGTCATCACTTGTTCCTCTGTTTCTGCCGAACAGGGTCCTGCTATGACAAAAGGACGTTCGTTGTCGCTCGGTAGATTGAGCGGTTTCAGTTCTAATTCCATTTCCATATTATTGCTGTTTTTATGATTTTCTGTTGTTCTTGTGGAGGTTTCACATTATTACATGTACGCATTACGTTACGGAACCCGGTCATTTCCATCCGCCAACTTGGGCGATTCGGTCAAGAGCTAGGCGGAGTTTGTCTTCCTTTGCACACAGCGATATGCGTATATACCGCCTTCCGTTTGTGCCAAAGATAAATCCGGGAGTGATAAACACACGAGCCTCATGCAACACACGTTCGGTCAGTTCCTCCGCATCGGCGTATTTTTCGGGGATATTACCCCAGAGGAACATACCTACCTGGCTCTTGTCGTATCGGCATCCAAGCTCTTCCATTATGCTTTCAGCATACTTCCGGCGTGCGAGATAGGTGTCTATGTTAGCCGTGCGGTGCCATTCTCCGGAATTATTGTAGGCTTCGGCAGCCGCAAGCTGTATTCCACGGAATGTACCGCTGTCAATATTGCTCTTTATCTTGAGTATCCAACTTATGAACTCGGCATTTGACGCACACATTCCCACACGCCAGCCTGGCATATTATGGCTTTTCGACATCGAATTGAACTCTATGCAGCAGTCTTTTGCGCCAGGAACTTGGAGCAACGACAATGGACGGTCATTAAGAATGAGCGAATAGGGATTGTCATTCACCACGACTATGCCATGCCTTCTGGCGAAACCCACGAGCCTTTCGTATGTTTCCATACGTGCGTCTCCCCCTGTTGGCATATTGGGATAGTTGGTCCACATCAGCTTTACGCGAGAAAGGTCCATCTGTTCCAACGCATTGAAGTCTGGCTGCCATCCGTTGTTCCCGTCAAGGTCATAGTTTACCACCTTAGCCCCGAGTATTTTGCTCAGCGACGTGTAGGTCGGATAGCCCGGATTGGGCACAAGTACCTCATCACCGGGGTTGACAAAGGCCAGCGTAACGTGAAGTATGCCCTCTTTAGATCCTATCAGCGGCTGGATTTCCGTGCGGTAGTCGAGGCCAACGCCGTACCACCGTTTGTAAAATCCTGCCATTGCCTTGCGCAGTTCGGGCGTTCCCACCGTGGGTTGATAGCCGTGAGCATCCGGTTGTCGTGCCACTTCACACAGCTTCTCCACCGTTTCTGGCGAAGGAGGCATATCGGGACTTCCTATGGCAAGGCTTATTATGTCCTTTCCCTCAGCATTCAGCTGCGCCACTTCCTTCAGCTTGCGGCTAAAATAGTATTCACTTACCAGCTCCAAACGGTCGGCCGGCTGTATGTATTTATGCGGTCTGTTTTCCATTAGTATATTCTCCAAGTATCTTCAGTTCCTTTGTCAGTGGCATTATCGCGTCAATGCTCTGCCGATAGCGTGTTATGTTATCGTACGTAACATCCACATAAAACAGATATTCCCACTCATGCCCAATGACGGGAAGCGACTGTATCTTTGTCAGATTTATGCGATAGAACGACAGTATGCTAAGCACCTGCGAGAGCGAACCCTCCTCATGGGGAAGCGAAAACACAAGACTTGACTTGTCTGTGTGCTCCATATTGCGAAGAAAGTCGGCCTTGCGCGGATCGCAGACCACGAGGAAGCGAGTATAATTGTGCTTGTTGTCCTCTATATGGTCCTCAAGTATCTTCAGTCCATAGAGTTTTGCGGCGGCGGAACTGCATATTGCAGCCCATCCTTTGAGACCTTTTTCGGCTATCATCTGGGCAGCCCCTGCCGTATCTTCCGCCTCTACAGCCTTGATGCCCGTGTGTTTTGCGAGGAAATCCCGGCACTGCATGAGAGCCACAGGATGGGAATGTACCTCAGAAACGGTATCCCAATCATCGTCAGGCAGACAGCAGATGCAGTGCGAGATGTGCAGTTTGTGCTCGCCAACGACCGTTGTGCCGGAAGCACGCAGCAACTCGTAGTTGTGGAGCAGGCTTCCCGCAATGGTATTCTCTATGGCTACCATTGCTATCATCGTGGGATCTTTGCGCACATTGGCAAAAACGTCCTCAAAAGTAGGGCAGCACACTATCTGAAGTTGCTCCCCTTCGAAGTATTGGTGGGCGGCTATGTCGTGGAAACAGCCCGTCATGCCTTGTATGGCTATTCGTTTCATGTCTATTATATTGACTCTTTTGCAATCGTATCTTACTGAAAATCCCGCCTCATGTGGTGATGAAGCGGGATTTTGAAGTAGATATTTTGTCGTTTGAACTATCTTTTCATAAGTTGAACTCTACACGCAACTTCCCGCTTCGCATTGCCATGCAAAGTAAAAGTAAAAGCTGTAAAAGTAAGAGTTGCCACTTGTCATGTTTTGTCTCCTTGTTTTGTTTGTGAAGATAAGCCGCATTCGTGCAATCAAGAACCAGTCTTTTAGCCTATTGCTTTATCTTTGTTTGCAAAAGTACGCCTTTTGATTGAAATGTGCAAGCAAAACGAGCGTTTTTCTTCGTTTTGTCACACAAAAGGCGGCAGACAAGTATTTTCACTCGTCTGCCGCCACACTCTCGGGCGTGCTTCCCACACCTTTATTTTGCGTAAGCCACGCTTCTTGTCTCGCGGATTACGGTTATCTTAACCTGACCCGGATAGGTCATCTCGTTCTGTATCTTGTTGGCTATCTCGCTTGACAGAGCCTCGCTTTCGCTGTCATCCATCTTGTCCGCGCCAACGATTACGCGCAGTTCGCGTCCGGCCTGTATGGCATAGGTCTTGGTCACACCGGGATAACTCATGGCTATGGCTTCCAGATCGTTCAGCCTCTTGATGTATGCTTCTACTATTTCCCTGCGCGCACCCGGCCTTGCACCGCTGATAGCATCGCACACCTGCACAATCGGAGCGAGCAGCGTGTTCATCTCACACTCGTCGTGGTGAGCCGCAATGGCGTTGCATATATCCGGTTTCTCCTTATATTTCTCGGCTATCTTGGCACCATACAGTGCGTGAGGCAGTTCACTCTCTTCGTCAGGCACCTTTCCTATGTCATGCAACAGTCCAGCTCTCTTTGCCTTCTTGGGGTTCAGACCAAGCTCAGAAGCCATGACGGCACACAGATTGGCCGTCTCGCGGGCGTGCTGAAGCAGGTTCTGACCGTATGAGCTGCGATATTTCATTTTACCTATGATGCGCACAAGCTCCGGATGCAGTCCGTGTATACCAAGATCTATGGTGGTGCGCTTGCCCGTCTCTATCACTTCGTTCTCCAACTGCTTCTTCACCTTCTGCACAACCTCCTCGATGCGTGCCGGATGTATGCGTCCGTCGGACACGAGCTGGTGGAGTGCCAAACGGCAAACCTCACGCCGGATGGGGTCAAATGCGCTTATGACAATGGCCTCCGGAGTGTCGTCAACCACAATTTCCACGCCTGTAGCTGCCTCAAGAGCACGGATATTGCGTCCCTCACGACCGATAATACGGCCTTTCACCTCGTCATTGTCTATGTGGAACACGCTCACGCTGTTCTCTATGGCCGTTTCTGTGGCCACGCGCTGTATGGTCTGTATCACGATCTTGCGCGCCTGAGTGTTTGCGTTGAGCTTTGCCTCGTCCATAATCTCGTTTATATAGCTTTGGGCATCGGTCTTTGCCTCGTCCTTCATGGCTTCCACAAGACGTTGCTTGGCATCTTCAGCACTCAAGCCCGACAGTTCCTCAAGCTTGGCGCGCTCCTGCATCTGCAGCTTCTCAAGCTCTTCATGACGCATCTGCAACAGTTTCTTCTCGTTGTCTATGCGTGTCTGCATCCCATCGAGGTCACTTTTGCGTCTTCCCAGTTCCTCCTGCTTCTGTGTGAGTGCGATTTCGCGCTGCTTAATTTTGTTTTCGCTTTGCTGTATGTGCTGGTTGCGTGTCTGTATTTCTTTCTCCAGCTCACTCTTTTTGTTCAGGAACTTTTCCTTTACCTCCAGAAGTTTCTTCTCTTTCATCACGTCCGCTTCCTTGTTTGCGGCCGCTATCATCTCGTTGTATTTTCCTTTTAATATGTATCGGAAAACGAGATAACCACCGACGCCCCCTAACACGAGGGCAATCAATGCCACTACGATTGTCTGCATATAATAATTTGAAGTTTATAAAATGGTTGATATTCTCACTTCTTTTCTCCGAGTGCGTCTTCCAGTTCGGCAGTCAGGCTCTTGAGAATATCATCATAGGGGGCAGTATCGTTGCGCATAGCCTCCTTCTGGTAGCGCAACGCGATGTCTATGAGCACCATCAGCGCAATTTTATGGTCGCTCATGTGCATTTTATACATCGGCGCGTATTTGTTGTAGCGTTCGGTTATCATCTTTGCCGCAGCGCGATAGTATTGTTCCTCGCTGCGGTCAATATTGACATCCATCTCCTCGTCATAAACGTGCAGACGTATATGTAGTTTCCCTTTGTTCTCTTCAGCCATTCGTCCTTATCCTTCCTTTTGTTCAGTCAAGACGGTTATGCATTTGTTGACATCTCGGATGAGCCGTGCCAGTCGCTCTTTTGTCGAGGCAATGTCACCGCTTGAAATTCCGATCATCCTCGCCGCCTTAAGGGAGTCGTACTCGTGGTTTTTGTCTTCGAGCCGTCTTTTCAGTTCCTCAATGTCCTTCTCCTGTTTGTCAAGCATACCATACAGCTCATTGTTCTCCTTTTCCAGCTGCCGGAACCGGAGTATCATCTGCCGCACTCGCGCCTGAAACGTTGCCAGAGTTTGCTCTTTGGAGTTCATAGGACGACTCTTTTAATCTTCATCTGCGGCCACAATCAGCCAAAGCCGATACGAAAACCGCTCCACAAAGGTAAGTTTTTTTTGCGAGAAAGTTCTTTGGCCAGTTTCCATATTAATGTTTTTTAATAACCGGAACGCCGTGTTTTCGCCACATTCCAGCCGTTCCCAAACCCATTTCTCTTGGTTATTGGAAAACCAATTGTGACAGCCCCCGCAACTTGACACCTACTTAACAACTTGGCCACTTTTGCATCGCAAGTTGCTAAGTTACGGAACAAAAGTGGCCAAGTTATGTATTGAACGTCACACAGAGACTATTTTGATGTGATTTTCTCCGTGTCGTCGCCCTTTGTTCTGGGCTCTTTTTTAGCCAGCATTACCACGTTAAACACAAAGTCTGTTGTCCAAGCCTGCGAGAAATCCAGACGGCGGGAGCACTCCCTGACGGTGACAACAGCCTTCATCACGCCAGGCTCCGTGTAGTCGTTTTTGTGGAAGATGTCGTCTACGGTCTTGGCAGTCATCGTATAGAGAGCCTTTTTCATAAACGACGGCAACCGCAACTTGAACTTCATCAGGTTGCCCACAAGCATCATGAGATCCTGAGTAAGCGTCTGGAACTGCAACAGGTATGGCTGCACGTCCTGTATCTTACGGCAATGGCGCCGCACACTTTGGTCTATTTCTTTGAAAAAGTTGTCTTCGAGACCGTAGATTTCTTTGAGCATCTTGCGGCACCGTGCCTTCTCTCCCACCCCAAGCTTGTTGTTGGCCGTGGGAACGCGAAGTGTGGTCTTGAAAATCCGCAGGTCGGGAAGCGCGGCGAGGTTGGTTATGCCCACTTCAGCGGCTATTGCGGCCTGGAAATACACCCGTATGAGGGTCATGAAATCCTCCATCCCCCCGGTCTTCTGTTCATTTGCGGACTTTCGCCCTAAAAGTTTTGATATTACACTCATGTTTCAAGGATTGTCTGGAGGCCGCCGCCAACCGGCTAATGGCTCACTATGTATTTGTGAGCCACACAATTGGACACGTCAACCTCAACATTAACACGTGCAAAGGTACGTATTTTTCAGTACAATGGAATGTTTTTCCACACTAAATCGGTGTTTAACAAGGAAAAAACGTTACCTTTGCAGCACATTATTAGTGTCACCAAGAACAAACAACCATGAAAGGTATTGTACTGGCGGGCGGCAGTGGAACAAGACTGTACCCTATTACTAAAGGCATAAGCAAGCAGCTTATTCCCATATTCGACAAACCAATGATATACTATCCCGTGTCTGTGCTCATGTTGGCAGGCATACGGGAGATACTTATCATCAGTACTCCTCACGATCTTCCGGGGTTCCGGCGTCTGCTTGGCGACGGTAGCGACATCGGAGTCAAGTTTGAATATGCCGAGCAACCGTCTCCCGACGGACTGGCGCAGGCATTCATCATAGGTGAGCAGTTCATCGGCAACGACAGCGTATGCCTCGTGCTCGGCGACAATATCTTCTATGGCAGCGGATTTACCGGACTGTTGAAGAAAAGCGTGGAAAACGCAGAAAAGAACGGTCTGGCCACAGTATTCGGATACTACGTCAACGACCCGGAACGCTATGGTGTGGCCGAGTTTGATGCCGACGGCAACTGTCTTAGCATAGAGGAAAAGCCCGAAAAACCAAAATCCAACTATGCCGTTGTGGGACTTTATTTCTACCCCAACAGCGTTGTCAATATAGCAAAGCACATAAAGCCGAGCGCACGCGGTGAGTTGGAGATAACAACAGTCAACCAGGAATACCTCACCCGTGGAACTCTAAAGGTGAAACCGCTGCAAAGGGGCTTTGCATGGCTTGACACAGGCACTCACGACAGCTTGAGCGAAGCCAGCACATTCATCGAAGTCATAGAGAAAAGACAGGGACTGAAGGTGGCCTGTCTCGAAGAAATCGCCTACAAGCAAGGTTGGATAACCAAGGAGCAAGTACACGAGTTGGCAAAGCCCATGCTGAAAAACGGCTACGGGCAATATCTGATGACCATATAACAAACAGTTGGCGGCGACATAATAAGCATTTAACACCAGCTACTATTATAGTGTAGCATACTCGCGAACGAACGAACAAGTACATAAGGAAAAGAACATATAAATATGGAAAGAATGGAAACATCAAAGCCGGCCTATGGCTCTGATACCACCGCATCGCAGGAGCAGGAATCATCGTTTGACTTCAAGGCGATCTACTCAATGGTTCTGCTGAACTGGCAGTGGTTCGCCCTCTCTCTGTTCATCTTCTTGTGCGGAGCACTGGTATACTTGCGCTACAAAAGCCCCGTTTATCAGGTTTCGGTCAAGATGCTGATCAAAGACGAGCAGCGCAACACGCCCAGAAGCGGACAGATGCTGAGCAACATGAAGGATCTCGGATTCATCTCGAACAGCGAGGGCATCGACAACGAGGTTGAAATACTGCAAAGCCAACTTCTGGCATGCGAAGCCGTCAAGGATCTCAAACTGTATGTGGAGTACAAGAAGGAGGGGCACATTAAGAATCGCCTCATCTACGACGTACAGCCTGTCAATGTGGACATTGACCCGGCCTCACTCGACAAGATGGACAAGACGCTGTTGCCCATAAAGATGAAGATAGAGCAGGTTGGCCGCACTTACGAAGTGAAAGGTATGGCCTATCAGCGCGACAACGAGACAGAAAAGGTTTACAAACATCCGTTCAAGTCAACGATCAGCTCCCTTCCTGCAACAGTCAAGACTATTGCAGGAACGCTTACGTTCACACGAAACACCAACCCCGATGTGGTTCCGTTCCTCAAAAAGAAAGCGATGTACGTGACCATAACGCCGCCTATGGCCGTTGGCGCAAAATACGTCAATTCCATGGCGATAGAGCCGACATCGAAAAACACCTCCATAGCACAGATTACGCTCAAGGACAAGAGCAGAAAACGTGGAGAAGACTTCCTCCGCCAGCTCACCATATGCTACAACAGGCAGGCAAATGCCGACAAAAACGAGATAGCGGAAAAGACCGAGGCGTTTATCAACGGGCGACTGGAGAAAATCAACTCGGAACTTGGTGCGACTGAAAGCCAGCTCGAAGACTACAAACGCCGCAACAAGGTGACGCAGCTGAAGCTTGATGCCACCGAGACCTTGACGCAGACGAGCCTCTATTCCACCAAGTTGGCGGATGTAAGTGCCCAGACCAAGTTGCTCGACTACTTGCGCGAATATGTTGACGACCCGAAAAACAAATATCAGGTAATACCTTCCAACGTGGGACTGCAGGATCCTTCGTCAACAAGCCTTATAAACACGTTCAACCAGAATGTGCTCAACCGCAACCGTCTGCTCCGTTCAGCTTCTGAAATATCACCGCAAGTACAGACTCTTACCGGCACTCTCGATGAGCTTCAGGTCAGCATCCGTACGGCACTCGCCCAAGCCCGCCGCGCAAAGGACATAGAAAGGCAAAGCATAGAGTCGCAATATGGCAAGTATCAGACCAAGGTGACAAACACTCCTGAGCAGGAAAGAATCCTCACACAGATAGGACGCCAACAGGAAGTGAAGTCCGGACTGTATCTCATGCTGCTCCAAAAGCGTGAAGAGAATTCCATTTCGCTTGCGGCAACGGCCGACAAGGGCAAGATGATTGACTATCCTACATACGGAGGAAAGGTCAGCCCGAAGGGAATAATCGTGCTGTTGATAGCCCTCGTTCTTGGTCTCGGACTTCCGCTCGGTATCCTCTATCTGTTGCAACTGCTGCGCTACAAGATTGAAGGACGTGAAGACGTGGAGAAACTCACCAGTCTGCCCATCGTGGCCGAAGTGGCGGTGGCCAGCGAAAGTGCCAAGAGTGCGGCTGGCATCGTTGTCCACGAGAACAAAAACGAGCAGACCGACGAAATTTTCCGCTTGATGCGAACCAACATACAGTTCTTGCTGAAAGATGGAGAGAAAGCCATTCTCTTCACGTCTTCCACATCCGGCGAGGGAAAAACGTTCAATGCAGCCAACCTGTCCATGAGCTTCGCCCTGTTAGGCAAGAAGGTTGTGCTCATAGGTCTTGACATCCGCAAGCCGGCATTGGGCAAACTGTTTGGCCTGTCCGACCGCAACAGAGGTATAAGTCCACTGTTGGCCAAAGGAGCACTTACCCCAGAGGACATAGAAAGTCAGATGCAGAATTCGGGAATAAACGACAATCTCGACCTGTTGTTGGCCGGTCCTACGCCTCCTAACCCGACCGAATTGCTGGCAGGCGACAACCTGAAGACGGTGATAGACTATCTTAAGGGCAAATACGACTACGTCATAATGGACACCGCCCCTGTGGGTCTTGTAACCGACACCCTACAGATTAGCAAATTGGCAAACGTGTCTGTGTTCGTATGCCGTGCCGACTACACTCCGAAGAGTTGCTTCGGATATCTCAACGAATTGGCCAAAGGAAAGAAGCTGCCCAATACTTGCGTCTTAATCAACGGCATCGACATGTCGAAGAAGAAGTACGGCTATTACTACGGCTACGGCAAGTACGGCAAATACGGACGCTATGGTAGCCATGGCAGCTACGGTAGCTACGGTAGCTACGGCAACTATTCTGACAGCCATTACGGCAATGCAAACGACACATCCATAAAGAAATAAACGTCAGAAAGTATGGTAATAGCTGTTGATTTCGACGGAACAATCGTTGAACACCGTTATCCGGAAATAGGCGAAGAGCGGCCTTTCGCCACAGAAACGCTCAAGATGCTCATCAACGACCACCACCGTCTGATACTGTGGAGCGTGCGTGAGGGCAAGTTGCTTGACGAGGCTGTGGAATGGTGCCGCCAGCGCGGAGTAGAGTTCTGGGCAGTCAACCGCGACTATCCGGAAGAGACCACATCAAACAACCAGCACTTCAGCCGCAAGCTCAAGGCCGACCTGTTCATCGACGACCGCAACGTTGGCGGCCTGCCCGACTGGGGCACAATATACCGTATGGTGTCTGAGCACCGCACGTGGGAGCATCTGCTCGGTGAAGCCGAACACGGAAGCGGCGCGCATTATGGAAACACGCCGTCAGAAGTGCGTAAAAAGAAGAAATGGTGGCAGATATAAGCCCTGCGGCAACAGGCTTGAGAACTGTTCCATAATCTCTACAACAACAAACAACCGCCAACTGATTTATTGCGACACAAAGATCGCTCTCAATCAGTTGGCGGTTGTTCGTTGCTTCTAAAACTCAAACAGATTGCCCGTTGCCATAGAATAAGACACTCTGCAATGGTTGCAAATATCGCTGATGGTAGCACCGCTGCCACTTAACGAGTAGAACACGCTCTCGCCAACGAGCACATACTCCCATGTTCTGTTCATCCTGTCCTTGGGCTGCAAGGTATTGATTTTCTTTATCCACTCTACGGTAGCCGTCTGCTTCTGGCGAACGTTGGCATCGGATACCTTGTCGTCGCCCTTGGTCTCTATCAGATATACTTTATCTGCTGTCGAGACGATGAAGTCGGGATGATAGGTAGCCATGAGCCCGTCCTTGCGAACGTAGAAGATGATGGCGAAGGAATGTCCCGACTCGTTAATCTTCAAGAAGCTTTCCACCTCGGCATCCTTGTCCAGAAACTCTATAAAAGCCTTTTCCAATCCTCCTCCATACGAGGGGTAGCCCAACCGTGGATAGATGCACTTGTGTACTTCCATGGAGAAACTTTCTCTCATCTTGATGGCCTGCAACGTAGAGAACGGCGTAAGTGAAACCTCTGCGTCTACCTTTGTCAGGCGATCATGCATCTTATGTATAGCCACGGCAAACCGCTCCACGATGTGCTGGGTCACGATGCCATCCTTAGCCAGCAATATCTTCCAGTCGCTGCCTCGGAAGGGGTCGAAAGGCTGGGCGAATAGGCGGGTGCGGATGTACCAGTCCATAACCTGCACGGTTTGCGCCTCGTTTATCTGAATGGTGGGGAACCCTTGGCGACGGCAGTTCTCGAAGCGTAAGGTCACCACTCTCAGTAACTTTTGCAGATACTCATTATAACCACTGGCATTGAAGAGGCTGGCTGTCACCTTGTACTTGCCAAAGGTGGTCTTCGTGAGCGACTCCTGAGAGACGAAAGTCTCCCCCTCCTTTGCCAAGAACTTACGAAGCTGGTCCAAAGAATACGTAGTGAAAGGATGCAAATCGTTGATGTCTATCTCCGCATCTTCCAACTCTTCTACGGAGTCATGCAGGATGACGGGCCACCGGAAGTCATAAGCCTCATAGTCCTCCCGGAGTCCCACGTTGATAATGTCGCCCGTAGCACCACCTTCGCCTACATCGCCTTCGTCCACAGCCACGAGTCCTTGTTCTTGTAGGTCGTCATAAAACCGTATAAAAGCGGGATGCTCCACTATGGATAGCGTGTCGATAAAGGTAGTGGGGGCCTTATGCTTTCGCAACACCAAGTCACGGTCTTCTCGCTTGATACTCGCATAGTCGGGCTCTCGCCACATCAGTCGCAAGCCTCTGCCCACCAACTGCTCCAGCAGGATGGGAGCCTGGGAGGAACGTAGGGGCACGAGCACGCAGATGTTGTTCACGTCGAAGCCCTCACGGAGCATCAGCACGGAGATTACCACCTTCGGATGCTTGTAATGGTCGATGTCGAAGAGCTTGGTCTTGATTTCCTGCCACTCGTCGTCCTTCACCTCGCCCTGCTTGTTGCTGTCGATGGTCACGATGTCCTCGTCCTCCAACCCTTCCGACTTCAGGAACTGCTCCACAAACGGGGAGACTGTCGTGTCTTGGCAAACGATGAGCATCTTTGGGTTCTTGGTGGCATCAGTCTTCACAAACTCTTCTTCCAGTCGCTGCAGTTTGGTCAGTCCGGCACGGAGCATCATGCGCTGTCCCTCGCTCAGTCCCACCACCTTGCCTTGCTCGTCACGCTCGGCATTGTAGTCGAGGTTTTCCAGCTCGGTGAGTTCCTGTCGGCGGTCGAGCAAGAGCAGTTTCACCAGTCCTTGCTTCATTGCCATCGGCAAGTCGAAGTCGACTAGGATATGGGGGAAGAAGAGCTTTACTTGCTTGTCTCCCGTTCCCTTGGTGTCGAAAGGAGTCGCCGAGAAGTCCACCTGCATGAACCGGCTGCCCTTTGTCTGGCTGATGGCATTCAGTCCGCGCTGCCACTCCACTTCCTCCGTCTCGCCGTTTCGCTTTATCTCGTGGATGTGGTGAGCCTCATCGTTTATGACCATCAGGTCCTTGAGTCCTGCCAGATATTCCAGCTCCGAACCGCCCAAGGCACGGCGGTCGAGCATACCGAGGTCGTTGCCAGCCGACTTACCGGGGCGCACGGGCAACAGGTCGCTGATAATCTCGCTTGGTGTCACGGTGTTGGAGTCGTCTCTGTCCTCGTCGCCTTCATCCTCTTCCATCTGGTTCTCGAAGAGGTGCCAGTTGGTCAAGGCAATCAGTCCGTCGCCCGTCGTCTTCCTTCCAATTCCGTCCTCCTTGGTCACCACATTGTTCTGAATGAAGGAGAACACCTCATCGCGATAACGCTCGGGGATGAAAACCTCTTGGTTCATATAGTAGTCGTTGGTCTGCGGGTCGCGCAGTTCCTCTCCACGCTTCTTTCTGCCGCAAAAGGCATCGAGCAGACGGTCGTAGACTATCAAGCCCGGTGCCACTATCAAGAACTTCTGGGTGAACCGTCCGCTCTCCTCTTGCTCATGACGGGCATTGAGCATCTGCCAAATCAATAGGGCGTGCATCACCCACGTCTTGCCCGTACCGGTAGCCATCTTCACGGCATACTTCGGAAACTGATACTTCGCCTTGGCGAGTTGCGCCAGGTCTGCCCTGTCCAGCAGATCGGGGATTACTTTCTCGTAAGCGTCCAGCACACGGGTCTCCCCCAACACCTCGTGCAGATAGATGATGTTGAGGATGGCCTGACGCTGCCCTTGATGGAAGTTGCGCTCGCGCTGTGAGCAAAAGCCGTCGCCAAACCAATAGTTGAGGAGCGAAGCCGTGGTGGGTGTCACCTTTTCCTGCATCTCTCCACTCTCCCACGCCGCATTCACCACGTCGGTGAGGCGATGGGCCAACTCCAGCGATATGTTATTCGAATTTATAGCCATAGTCCATCTGCAATTTAACATTCAACATTAAGTATGACCTGACTCTCAAAACCAAACACGTCCACCGCCTTCACGCAGACCTTGCGCTCCGCCTTATGGGGCATGGTGAGACGTGTGGAATAGACGCAATGCAAGGGGTCACTGTCGTTGTCCTCATTCTCACGATAGTCCTGCCAAGTGCTGCGAAATGTCTCGCCGTCGTAGTCGGGGTCGATGCTCCAGTATTCTATGAGTGACAATGGGTCTTGCTCCATCACTTGCTGTAGCTTCTCCTTGTCCTTGTCGTCCAGAGGAATGTTGTCGGGCGAAAGCAGCACATAGTTGCTGAGACTGATGTCGAGTTCATCCTTGCCCTCACCGTTTATGGTGACCGACACTGGGTTCACCACGAGATACTGCAAGGAGGAGAAGCGAACGGTCTTGTCGGCGATGAGTTTCTTGAAACCTTTCTTCGATAGCTTGTCGAGCAAGTCTGGCGGTATCACCAACACCTCTACGTTGCTGTCCTTGTATTTCTCGATGGCTTGGGAGATGTCGAAAGCGAAGTTCCAGCCGAGCACGATGACCTTGTCCCAGTCTCCGCCGAGCAAGGATGCCTTTGCCTCCACGGCTCGACGAACGGTGGCGGCAGTGGTCAGACGATTGGGACTGTCCACCATCACGAGGTTTCTCGTACCCTTCACATAGCCAAAGTTTCTGTCGCTCACCTGTTCAGGAGAGAAGGGCAAAGCACCGAAGAGCCCCAAGACAACTTGCGACAAGTCACCCACTCGGCGCAACTTCTTGTTGTTGTGGAACGCTTCCTTCTGGTAGTCGCCGATGCTCTGATAGAGGAAAGGCTTCACTTCCTGGTCGATGAACCGCTTGCGCATCACCAAGGAAGCGGGCTTGCCGATGTCGCAGGTAATCCAACGACGCCCCAGCTTCTCAGCTACCGCCGCCGTCGTGCCGCTGCCTCCGAAGAAGTCGCAGACGAGGTCGCCCTCATTGGAAGAGGCAGCAATAATACGAGTCAACAATTTACTTGGTTTTTGCGTTGCATATCCTACTCTTTCTGCATCCTCTCTATTTAATTGCTCAATATCTGTCCAATAATCTTCGGGAACTTTTCCTTCATCTACATAATATCTATAAACCTTCCCACTTTTCTTATCCGTTTTCTCTTGATATTCCCTTCCTTCTTCATCTATTTTGGTACGCATATGCGTATTCTGTTTTCTCTCTACAACAACGTCCTTGTCTTTTCCATTAAATGTATAATTAGTTGATTTTGAATACAAAAGAATAGTATCATGCTTTCTTCCATAAAAGCTATTGCCTTTTCCTCCAATAGTATAACACCACATTATTTCATTCAGTAATCTATCCTTTCCGAAAATATCATCTAGAATTATCTTCATATAAGCCCCCACATGCCAATCTATATGAACATAAATACTACCTCTTTCCGACAACAGTTCTTTCATCAAAACCAGTCTTGGATAAATCATCTTCAAATATGAGATTGTCCCTTCCTCCCAAGTATCTGCATAGGCAAATTGCTCAATTACAGTCGGTTTCTGTTGAATATCAATACCTGGAAGTGTAACTTTTGTTCTATAGTCTGCTTTAGAATCAAACGGTGGGTCAATATAGATTAGGGCCACCTTACCTCTCAGCGATGGCAATCCCGTCTGAGGGTCACCGGCAAGCAGGGCTTGCATAGTGAGGAGGTTGTCGCCATAGATAAGTCGGTTCATCCAAGTGCCGCCATCCAGTGCGGCGTTGAACGCATTGGGAATATTGGGAACCTTTCCACGGAAAAAACCGGAGACATCCTTGCGTGGCAACACCAGCTCATTGGTCTGCAACCCAATGCGCGTGCCACTGCTCAGTCGCTCGATGATGCGCTGAGCCTCTTGTCTACCTTCGCTTGCAATACGAGGTAGCTCTTCAATCAATGATTTTGCCATAGCATTAAAGCTGTTAAGATATAGTTTTAATGCGACTGCCTTGTTACTCTAAAAATAAAAGATTCTTGCCAAACACCTTATTATATATAAGCAACAAAGCCAAACTCAGATTTAGGTTCGCCTTTCGCCCATTAGAACGCAGAAACGTGGACGAATCCACTTATCCAACGTTCCAAGGTGTTTGGCCTAACCTACAAGCAATAGATAAGTTCAACGTCCACGCTATGTGGACGCTTACTTTTTATTCTATTACTTGTGTTCTTTCAGCGGCCAAACTTCAGGAACATTATTATCGAATAAACAGCAAACGCTATTATTTTACCCACAAAAACGGACATCATCGCCCTCTGGCAAGTCAATCCAAATGCAAAGATAGCACAAAATGGAAGTAATATGAAAGCATAATACACAAAAAACGACCGTTCTTTCTATATGATGGTGGGGTATGATAGAGGGTGTTGGTTGCGGAGGTTCACCGCACATGATTTCTTCGGGATGCGATTTTAGTAGGCATTTAGCTGCTTGCGTAGTAGGTGCGGTGTCCCCACCGCATCCTTCGTGCCCATGCAGCATACTTCCTCTCCCCTGTCCCCACCGCCGTTTGGTTTCCTTTTTGCCCTTTGCGAGCGATTTTGCGCGAGGGGTACGGTGAGGACACCGTACCTACTACATTTGCATTCTCTAATTCTCTAATTCTCCAATTCTTGACTTGATTTTTTCGGGATGGCTTCGGGACTCGTTCGGGATGCGATTTTAGTAGGCATTTAGCTGCTTGCGTAGTAGGTGCGGTGTCCCCACCGCATCCATTCATGCTAATAACCTTACTCCGCGTATAGCTCCCTTTCGCTTTTATGAGCGATTGGTACGGCACCCTCGTTCCAAAAAGCGTAGGCTTTAAGTGTCCTGCACATATTTGGCCTCGAAAAAGGCCGCATCTCAGTACGCCCATGTGCTGCGTAGCGGAACATGGGGACGTGTGTAGAAGGTGAGAACCTCGGCTGAAGCAAGTAAACGAAAAGTGCCTGCTCGCACTATGCAAGCAGGCACTTTTCATTCAAGGAATCAAATCGTCCTGTAGAGTTTATTGGTGCTGTTCGCGCAGAAGGTCGTTGACGGTCTTCACGGGATTGAACGTTGACAACGGCACTTCAACAAACACCGTGTTCCAATCGCTCATGGCTCCGTTCCACAGTCCGGGCAACTCCAAAGCCTTCAGCTCCTTGCCGTTCTTGCTCTTGCTGCTGATGAAGCCCGTGGACTTGTCTACAAACTTGGGCAAGTCAAACGGCTGTCCTTTATAGTCCTTTACGGCGCAAACGAGGTCAACGGGATTGAAGTGGGTGCCGTTGGTGAACATCTTCACATACTCCTCGTTGCCCTTGTCTATCTGGCTGCTCTCGAGTATCTGCAGACTGACTGTGCCGTCCTGGTTGTATGTGAGGAACGGACCACCTCCAGGTTCGCCCACATTACGCACCACTCCGCACACACGCATCGGGCGGTTGAGCTTCTTGCGCAGATAAATCACCAGTTCCGCATCCTCAAGATGCTTTATGTCGGCCTTGCGGCAGCACAGCTCGTGCTGCACAAAACGTATCATTTCCTCCAGCTGTGCGTGAGAGTAGGAGCCGGTATCGAGCAGACGCAGATATTCAAATGCCTTGGACTGCAAACCTATGAGCACTCCGGCGATGACCTGTTTGTATTCCACCGTGTCGGACTTCAGGCGATCGGGCACCACATTGTCTATGTTCTTTATGAAGATTATGTCAGCGGCAATCTCATTGAGGTTCTCAATCAGCGCACCATGTCCGCCCGGACGGAACAGCAGACTGCCGTCGGCGTTGCGGAATGGAGTGTTGTCCGGGTTGGCGGCTATGGTGTCGGTGCTTGGTTTCTGCTCCGAGAAAGTCACTTCATAGTCTATTCCAAAGCGTTTTGCATACTTGTCAAGCTTGTCTTCCACCTTTTTGCGAAACAGGGGCATGTGCTCGTGGCTTACGGTGAAGTGAACGTTGGCCTTGCCACCGCTCGCAGCATAAAGTGCGCCTTCCACAAGATGCTCCTCCATGGGCGTGCGTGCGCCGTCGTCATATTTGTGGAACAGCAAGAGTCCCTTGGGCAGTTGGCCGTAGTTGAGTCCGCGCTCCTCAAGGAGATTGGCCACAACAGCCTTGTAGTTGCCGCAATCCATGAGCTCGGCTATCGACTTCCCTTCATTCTTCACGCACGCTTCGTCCAGCGCACCATAGAATGCGAACTTCCCGATATTGTCGAAAAACTTCTTCTCAAAGTCGGTCGTGGGGGCAGCATAGTCGGCCGAAAGAAAGGCAAACAGGTCTTTGAACATACGGCTTGCCGCACCTGAAGCCGGAACGAACTTGACAACCACATGACCGTCGGCCTTGTATTGCTCCCAAGCCTGTTCATATTTCTTGCGCTCGTCGTCTGTCGGAGCCAGTACTCCGTGTTCTATTCCTGCGGCGGCTTCAAGCTTTAGATAGGGGAAACCGCTCTTGAACTGTTCGAGTTGGGCGTTAATCTGCTCTTCCGTCATGCCTTTTTCGGCAATCTTCTTTAGGTCTTCTTTTGATAACATAACCATTATTTTTGAGGATTAAAGATGCAACAAATTTACGGTTTTTGTTGCAACAATCCAACATTGTTAATGGAAAATATTACATTAAGTAGGTGTTCAATAAATATATACGAACAATTTTGAATACCTACTTACCACATTATTGAGAATGACATTCCGCAAACGATTGTATTCATCCATTCTGCGCTTGCCTTGTTGTGCGACGGCTGCAAATTATAGTCTGCAAAAAAGCGAAGACCGTATCTATCGTTGGTTCTGAACGTAGCAGACAAACCGCTGCCAAAGCAGACACCATCCCGTGCCGAGACGTTTATTGCGCTGAGACTTAGTTGGGGATAATGCACCCATCCGCAGAGCAGCTTGCTGCCAAATGCCCACCTCCGGGATATTGGCAACGAGAAATATCCGCCTCCGCACAAGGATACGGCGTCAAACGTGTTGTCCTCTGCATGATTGCCGTTGGTAATCAGGGAAGTGTTGGAAACCGTGAAGCGGCCTCCCACGCCAAAGAAACGGTTGAAGAAACAAGCGCCCTCCACTCCTGCGGAGGAACCGGAAGAGGTGCTGAACGACGTGTTCTCGTCGATGTCGTAATGGCTCAAGGGTACATTCATCCCTACATACAGGCTGAGGAACGAAGGTTTGCCATTTCTGCTGATGTCGGACGATGCGTCGGGATGATGAATGCCCTTGTCCTTGAACATCAAGTCGCCGATGAAATATCCCAGCTCTGTGGAGAGGATGCCGATGCCTGCACCTGTCAGCACATCGCTCAACCAATGCCTGTTGTTCGCCATTCTCATAAGTCCGGTTGCCGTGGCTGTGGTGTAGGCACCTATTCCTATCCACGGACTCCTGTGACCGTATTCCTTTGTCAGCATCGTGGCCGTCATGAATGCTGTGGCAGTATGACCGGAAGGAAAGGACTGATTGTCTGAGCCATCGGGCCGCTCCACACGGGTGGTCTGCTTCAAGGTGTTCACCACGGTTGCCATCGCTATTGCGGCAAAAGCATCCGATGCCAGCATCCTTTCCCAAGAACTGCGCCCTTCCACTCCAGCCGCCTTTAGCCCCAACATCAGGGCGGCGGGCGCATATTGCAGATAATCGTCGGCATGATTGCAGAACTGGGGCAAGTAGTCGTTCCGCAGGCTGCGGAAATGGTCGTCCTCGCCCTTCACGACAAGTCCACCCACGACAAGGGGGACTCCGACACCCAACGCTCTGTACAACTTAGTGGAAGTCCATTTGTCAATCCGCTTATCGCTGATTGTGTAGTTGCCCATTACTGTGTCTGCCGACTGCAATGTGCAAAGACTGTCGCCACTTGTTGTGGCGCACGAAGCACTTGCGTCAAAGAGGAACGCGACAAGCATCACCCATATTCTATCGTACATTTTCATCTACTCTTATCCTTGGAACGTCATGCAACAAAGATAAGGGCTGAATTTGTGGAAAATCTGTAGAATACTAAGAGCCTCACAGTAAAAAACGCACTCCACCCATCTCTAAATTTCGGGGAAATCGGATGTAGGAGAAATCTTGCATTTGCCTAATGGAAATTGCGCTTTTGCCCCGTTGAAAGTTCCGTTCCGTACTACGGAACGCACATTCCGTTGTTCGGAACCGCCGTTCCGTAGTACGGAACGCACGTTCCAAACAACGGAACGGAGATTTAGGCTAAGAGAAAGAACAAGTTCACATAGAACCAAAAACAATTTACCCTATGACTAAAGGGCGGTTCTATAAATTAAGTAGGTGTTCTGCTAATATGGCGTACGATGTCGGATGTAGCCTCGAAGAGGTCAAATATACGGAACACACCTACTTAACAGTTTTCATTCTATTCTGCCAAAACAGTCCTTCATTTTGGCAGGTAGGGCGGACGTGGCTCAGAATCTCACGGCAAGTATGATGATAATTGCAAGCACAAAATGGCCAACCAAGGAAATAAAACATAGCCAACCGAGGAAATAAAACACAGCCAACTGAGGAAATGAAACACAGCCAACTGAGGAAATAAAATACAGCCAACTGAGGAAATGCAAAAACAATTATGTATCTTTGCCCTTGAAAATCAAAGAATTGGACAACATGGAATACAAACGTAGAATTGCAGACAAAATGCTGGCCAAAAAGTTGTCAAGCAAAGGTGCTGTGCTCATAGAAGGTCCCAAATGGTGTGGCAAGACCACTACTGCCGAGCAGCAGGCAAACAGCATCTTGTATATGGACAATCCAGCCTCGTTGGAAACCAATTTGCAAATGGCAGAAATAGATTCCTCCATTTTGCTGGAAGGAGACACTCCCCGACTTATTGACGAATGGCAGTTGGCACCGAAACTTTGGGACTCTGTCAGGTTTGAGATAGACCATCGGCATGAAGTGGGACAGTTTGTCTTGACTGGTTCTGCGGTACCGGCAGAAGAGAAGGACATGCACCACTCCGGTACCGGTCGTTTTAGTTGGTTGACAATGCGCCCCATGAGTTTGTATGAGTCGGGGGAGTCAAACGGAAAGGTGAGTCTGACAAATCTGTTTGACACCCCAGAGAAGATAGTTGCCGTCAACAAATTGAAAATAGACGATTTGGCTTACTTGATTTGCCGTGGCGGATGGCCTTTTGCTTGTGGACTGCAAGATGAGGCTGCCTTGGCTCAGGCATTCGATTATGTGGATGCCGTTGTCAAGAAAGATATTTCGCGAGTGGATGGCGTGAACCGTAATTCCACGACAACCCGGTTGCTGCTGCGTTCGTATGCAAGAAACCAAGGAGCACAAGCTACGATAGGAACGATAGTGGCTGACATGATGACCAATGCCGAGAATGAAATTAGCGTGAAGACTGCGGGAAGTTACTTGGAGGCTTTGAGGAAAATCTTTGTCATAGAAGATTCTGAGGCTTGGAATCCCAACTTGCGCTCCAAGACAGCTATTCGTACGGCCAATACACGTTATTTCATAGATCCGTCAATAGGTTCCGCCGTGTTGGGACTGGGTCCCAGAGACCTCATTAATGACCTCAATACAATGGGACTTTTCTTTGAAACCCTTTGTGTAAGAGACTTGCGAGTATTCGCAGATGCTCTGGATGGCGAGGTTTACCATTATCGTGACAAAAACGGTTTGGAATGTGATGCGGTGGTGCATCTTCGTAATGGCAAATACGGACTTGTTGAGGTGAAGTTAGGAGGCGACAGGCTGGTTAATGAAGGTGCGGAGAATTTGCTCGCCCTGACAGGGAAAATCAACACGGAGAAAATGAACGAGCCATCCTTTATGATGGTACTTACAGGAACTGGAGACTTTGCTTATCGTCGTAAAGATGGAATATATGTTGTGCCTATTGGCTGTTTGAAAGATTAAGGAGCGAAGATTCTGCCCAAAACAGTCCTTTATCTTGGCAGGTAGAGTGGACGTGGCTCAGAATCTCACCTTGAAAGTGTGATTTCCTTCCGTATAGGCATAGGTGACGGTCCATCCATGATAGTCGCACACGGCTTTCACGATGGCAAGCCCCAATCCGTTCCCCTGTTTGTTTTGCGCCGGACGGTAGAAGCGGTTGAAGATGTGCGCAGCATCAAGAGGAGGTTCGTCGGACGTGTTCGAGACGGCAAGGGTGTCTTTCTTGATGGACAGAAGAATATTGCCGTCCGCACGGTTGTGGCGCACGGCATTCACCACCAGATTGTTGAGCATGCTCTCTAACAATGGGCGGTTTGCCGTTATCGTTATCTCCTGTTGGAAATCTTTGACGATGTGCAATCCTTCGGCCATGCTTTCGAGAAAAGGGAGAAGCTCTTCGATGAATGTATTCAGACGGATGCTTTCCGACTTGGCAAACTGTGCGTTGTCTATCTTTGCCAAGAGCAACAGGTTGCGGTTGAGGCGCGAGAGGCGGGCAGTCATCCGGTAGAGGTCTTGTATGATGTGCGCCTGGCTCTCCGTCAGTTCCTGTTGTTGCAGCAGGAGGTCGAGCTTGCTTTGGAATATGGCGAGAGGGGTCTGCAGCTCATGGGAAGCATTCTCTGTAAATTCCTTCTGCGCCCTGTAACTGTCAAGGCTCTTGTGCATGAGTTGTTGCAGGGAATCATTCAGGCGGTTGAACTCCCTCACGTCGCTTATTGGCAAAGTGGGGATGATGCCCTTCTCGAGGCTGAATGTCTCCAATTCGTCCAAGGTTCTGTCGAACGGAGCCCATAGCCTTCCCGAGACGAAGCGCATGGTAAGTACCACGCCAATACCCAGCATCGCTGTGATAAGCACATATTGAATCATGATGCCCACCATGATGTCCCTCTCCAGGTCGGGCGTGGGGATGCTTCGTCCTGCTTGGACTGCCGTCACGAGGTCTTCCATGTCCTCGGCGTAATAGCTTTTGGTGAGCCAATAGAACAGGGGCATGGCGAGGACAAACAAGACGGAAATGCAGACCACAAACTGCGTCATAGACTTGCGCAGGAGACTGCGCTGTCTCCGTTTCTTATCGTTGCCCGTTTTCATGCTTCCTGCCATTTATAGCCCATACCATATACATTCTTGACACAGTCGTTGCATCCTGCTGCCGCCAGCTTTGCCTTGAGGTTCTTGATGTGCGTATATACAAAGTCGTGGTTGTCCATCATGTCTGCCATCTCGCCGCTGAGGTGCTCTGCCAAGGCACTTTTAGACACCACGCGTCCACGGTTGCCGATGAAGAAAAGCAGCAGTTCGTATTCAGACTTGGTCAGCACCACAGGCTCCTCCCCCACCCTGACTGTCTTGTCGAGCAGACTGATGCTGATGCCATTGCTTTCTATGAGATTGTTTGCCGAGAAGCCTCTCCGCCTGATGACAGCATAGATGCGCATGCTCAGTTCGGCAAGGTGGAAAGGTTTGGCGAGATAGTCGTCTGCCCCTATTTGCAGTCCCTTCACCTTATCTTCTATAGAGTCCTTTGCCGACACGATGATTATGCCTACGGGATTGCGACGCTTGCGTATGTCTTGCAGGATGTCGAGTCCGTTGCCGCCAGGCAGCATCAGGTCGAGCAATACGCAGTCGTAGTCGTAGACATTCACCTTCATGCGAGCCTCGTCATAGGTAAAAGCCTGCTCACACAAGTATTTCTCGCTGCTCAGATAGCTCACGATGCTGTCCGAGAGCTTGCACTCGTCTTCTATTATCAGTATTTTCATCCTTGCTCAGTCAACTCTTACAGCCTTGGCACAGAACACTTTCACATGATTTCTTGTGTTTCTGAATATAACGCAAAGGTAACATGCTTAACTCGCTCTAAACTTGTCTTCAATTGAATATCAAGAAGTTGGGCGTTTGCCTATATAATATAGGTAACAATATGGAAACGAGCGGACTTCTGCTCGTTTCTGTATTTTGCAATATGCAAAGAACACTCCTCTTACAAATGTAAAGCTAAAACTAAATTCTTAAAAAACGAACTTTTCTGCTTTCATTTTATGATTATTTATAAATCAACATCCTCACCTATACCCCTTGCTTCTCACTTATCTTGATGGGCATTTACAACGTAGAAACTACTCGTGCCAATCGCAAGAAAATTCCACAAAAAGGGGTGAGATTTCAGAGGGAACCCACTATAGCGCAAGACATTCTGTGTATTCCGTGAGTTCCGTGGGAGATTAAAACATTCCCACAGGATTCACAGAATCCACAGAAATTTCAGTGGGAACCCATTATAGCGCAAGCCTTCTGTGTATTCCGTGAGTTCCGTGGGAGACTAAAATATTCCCACAGAATCCACAGAATTCACAGAACTTTCAGTGGGAACCCGATCATGGCGCAAGCCTTCACTCATCACTCTTCGTTTAGCTGGTGCAAAATACGACATCGCCTCAGGGCCGTCTGTCGAAGTGTGTCGATGAACGTCGAAGTTTCATGCGACCTAAAGATGCGCTTTTATACACCCTATGGATGGTGAGAATCTGCTTGTTGCTTATTAGTTGTGGTAAGGAATGAAATTGTAGAAAGTTTGAAGAAACAAGGATTTAGGAGTAGAAAAAGTGCGAATGCAGCAAAACTACCAAATGTCCACAAACTCGCTTGCTACATTTGCCGCACAAAAGCAGATTTGTGCACAAGTGAATATAGGAACAAACATGGACATTCAAAAATTCATCACACGACCGATTATGTCGGTTATGCTCTCGGTCATCATTATAATAATAGGTGTCATTGCTCTGCTCAACCTTCCGTTAGAACAATACCCCGACATCGCTCCGCCCACGGTAAAGGTGAATGCAACGTATACTGGAGCCAATGCCGAGACCATCATGAAGAGTGTCGTCACGCCGCTAGAGGCATCGATAAACGGTGTGGAGAACATGCAATACATGACTTCCTCTGCTGCCAACAACGGCACTTGCACCATTACAATCTATTTCAAGCAAGGCTCCGACCCTAACATGGCCGTGGTGAACGTGCAGAACCGGGTGGCTTCCGCGCAAGGACTTTTACCGGCGGAAGTGACAAAGAGCGGCGTGACGGTAAAAAAGACGCAGAACTCCAACCTGAAGTTCATCACTCTTTACAGTCCCGACGGACGCTACGACTCGAAGTTTCTCACCAACTACATGAAGATAAACATAGAGCCTCAGCTGTCCCGCATTGCCGGCGTAGGCGAGGTGAACGTGTTTGGTGCCGACTATGCCATGCGCATTTGGCTCGACCTTGCCAAGATGCACGCCTACGGACTTGTGCCAAGCGACATAGACAACGCCTTGGCTGCACAGAACATAGAATCGCCAACGGGAACATTGGGAGCAGAGTCCAACAACACCTTTCAATATGTACTGAAGTACAGGGGCCGATATACTGATGCTGAGGAATTCCGGAGCATCGTACTGAAGGTTTCCTCTGACGGCAACATGTTGAGGCTGGGAGATGTGGCAAAGGTGGAATTGGGAACGGTGGACTACAACATGAGAAGTACCACAAGCGGCAAGCCCGGCGCATCGGCAAGCATCACGCAAACAGCAGGTACAAACGCCAACGAAATCATCAAGCAGATAGACCGGGTGGAGGATGAGATAAGGAAAACACTTCCACCCGGCATGGTGCTCGAAGACCAAACGAGCGTGATGGACTTTCTCGGTGCTTCCATGCGCAATGTGGCGGAAACGCTCGTTATTGCCCTCGTGCTGGTGGTGGTTGCCGTATTCGTCTTCTTGCGCGACTGGCGGTCGATGGTGGTGCCGGTCATCGCCATCCTTGTCTCGCTCATCGGCACCTTCGCCTTCATTTATGCCGTGGGATTCTCGCTCAATCTGCTCACCCTTTTCGCCCTTGTACTGGTCATAGGAACCGTGGTGGACGACTCTATCGTAGTGGTGGAAGCGGTACAGGCAAAACTGGGCAAGGGAAACGTCACGGCCTTTCAAGCTACGGTTGAAGCTATGAATGAATTGAAATCGGCACTCATCACAACCACCATTGTCTTTATGGCCGTGTTCATTCCCGTGAGTTTTACAAGCGGAACCACTGGCGTGTTTTATAAGGAGTTTGGATTGACGATGGCAGCGGCCGTGGCAATTTCTTTGTTCAATGCCTTGACGCTCTGCCCTGCACTTAGTGCGCTGATATTGAAGAAGAAAGAGATTTTCAGAAACGGTCGTAATGGGACGGCAGAAAGCAAACGGAGCAAATGGATTGTCACATACCTTCGTTGCGTTGTGGCAACCATCCGGCACCGCAAGTTTGTATTGCTCTTAGTGCCAGTCTCTATAATAGTTTTGGTTATCATGATTACAACAACCAAGACAAGCCTTGTGCCTCAGGAGGATATGGGAACGATTGACGTGAACGTGCAATGCCGTCCTGGCTATAGTCTTGCGCAGACCGCCAAGGTGATGGACCAGGTGGAGGCTGTGGTCAAGAACATTCCGCAAATCAAAATCCATACTCGCATAGATGGTCGCGATGCCCATCAGAACCAAACATCATCTGCCGGTTTCCTCTCCGTCCGCTTGAAAACATGGAGTGAGCGTACCCGGCCGGAAGAGGACATCGATAGTGTGGTAAACGAAATCTACCGGCGCACGGCTTTCATAAAAGAAGCAGACGTCAACTGCGCCACGCTTCCAACGATACGTGGCTATGGTTCGGCAAGTGGCTTTGAACTTTATGTGCAGAACCGCAAGAATGAAGACTTTAAGTCGCTCTCGGATGCGACCAAGAAGTTTGTGGACGCTTTAAACCAACGTCCGGAAATAGCCAAGGCACACTACACGTTCAGGATGGACTATCCGCAGTATATGGTGGAGGTGGATGCTGCACGCTGCCTGATGAAAGGCGTGTCGCCCAAAGATGTACTTGGCACTTTGTCTGCGTATCTGGGCGGCGACTATGCCTCCAACATCAACAAATACACCAAACTCTATCGCGTGATGGTGCAGTCGGATGCCGCATTCAGGTTGAACGAGGCTTCTTTGGCAAACATGTATGTGAGGGGCGATGACGGAACGATGTCGCCATTGAGTGAATACGTTACGTTGAAGAGAGTGAACGGAGCGGAGTATCTCACCCACTTCAATCTTTTCCCTGCCATACGTGTGAACGGAACGGCTGCGGCAGGTTACAGTTCTGGAGAGGCAATTCGGGCAATAAGCGAAGTGGCAAGCCGAACCCTTCCCGTAGGCTTCGGCTACGAATTGGGTGGTCTGTCGCGCGAAGAATCGTCACAGGGCAACACTACCGTCTTGATACTCTGCATAAGCCTTGTGTTCATCTACATCATCATGTGCTGTCTGTATGAAAGTCTGCTCATTCCATTTTCCATCCTTCTTGTCGTGCCGTTCGGACTTTGCGGCAGTTTCCTTCTGGCCACAGCGTTCGGCATAGACAACAGCATCTACATGCAAATAGGATTGGTGATGCTCATAGGCATGTTGGCAAAGACAGCCATCCTGCTTACAGAGTACGCTACGGAGCGACGCAGGGCTGGCTTGTCCATCATTCGTGCCACGCTTTCTGCCGCTTCCGCACGCTTGCGCCCAATAGTGATGACGGCGAGCGTCATGATTATAGGCATGGTTCCTCTTGTGCTTGCACATGGTGCCGGGGCAAGGGGCAATGTTGCCATAGGCACTTGTGTAGTGGGCGGAATGGTTGCTG
The DNA here is from genome assembly GCA_963590865.1 of Bacteroidaceae bacterium. Classification (GTDB taxonomy): domain Bacteria; phylum Bacteroidota; class Bacteroidia; order Bacteroidales; family Bacteroidaceae; genus Prevotella. The sequence goes on along the minus strand of CAVAQY010000010.1, from coordinate 3,178 downwards.
GCACCATAGCCATTCTGTTGTGCCTGCCGCCGCTCTTCTGTGTGTTTGAGCGGATGAGGGAAAAGCATCGGCGTGATTGTAAAACCGTTTCGGAGGTTTAGGCCGGATTGGTTGGGAGAAGCGTCATCTCGACGAAAGCAAAGGAGAAAGGGCTTGCCAAAAGCACACAAATGAAAATTGCGCCAATTCGTTTTTACCGCCGTTAAAGTTTTGCACAAAGACCGTTGTTCCTCAACTTTTTGCACTAACTTTGCACTTGCCAAGCTGCATTCGGACAACAAAGAATGGAGTTCTTTCTGCCACCCGTTTGCACATTGGCTTCGCAAACGACAAACACATCTTTAACGCTGAAACAAAATGGCTGACACATTTGAATTTACCACCGAGGAAAGAGACGAGACGCTGGCTATATACGCCAAGTTGAAGAGCGAGATAGGTTCTTCGCTGCTACCCGACGACGAGGCAAAAATGCGCAGCCACTTGAAACAGTCGCTTGAGAAAAACCAGATACACCGCAACGTGTTTGGACTGAACCCCATACTCATGGGTCTCCGCACGGCACTCATTGTGGTAGAGGAGATTGGACTGAAGCGCGACGCTGTGCTGGCCATACTGCTGCACCCAAGCGTGGCTGACGGCTACGCAACTATCGATGAAGTGAAGGAACAGTTTGGCGAGTCGGTGGCAAGAATACTGCACGGACTGATGCGCATAGCCGAGCTTTACGCCAAGAAGCCGGTGGTGGAGAGCGAGAACTTCCGCAACCTGCTGTTGTCGTTTGCCGAAGACATGAGGGTGATACTCATCATGATTGCCGACAGGGTGAACCTGATGCGGCAGATACGCGACAGCGACAACGCCGCAAAAGACAAGGTGGCCGAGGAGGCTGCCTACCTGTATGCCCCGTTGGCACACAAGTTGGGACTCTACAAACTGAAGAGCGAGCTTGAAGACTTGTCGCTGAAATACCGCGAGCACGATGTCTACTACATGATAAAGGAGAAGCTCAACGCCACTAAGACTGCCCGCGACGCCTACATAGAGAGCTTCATTGGCCCGATAGCAGAGAAACTTACTGCCGCCGGGCTGCGCTTCCACATGAAGGGACGCACCAAGAGCATACACTCCATCTGGCAGAAGATGAAGAAACAGAAGTGCGGCTTTGAAGGCATCTACGACCTGTTTGCCATACGCATCGTCATCGACTCGCCCCTGGAGAAGGAAAAAATGCAATGCTGGCAAGCCTACTCTATTGTGACAGACATGTATCAGCCCAACCCCAAGCGTCTGCGCGACTGGCTGTCGGTGCCGAAGAGCAACGGCTATGAGAGTCTGCACATAACGGTGCTCGGCCCGGAAAAGAAGTGGGTTGAGGTGCAGATACGCACCGAAAGGATGGACGAGGTGGCCGAACGTGGCGTGGCCGCCCACTGGAGATACAAGGGCGTAAAGGGCGAGACAGGTCTTGACGAGTGGCTCAACAACATCAGAAACATCCTCGAAACGAGCGACGATGCACAGGTGATGGACCAGTTCAAGATGGACTTGTATGAAGACGAGGTGTTTGTATTCACGCCCAAAGGCGACCTCTTCAAGTTTCCCAAGGGCGCAACGGTGCTCGACTTCGCCTACCACATACACTCGAAAATAGGCAACGGATGCACAGGGGCGAGGATAAACGGCAAGATAGTTACGTTCCGGGAACCGCTGCACAGCGGCGACCAGGTGGAAATAATCACCTCAAGCACACAAAAGCCCAAACAGGAGTGGCTCAACATTGTGCAGACTTCGAGAGCAAAGGCCAAGATAAGGCTCGCACTCAAGGAGACGCAGGTGAAAGAAGGCCTCTTCGCAAAGGAAATGATTGAGCGGAAGTTCAAGAACCGCAAGATAGAGCAGGAAGAGCACATCATGGCCAAGCTGATAAAGAAGCTCGGCTTTAAGGAAACAAGTGATTTCTACCGCAAGATTGCCGACGGGGCACTTGACGTGAACACCGTTATCGACAAATACCTTGAACTGAAGGCACGCGAAGAGGGCATTACCGAGAACCAGGCACGTAGTGCCGAGGAGTTCAGCTTCAAGAGCGAAAACGAGGAAAACACAACTAAGGGCAACGACGATGTGCTTGTCATTGACCGCAACCTCAAAGGTGTTGAATACCAACTGGCCCACTGTTGCCATCCCATATACGGAGACGCTGTGTTCGGTTTCGTAAGTGTTAACGGCGGAATAAAGATACACCGTGAAGACTGTCCCAATGCTCCGGAACTGCGCCGCCGCTTCGGTTACAGGGTGGTAAAGGCACGATGGAGCGGCAAGGGTGCTTCACAGTATTCAATCACCCTGCGTGTCATTGGCAACGACGACATAGGCATCGTCAACAACCTGACAAGCATTATAAGCAAGGACGAGAAACTGACTCTAAGGAGCATCAGCATAGACAGTCACGACGGCCTTTTCAGCGGCAACCTCGTGGTGCAGCTTGAAGATGTGTCACGATTGAAGTCACTTGTACGCAAGCTCGAAACCGTCAAAGGAGTGAAGCATGTGGAGCGCATTTAGAGCATTTCCGTAAGTTTTAGCCGTCATCTGGAATACAGGCAAATAAACCTGAAATATGGGCACAATAAAGAATCAGCCGATATTGCCGGTTGGTAGCATCGGTAATATCCGCTGACCCGTAATAAACTAACAAAGTCGGCTGTCTCCCGACAGCCGACTTCTTAAAACAAACTACTTAAAAACTAATCTACTAAAACAAATCAAAAAATATCGTGCAGAGAATCTTCATCTCCTACTTTCTATGCAGAGCGATGAAAGATTGACTCTCTTCTGCTACTTTTAGTGTATTCTTTTCTTTCTTTTTCGGTTGCAAAGATAAGTATTAAATGAATAGCTTCAAAATGTTTTTAGCACATTTTTTAGGATAAAAATCAAATTATGGGCAACAATGTGATTGGAAGCATTGCACCAATAGTACATTCCACCCATATTCGACAGTTCATTCGACGGCAATATGCGTAGGCTGCATTGTACCTTTATTTTGTGTAAGTACGTATTCAAAATTATCTGTATATATTCTGGTAACTGTTCAGCGGTAGGTGCATGACAATGCATCACCCCCCAAACAAGGCTTGAATTGCATTGAAAGGTGTCTTGTTGTGTTTCTTGGCCA
>CAVAQY010000009.1:0-47576 GCA_963590865.1 Bacteroidaceae bacterium | reverse complement strand
AATGCCTAACGGCAGATGATTTCCCTACCTGTCTTGCCCCTCTGAGCAAGAGGGGTTTTCGGAGCGGTTCTTCTTTCCAAGAGATAAGCTGCTGGTCTATATTTCTGCTGATGTATTCTTGCATAATCATAAACGGTTGTTCCTCAATTGCAAAGGTAACGAAAATATCCAAATCCAAGAAATAATCTTCGCTAAAATATCCAAATCCGAGAAATAATCAAAGCGAAAGTACTCAAATCCGAGGAATATACAGTAATGGTACTCAACTTTATCCTGCAAGTTGAATGTTGCCAAGTTTCTATGGAGAATTAGGCAAGTTTTTCATTGAATCCAGACATTTTACCTTTATAAACATGGCATTTACTCTTTGAAAGTGCCATACTTACGACCAGTAAATGCCATGTTTACGCCTTGCAAATGCGGTATCTGTGCCGTTAACAGAAGAACCTTTTTGCAAAAGCCAGAGGCTTTCCCTGCGGTTTGACACAATTTTCTTATCTTTACACCGGTATAACAAACAATATCAACAAATATGACGGAAGACAATCCGCAAATACATACGGCTGGTCAACAGTCCCAAATGGCCAAGCTTACCTTGTCTATCACTACCATTGGCGACTTGCTTCTTCGCCAAACGATTTCGAATGGCGGAGAACCCATAGAAGACGTGTCGCTTTCTATTCCCACCTATCAGCGGCCCTATAAGTGGACGGCCCGTAATGCCATCCAGTTGCTTGACGATGTAATTGAAGCGATGAATGGCAACAAGGAAAGTTACAGAGTCGGCACGCTGATTCTTCATAAGACAGCAAACTCTTATGACATAGTGGACGGTTTGCAGAGAGTCATCACTTTCTCTTTGTTACTGAGGGCATTGGGGAAGAATGAAATTGCTTTTCTCAAGCAAGAATTGTATGACAACGAGTATAATGTCCGCAATATTTCGAACAACTATCGCGCTTTGGAACGACGGGTTGGCAAACCTGACCAGGAAGAAGCCCGGAAGCAGAAAGAGGACTGCATTGTAAAGCAAAGAGAACGAGGAAAGTTGGAAGATTTTGTGAAGAATAGATGCGAGCTTATCGTTGTTGTCACGTCTGACCTTTCGGAAGCCTTTCAGTTTTTCGACTCCCAGAATGCCCGTGGCAAGGCACTCTATCCGCACGATTTGCTGAAGGCTTATCATTTGCGCGAAATGACGGGTATGGAGGAAAACGAAGTGGAAAGAATCGTCAAGGGATGGGAACAAATATCCCAAAGCCGTTTGGCTGACCTCTTCGGCAACTACCTATACCGCATCAAAGAATGGATTAACGGGGACAGGGCAGAAGTGTTAAACGAGCACAACATCAACATGTTCAAGGGGATTACCCGTTCTGCACGGACTCCTTATGCGCAGTTTTACAAGAGTGCTTATTGTTATGCAGACATGGTAAACTCATCGTCCATGCCATTTGTGGCAGGAATCCGCAATGTCAATGCATTCCAGTTGGACGCTCCCATCATAGCAGGCAAGCCGTTCTTTGAATACACGAGGCATTACTATGCAATACTGAAGGACATTCAAGACAACAGCAAGTATGAGGGCTTCTACATAAATGACAATGTTATCGTGAAGACATTGGACCGTTATTTCAAGAATGGCACAGGAAACGGTATTGCCCGCTTACTGTTCGATACTTCGGTACTGCTGTATGTGGACAGATTTTGTCCTGAATCATATCCTGCCAAGGAAGATATGGAACTGTTTGAGCAATTTGTCGTTTACGCCTTTGTCTGGGCTTATTCGCTTAGAGCACAATACGTAAACCTGAGATGGTTGTCGGCACAGAACTTCATCTTAGGGACTAATAACAGTTTGAAAAATTCATTCAATATGTTTAAGCTGATAGCCAAGCAGGTTTCTCCCACCACACTACTTAGCGTGTTGGCGGACAAACTAACCCCATTGTCAAGTGCAGACATAAAGGACGGAAAGAAGAGTGGCAGAACAAAGCTTGAGAACTTGGGTGAGCATGATGAAGATCATGTCTATCTGAATTATCTCTATTTCTTCAAGGCAAATCAGTTTTATAAATAGTGGGAGAAAATGAAAGACCTAGAAAGTATTTTGAAGGAGTGCTCCATCAAGAATATCTATTGCGACAATCCCGGAAGCTCCATTACATACGAAATTCCTATCTACCAACGCAACTATGCATGGGAACGGGATGAAATATGCGCTTTGATAAAGGATGTTCACGATTCCATGGATATTGGCAAGCCTGTGTATTACATAGGGACACTTGTCACTTATAAGCGTGACGACAACAAATATGAGGTAATTGACGGGCAGCAACGACTGACCACTATTTACATTATACTTAAAGCTCTGGGGCAGAAAACTTACAATTGCTTGACTTATTCTGCACGAACAGCTTCGGCCTCAACTATTAAGGCATTGGACAATTGTGGAGAGAATGTTGATTTTGGACATACGCCTGACCCAGGTATAAAGAATGGCTTTGATTTTGCCAAAACAGGGTTGAAAGAAATCGTCGGTGAGGCTCAAGCTGATTTGGACAATTTCAGAGACTACTTTCTGAATAATGTCCATATCGTACACTATAGAGTTCCAAAGGATGTGGATTTGAACCATTACTTTGAGGTAATGAACTCCCGTGGCGAGCAACTTGAGAAGCACGAGATTGTCAAAGCAAAACTGAGCGAACGACTCATCGGAGACAACGCCTCTATGGAAAAGTTCAGTCAAATATGGGAGGCATGTAGCGACATGAGCTTTTATGTTCAGCAAAAGCTGCCAGATATGAAAACCGTATTTGGTGAGAATATGGATGGTTTCATGTTGGAGTCGTTTGACAACTTCCCAGATACGACAGTTAACGCAGACTATTCATCGGGAAGAAAAACCATTGAGGAATTATTGAATGCTCCAATCAAGCAAGTTGGCAAGGACAAGGTCTTTGATGAGAATGACAGATTTCAACCAATCATAGACTTTCCTAACTTCCTTCTTGTCGTATTGAAAATAACAAGGATGAAGAATCAAGGATTTAATCCTTTGGAACTGTCTCTTGACGATAAGGAACTGCTCCATGAGTTTGACAAGATTACTGCCACACAGGAATTTGCAAAACAGTTTGCCTACAATCTGTTGAAGGCGAAATACTATCTGGACAATTACGTGGTTCATCACACGCTTGGCGAAGATCGTATTGGAGAGAATCCATGGAAGTTGCAACGTTACTATAAGAATGGAAATGCTGTTTATTTGAAGGATTTAGCAGAAGGTAAGCCACAAGCGGAGATGGTTCATTTGCTCTCTATGTTCGAAGTGACTTTTACGGCAAAGCAACGTAAGAACTATCTCTTCTATTGCCTCTATCATTTGTTCGAGAAAGATAATGTGGGCGACTACCTCGTCTTCATGAGAGATTTAGCTGACAAATATTTCTTTGATGTTTATCTGGATGCGGAGAAACTGAATGAAAGAAACCAGCCCAAGCCCAACAGCTTTGACGATACGATAATACGAGATGGGTGTTTGAATGTCGAATTGGAAAATGTTGAGCGTAAGTTTAATAGCATTTACATCAAGGGATTGCCCAATATTCCTCTCTATGTATTTGATTATACAGACTATAAGTTGTGGAGAAAGTATGCGGAAGAATTACGTGGAGAGAAATTGAAAAAGGGAGACGCAAAACGTATCAGTTTCTTTCAAGATTTGGGATGTGGGGATTTTGAGTTAGAGGTGTTCAATAACTTTTATTTCTCCCGGACTCGCAAGAGCCTTGAGCATTATTATCCTCAAGCCAAGGCTGGCGAAGGCAAGCCTGTCAGCTCAAAGGAAATAAATTGTTTTGGAAACTTTGCCATGATAGGTTCTGAGGCTAACAGCTCGGGGTCTGATTGGAATCCTATTGATAAGAAAAACCGTTATTTGGACTCAAAGTCAAATCAAGTCAGCACAGCAGCTCTAAAGTTCAGAATAATGCTGCAAATATGCCAAGATAATTATGATAAAGGTATTAAAGATGAGAATGTTAAACGCCCTTTTGGACAGGAATGGAATGTTGACGATATGGATAAGCATCAAGAGAAGATGCTCAAAATCATTATGCAGCATGATTTTGAACATCACTAAGCAGTAGAGCACCTCTGATTAGCACAGCACACGCCAAAGTTGTCTCTCGTTCTGCACGTTTAGCTGAAGAAAAGCGAAAAAAGAGTAACTTTGCAAATGAAAGAACGGACAAAGCTTTGCGACGAAAGACCGGGCGCAACCGGACAGACAGCCTGCCGCTTAGCTACACAAAACAGAGGAACAAACATGGACTACAAGCACTATACCGATGAGGCCGTTGGCCTGCTGCGCCAACTGATAGCCACCCCTTCCGTCAGCCGCGACGAGAGCAAGGCTGCCGATGTGATGGAAACTTACATGAAAAAGTGCGGACTGGACACGCACCGGGAGGCCAACAACGTGTGGGCGATTGACCCAGAATATGACGAAAGCCGCAAGACGATATTGCTCAACGCTCACATCGACACGGTGAAACCAGTGAGTTCGTGGAGCAGAGACCCCTTTGAACCGACTGTGGAAGACGGCAAGCTTTACGGATTGGGCAGCAACGACTGCGGCGGAGGACTGGTTTCGCTGCTACAGACGTTCTGCATACTGACGACGCAACGGAAGGGGCGCGACCACAACCTAATATACCTCGCTTCGGCCGAGGAAGAGGTATCGGGCAAAGACGGCGTAAGCCGGGCGCTACCGCTCCTGCCTCACATTGACGTGGCCATAGTGGGCGAACCCACGGGACTACAGCCCGCCATAGCCGAGAAAGGGCTTATGGTGATAGACGCAACGGCACACGGCAAGTCGGGTCATGCGGCGAGAAACGAGGGCGTAAATGCCATCAACGAGGCTTTGGACGACCTCCTTTGGCTACGCGACTACAGCTTTGAGAAGGTTAGCAAGCTGCTCGGAGCGGTGAAAATGAGCGTTACCGTGATACAGGCCGGCACGCAGCACAACGTGATTCCCGATGAGTGCAAGTTCATTATAGACGTAAGAACCAACGAACTGTACACCAACGAGGAGGCATTTGCCATAATCGACAGCCACACGAAAAGCGAAATGAAGGCACGGTCGTTCCGTCTCGGTTCGTCGAGCATAGCCACAGACCATCCTTTAGTGGCGCGCTGCGTGTCCATGGGCATGACTCCCTTTGGCTCCCCCACTCTCTCCGACCAAGCTCTGATGGCTTTTCCTTCAATGAAATTGGGTCCCGGAATGTCTGAAAGGTCACATTCGGCCAATGAATACATATGTATAGAGGAAATAGAAAAGGCCATTGAAACATACACCAAACTACTCGGATGAGGGGTAAAAAGAAGAAAATTTGCCTTAAAATGAAAAATAATCGGCAAAAAGCTTGCAGGAACTAAACAAAGTGCTTACCTTTGCAACCGCTTACAAGCTTTGGGCGCTTAGCTCAGTTGGTTTAGAGCGTCTGCCTTACAAGCAGAGGGTCGGGGGTTCGAATCCCTCAGCGCCCACCCAGAGCAACAGAAGAGCCTTGCATACGACACAGTGTGCAAGGCTTTTTTCATTAGGTGGCGATTTGAATTTTACAAGTGAGATTTTAAGAGAAAGCACTGACCAAAAGAACTAAGAAACGGGAGTCTGCGGATGTGATGTCCTATCGGGAACTACTGGCAGCCTCCACAAAAACCTCAATACAATGAATTTTCTGAGAAGACTGTCACGGATATTTAGCAAGTACATGGCTCTCATTGTCATTGCCATGGCTCTGACAGCACTGTTCTGTCCCAACGCCGTGAGCTTCATAAAGACAAGCTACATCAACACGCTGCTAGGCATAGTAATGTTCGGAATGGGACTTACGCTCAAGCCTAACGACTTCCGCATATTGTTCAGCCACCCCAAAGACGTGCTGATAGGCACTGTGGCGCAGTTTCTGATAATGCCCTTGCTGGCCTTCCTGCTAGTAAAGGCGTTCAGCCTGACACCCGAGTTGGCCGTGGGAGTCATACTTGTGGGCACCTGTCCGGGCGGCACTTCGTCGAATGTGATGACCTATCTGGCCAAGGGCGATGTGGCGTTGTCGGTGGGCATTACATCAGCTTCCACCATACTGGCACCCGTAATGACACCGCTGCTCACCTACGTTTATGCCGGAAAGACCGTGGACGTGAACATGCTCTCCATGTTTCTCTCCATCATTCAGGTGGTGCTGCTGCCGATAGCCATAGGCTTTGCAGTAAACAGGTTCTTCTCCCGATTCGCCGAGAAGGCCATTGACGTGCTGCCGCTCGTGTCCACGCTGGCCATTGTGGCCATAGTGGGGGCTGTGGTAAGTGCCAACGCCGCACGGCTGATGGGCTGCGGACTGCTAATACTGATCATAGTGGTGCTGCACAACCTGTTAGGCTACGCCTTGGGCTATGCCGCCGCCAAGCTACTGAAGATGGACACGACAAAGCGAAGAGCTGTGGCCATAGAGGTGGGCATGCAGAACTCCGGACTGGCAACGTCTCTTGCCACGGTACACTTTGCCCAATACCCGCTCGCAACCATACCGGGGGCGGTGTTCAGCGTGTGGCACAACGTGTCGGGAGCAATACTCGCCAACGTGTTTCTGCGCCGCACGGAACGCAAGGAGCAACCAACCCACCGATAAATTAGAAAACCTGATAAATACACCGCAATAAAACAAAATCATGAAGAAATTATCACCTTTATTCGTAGTTCTTGCCGCCGCAATGCTGGCCATTACGGGATGCAAGTCGCAGTCACAAAAGAACGGAACAGACTCTACAGCAACTGACAGTGCTGCCATGGAACAGGACACGCTGACCGTTGACAGCATAGCTTTTGCCAGTGCAGACAACGACTCCACCATCGAGTGCACAATACGCATAGACTATCCCTACGGTTCAGACAGCCTTTCGCTTGCCGTAAAGACATTTATAGGCAAGGAACTCGCCGCACTGTTTCTGCCGTACAACAACGAAGAGGATGCCGTGGCACGCAAATATCCGCTGTATAAGGGCAGCGTGCTGAAAGGGCAGCAAATGGTGGACCACTACGGAAAGGGCACGATGAACTATTTCAGCGACACGCAAAAGAGCACCATGCAGGAAATGGGCTGGGGAGAGGAAGACAGGCCAAGGCTAAGTCTGGAGCTGAACATACGCAAAAGCAATGAAACAAAGAACTACGTGACCTATAGCATAACGGAATATGTAGACTTTGGCGGGGCGCACCCTTCGTTCTCGGCATACTATGTGAACATCAGCAAACTCACAAACAAGCCGCTGGAGCAGACCGTGGACACGACAAAGGTGAAAGACTTGCAGAAGCTTTTGGGAAAGGGCGTGCTGAGCTATCTGAAGATGGCTGACGAGAGCACCAACGCAAAGAACTACAAGAATCAACTGATTCTGCCCGAAAACGGGATGATACCTCTGCCCGTTCATGCACCTTATCTACAGGGCGACAGTGTGTGCTTTGTCTACCAACAATACGAGATTGCCCCCTATGCCTTGGGACTTGTTTCGTTTGATGTGGCCTGTAAGGACATAAAAGACTTCCTCTGCAAGGATGCAAAGGAACTGTTGGGAGAATGAAGAATTAAGAACGAGGAATGGCTGCACTTGGACATAGAAGGTGCGCCGATGGCGACGCACCATTCGTGAACAGATGAAGCACAAGGGCAGATGAAGCGCAAAAGCAAACTCCCATTACCCATTCTTAGTTGGTGCTGCGTCTCGCGCTACACCCGACCTCACCCAAGGTCAAGCAAACAAGCCACGACTCCACATACAGAAAAACGCACTGGCCAGACGGTCGGTGCATTTTCTGTATGTGGAGGCTCCATATTCAGCCTTGGAGCTTGCTGCAAACGAGCAGGACGTGGGCTAAATCGGCAAGGGTTGTGGCGAAGATATAGGTGTCGCCACCGTCGGAAAGCCTAAGTTTGCGCCGAAGTTCGGCCACACTTGCGGGGAAGTTGCGCACTGTTATGTTGGCACGACTAATGTCTTTGAGCGCACTGCGCAGCTCCTTTTTGTTCATGGTGGTTACTTTTCCCACAACGAAACCGCGTCCGGGAAAATCGCTGACAGCCTTGGCGGAAATGAAAAGGTGGCTATTGGGACTGATTTGGCGCACTCCGAAACGTTCTTCAACCGCTCCGAAACAGCCGGAATTCATCACAGACGCATCAGGTTCATACAGGTACAACGGTGAAGACTCTGCGGATTCTCCACAGGAAAGGTCCGTTTTCGTCAGGCCAGAGTCACAAGAGAGACGGCACAAACGATCAACATCGGACGGAGAACCGGCGGCTATGGTGAACTCTACGCCATCGTTGACGCAGCACAACCGCCCCACTCCACCGCACGATGCCGACAGCACGAGCAGCAATTCCTTGCACTCACCGCCCTCAGACACTATATGTACCTCGCTAACCATGCCGCCCATGTCGGCTACTGCCTTGCGCCAGTCGAGCATGGGAGAGAGTTTCACCATGACATAGTCGGACTTGGCCACAAGCTCATGGCGCAGAAGCGACACGTCGGGCGTGCAGTCGCAGATGGCAAAGGTGCGCCCTCCAGTGGAGGAACGGCGTGCAGGATCGACGTAAATGAGCGATACGGGCCGCATGGAGCGCAGATATTCCACTCCGTCACCGCACACCACAGCGGCATGAGAAAGTCCAAGCACAGCGGCATTGTGGCGCATTACAGCGCACAAATGTTCCTGCCGCTCCACATAGGTTGCCCTACTGAAGTGTCCGGCAAGGAAGGAAAAGTCCACTCCGAAGCCACCCGTGAGGTCGGCAAACGTGCCGCCTTGGAGCAACAGCCGCCGGACAACACCGGCCTTGTAGGATGCCGCCGACTCGCCGGAGCACTGTTCCATGGAGAGACGTGGCGGATAGACTATGCCGTCGAGCGCGCTCCACGAGGGCAACTTGCGCCGCGCCGTCTGCCGCCCAGCTATCTGGTTGAGGGCAAAGGGCAGGTCAACGCTTTCGGGTGCGCCCTTCAGAGCCAGCCGTTGCACGTCATCTTTGGCGTGAAGTGCTATGAAGTCGAGTGTCTGGCTATTGGGTTCCATATAGTTTCCTTGGTTCTTTGGGATAGGTGTTCAGTGGCAGTGCGTCTCACAAAGAGGCGGCATCAGCCACGCTGAAGACTGGCTTTGAGCCGTAGGGTGCGGCGGAAGAAGACGTAATAGAGCACTCCGGCGCACGTGAGACACACCGGAAAGGCCGTCCAAACGCCCACAAGCCCCACGGCAAGGTGTATGCCAAAGAGCCAGCTAAGCGGCAGCGAGACGATGAAATAGGAGAAGAAAGCTATCCATATCATGGGCTTCACGTTGGCCAGTCCGCGCAGAGCATTGGCAAAGGTACACTGAAGACCGTCGCCAAACTGGTAGATGATGAGCACAGGGATGACCTGGGCCACAAGCCGACACACAGCCTCGCTGTCGGTAAACAGGAAGCCTATATGGCTACGCAGCATGAATATGGGCACTGCAACGACAACGGCAATGACCAGGATGAGGTGGAAACCGGCGTTGGCGGTGGCACCTACGGCACGCAAGTCGCGCTGGCCGAGGAAATAGCTTACGCGCACAGACACTGCGGCGGCCATGCCGTAATAGACCATGTAGAACAGTTGGGCCAGCGTGAGCATCACTTGGTGGGCGGCCAGAGCAGTGGTGCCTATCCATCCCACAAGGATTGCCGTGAGCGAAAACGCCGCAGTCTCCATGCCCATCTGCAGGGCTACGGGCCATGCAATGGCGTTTATGTGGCGGAAATCGGCCTTGTTGACACGGCTGGAAAGGAATGAACGGCGGTAGACTTCATAGCGGCGCAGGGTAAAAAACACGGCAATGAGGGCAAAACACATTGCCACGCGAGACAGAAGAGTGGCCAGTCCGGCACCCAACAAACCGAGTTCGGGCAGGCCGAATGCTCCGTAGATGAGCAGATAGTTGCCTATGATGTTGACCAGATTGCCGCCAATGAGCACATACATGGACACCTTGGTGTGGCCGATGCCGTCGTAGAACTGCTTGAAACAGTTGAAAACGCAGACGAAAGGCAGCGAAGCGGCACTGACAAGCCAATATGGACGCATCAGCGGAAGCAGCTCCTCGGGCTGGCCAAGGCGGCCGATGTTGACGTAGATGGCCATGAGAACGGCCACGACAATGGCAGCAAGCACAAGGTTGGCGGCAAGCCCGTTGCGCACAACGGCACCTATGCGCCCGGTTCCTCCACGTCCGAAGAGCTGCCCCACTATGGGTGTAAGACCATAGGAGAAGCCTAAGGCGAAGACAATGAACAGCGTGAGAAGCGTGTTGACGAAGCTGGCGGCCGCCAATTCGGCCATACTGTGCCGCCCCACCATGATTGTATCGGCAAAACCAAGTACAATGGTGCCGAGCTGTCCCACAACTATAGGCAGTCCCAAGGCCACAAGCGACCTGTAATGTGACGAATAGCGGTTGATGAACGTCTGCATAGATGGGTGCAAAGGTAGCTAAAATAAACCGAAAACGGCCTGCACCTCTCGCCATCATCGCCGCCGGCATAGTGTCTTCCGCACTGACGGGCGGTTCTGTCCACTCCAGAAACCTCGCTATTCACGGGGGCGCAGAGGGAAGTACACCTTTTGCCGCTTGCTGTACGATTTCTTGTAGAATGAGAACGGCATAAGTTGCCTTGTCTTTAGACTACTGAATATGCCCATTTTGACAATACACCGTATTGACCGCCACAATACGGCGTATTGTCAAAGTCAAGTTACTAACTTGTGGTGGTCAAGTCAGTAACTTGTGCTTGGCAGTACAGAATATCGATTTTGTGATTTACCTCACCTGAAATCTTAAATCCGAAAATTGGGCTTCTTTACCGTCACTAACTTGCCACCACTGATGTAGAGTCCTTTTCTGGGTTCAAGTATGCGGCGGCCGTCGAGAGAGTAGCAGTCGGAAGACGATGCTCTGGGAGTGCGCACAGGACTGATGGATGACGGCACACCACCCACCGCCACCTTCATGGCATTGTGTACCTGGCTGTCGCCGTCGGTGAGCAGCACTATCACGCTCAAGCGCGACGGCACAAGCACACTGTCAGGTACGGCCATGGAGCAACTATAGTCTATGGGCTGGCGCGCACATACCGCAGACGGCACACTGCCCTCAACGCCGCCGAAGTCGCCATAGAAGCCACGCACGACATCGTTGAAGTACATCTGCTCAGAAGGTATGGTCTCCGGAAGGTTCTCATAGCCTCCCATCTCGCCATGGGCACCGCCGGCATAGGCGTTGCTCTGGCTATAGCGGTTGTCGCCGGGACAGTGTACACTGTCTTCAACAAGCACAAAGGCCAGTCGGTAGTCGGCAGAGTCGTGACTGTCGGCAAACCACAGGGTGGTGTTCACATCGATTAGCCCTGTGGCACCGTTGGCCGTGGCACTGGCGTCAATGCCCGCCACTGGATCGTCCTGCACGAGAGCCTTGAAGTAAGCCTCTACCAACGAGGGGCGCGGGTCGAGCACGCACTGGCTGTTGCGGTTCATCATGACCGAGGGATAGCCACTGGGACTGTACACTTTGTGGATGGCCGAAGCATAGTCGTCGCAAGCCATCACGTCGCTGCAATGCACGGCCACTCCAACAAAATTGTCAGGATACTTGCGGCTCATGGAGTCGAGCGACACCATGCCCTTAGGGCAATACTGGCACCAGGTGCCGGTGTAGTCCTCGGCCAGTACACCCTTTACAAGGCAAGTCACACTGTCGCTCAGCATGCTTGTGCTGCCGTCGGCCTGAGCGGCGATGGTGTAATGGAGCGTCTGGTTGCGTTCAACCACAGGTCGGTGGGCAAGCGAAAGAGTAACAGGACTGCCGGCGGTGAGCAGAGTGTCAAACGCTTGGGTGAAGGTTTCACCGTTGCAGCCGAAGGTAAGGGTAAAATGGTTTACGGGATCTCCCGAAGCCGACACTGTGGCCTGAAGCTCCAAAGGACCACGGAAGTGGCTGACGCGCGGCGTGGCATTCTTTATTGACACGCGCGGCTCCACACCAGCCTTGATGTCGTCGATGTAGAGGCAACTACAATTGGTGGATCGGTTGACGAAGGCCACCCACACCTGTTGGCCATAATAGGCGGCAAGGCTAACGCTGTGGGAGGTCCAATCGGACTGTTCTGCTGTGGTCTCGAAGACTGGCTGGGCATCGAAATCAGCAGGACGGTTGCCACGGGTGGACACAAGCACAGCATAGCCGTCGCGATACAAGGCATCGGAAGCCCTGGCACGCCACGAGAGTGTGGTCTGGGCCTCAGCCACACGGAAGGCAGGAGTGACAAGCCAGTCGTCGCTGGTGCCGGCCTCTTTATACCACGATGTGCTGCAAGCCACGCGGTTGTCGCCGTCGGCAAGGCTTATCCACGGGATGCCCACAGCAAAGCCAAGCATCTGCATGTCTACCGACGGGGGCAGCGAGTCGCAGTCGTAAAGGGCATAGTTGCTGGGGATGCCAGACTCAAAATCTTCATCAATATAAAGGTTCTGCGCCTGAGCCGAAACCGCACACATGGCAACAGCCACGGCATTTATAATGGTTTGCTTTTTCATTGTTGCTCGTTTTCGTTTGTGTGTTATAAGGGTTGTTCTATAAATCACCACCGTTTTTTGTATTTGGGCGCTTCATTTTGCCGTCTTACGAGGCTTATTTACAGAACCACCCAGTAAGTAAAACGAAGTTAGAGCCAGCTCGTCTTTCCGCTGGCTCTAACTCCTTGGAATTTCGCAGTGTGCAAAGTCTGCCCTACCCTATACGGAGAGGGACGAAAAGGACTACCTGCACAGCACCTTCTTCACACTGCCGTCGGCATACTTCACAAGCATGAGCCCCTTAGCACTGCCGTCGGCACGGCGGCCATCAAGAGTGTAGCGCGCCTCTTCGGCTGGCGTGGCCACCGAAGGCAGCATCTGCATGCCAGTAGACTGGTCGTCAAGACTCACGTGTTCGCGCTCGGAACGCTCCGACCATGCGGTGTCAAAGTAGCGCTTGTAGATGGAGTAAACGGCATAAGCGTAGGAGTGGTTGTCGCGGTAGGACAATCCGCTGAAACGGTGGCTGGTGGCATCGTTGCCCTCTTCGCTCGCAGTTGCAATCAATTCGTACACCTTGTCGCCGGGCAGAAGCGACTGCGTAACCTTGATGTCGGTAATGAAGAAAGCCGTGTTGTTGACTGTCTCAAACACGAGCACGTCGTCAAGCTCGCCGCCGGTGACATCGGCCTCAAACGTCTGGTAGTCCTTCGTCAATGGGCAATAAAAGCCCCTCTTGCCCTTCGAGGTGTAGACGGCAAGGTATTCGCCCGACTCGTATTGTCCGCAAGCCGTAATCTTGACGTGGAATTTGCCTCCGCCATTGCTAAGCGTAAGCTCCGGACTCTGTATCTGTCCGCCATAGTTGTATTCTGGCAAGCCGACACCGCCAATGGCTCCGTCAGCATAGCCGCAGAGATAACCATACCAACCCATGCGGTCGGTGAGATTGTCGAGACTGGCCATACTGAGGTTGTAGAACGAATATGGGCTTTCCGGAGTGTAGGGCGAACCGTTAAGCTTGTCGAAGCTCTCTGAAAGTACTACGAAGCTGTCTATGGGCTCGGTGGCGGTGTACACGTCGTAGTTCTCGATGGAATAGGAAGTGGCCTTGGGCGCAGCCTCCCACTGGGCGGTGTATCCGCCGCGCTTGTCGATGTCGGTGGCCGCCTTGATGTGGGGCGCAGCCACGCCAAAGGCATCCTGGCACTGGGTCGGGCCATCGGAGACAACACCCGTCTGTGTGTTCTTGGCACGCACATAATAGTAATAGTCGGCATAGGGGTCGAGGCCGGTGAGCACGTATGACGTGGTGTCGAGGGTCTTGTCGGTGAAGAGATACTCATTGGTTGTAGGCGACAGGGTTGACCACTTCACGTCGGTTAGGCCAAGGGACATGCCCTCGGGCAGGTCGTCTATGCGCAGACGGAAGCTGGTGTAGTTGCCGGCCACATCGTCAGTAAGGTCATAACAGTGGTGCATCTTGTGGCCCCATCCATAATAATAGCTGGGATAGAAATAGCCTTCGTTGTGCCACCTGTAGCCGTCCCAGCCTTCAAGATAGACACAGCCGTCAATGTCCTCAAGGTTGGCTGGCAGAGAAGCCTCCAACAGCGAGAACGAGAGCGTAAGCAGTTTTCCACCATTGTCAGGCAACTGGATAGTGTCGCCGTTGTGGAGCAGGATGGCCGAGTTTACCGCCGAGTCGGTATTTTGATAGAGAGTTGGCTCGCTGCCGTCGGTTCCGCTATACGTCCACCCGTCGGGCATACGGTCATCGAAGAGTTCGCTGAAGTCGGTGGCGTAGGCTATGGAGTCTTCGTCGGAGGTTGGCACCTGCTTGTAGACTGTGAGCAGATACTGGTCGGCAGCACCCACGGCCTGCCAGTTGGCGGTAAAGCCGTCGTAGGTAAAATCGGTGGGCGCAAGCAGTTTCGGCTCGGCCACATGATTGTTCTCGCGAGTTACCTGAACGTCATCGATGAGCACATAGTCGTAACTGTTGAACTGAACGAAGGCATCGGTGCCGCCATAGGTACACACAAAGGTGAAGTCATAGTCGGTCCACTCGCCCTTCTTCGACGAAGCCGACTCGTCGGCAATAAGGGTTGCGTAGTCAAGGTCGTGGCAAAGTCCCACATTGATGCTCACCTTGTCATAGCTGTTGGTGTCGAGAGTCTTCATGCGGAACTTCACGTGTACGGTGCCCGAATAGTCGCCAAGCGGGGTATTGAGCACGCCGCCATAGTCGGGATAACAGAGGGCACAGGTGCCTCCGGCCTGTGCCACGCCAAAGCCCGTCCACCCCGGCTGGTGGGTGTAGGATTCGGGAATATTCCACTCATCATCGTTGATGAAGTTGGCATCGGGCACATCTTCGGTTCCTGCGGTGAACTTGCTGAAGTCCTCATTTACAATCATCAATGATTGGGCTTCGGCCATGATGGGGCTGTGCTTCACGGTCGCCTTCTTCATCACGGCTCCTTTAGTCATCACTCCGCGCATGAGCGGACGGTTTTGCTTGTCGAGTGTACGTCCAACCACGGCTCGCTGGCCAGAGGTGGAAGCGACGAGTTGACGGGTGCCGTCGGCATAGGCGACAACCGATAGTGCAAGTGGCAACAATGTGCCGAGCAATGCTCCTTTGCATGTAAATTTCGTCATAATGTAAAAATGTTAGTGGTACATTGAATTGTGTTGTCTCGCTGTAACGCCACAGCAGCAAGTCCAACTGCCTATGGCTACCACAAAGGTAGCGCAATGGCAAAAAGCAAGGAGTAAAGAAATGACAAAAAGATGTTCCATATCATGGAATGGAACATCTTTACCACACAAGAAACACTGTTTCAGTGCCACTATGCGCATTATTCGCAAGCATAATGTTACATTTAGTAATATTCAAAGAATGGCTTAGTAGGCAGAACGTTCGTGTGCCAACGACACATATTCGGATGGTGAAAGCCCCGTGACACGCTTGAAAGCCCTGAAAAAGCCGCTTCTGGCCTTGAAACCAACGCTCTGGCTGATGGCCTCGATGGTGAAGTGGCCGTAGTGCTCCGTGTCGTTTATGCGGCGGCAGGCCTCCTTCACCCTATATTCGCTGAGCAGGATGCTGAAAGAACATCCGAAGCACTCGTTAACCACCTGCGACACGTTCTTGTAGTTTGTTCCGCACTGTGCAGCCAGCTGTTCCATGGTGAAATGGGGTGAGCAGATGTACTGTGGCTGAGCCATGACATAGGCTATGAGTTGCTTCAGCCGTTGTTTTTCGTCGTCGGTGAGGGTGCTGCCTTGATACTTCGTTTGAATTTTGTCGGCATCGCCACCTGACTGGTTTGCCGCAACAATGGCGTTCTGCCGTTCCTCGCGCTCCAGCATGTCCACATTGTTGCGGTAGAGCATACGGTTCCGACGGCGCAGTTTGCGGTTTTGCAGGAAGAGGAGCACCACAAGCACTGCGGCTACGCCTATGCCACAAAGCGACGTGATGAGCACCGCCGTCTGCACGCGACGCTTTTGCTGAAGCTCTTCCACCTGTCTACTGGCAAGGTCGAGATGATGCGAGAGATAGCCCGTCTGCACCTTGGCCAGCCCCGACCGCAGCAATAGGGAGTCGCGCCGCTTGAAATACTCCAACTCATAGCGGCGGGCGGTGATGGTGTCGCCGCAACGGAAATAGCAGTCGGCCAACATCTGTGCGGCGTCTTTCTCATAGTCTTTCATGCCGTGGCGCAAGGCCATGTCCCGCACTTTATCGGCATAGGCGATGATGTCACGTGGCGGACAGTTGATGGCTGCAAGCACCTGGGCCATGAGGCAATATGTGTAGCAGCTGTCGCGCTGCGGATTTTCGGCATTAACACACCTCAACTGACGGCGTAGCCACTCCAGAGCCTCTTGCGGATGCCCCTGCTGCATGCTTTGTGCGGCGTGCCATAAGCAAGCGGCGTAGCGCCATTCATTGTTATCGCGCTGAGGCTTTATCTTGGCAAACAGAGCCATCGCCTCACTGGCGGTTGACAAGGCGAACGGGGTGAAACCAAACGTCCACAGGTTAGCGAAAGCACTGTAGGCTATGGTGTGCTTGTCCTGCTGGATGGCCTTACGCAGACTGGCGGTGAGAAAGGTACAGCTGTTGCTGATGTTTTCGTCGGTGGGAAAGCATTGGGCATAGAAGTTGGTGGCCATGCCGAGGTTAAGCAGAATGGTCGCGTCGGACTGCGGAGCCAACTGCTGAGCCTCAAGCAGATGCTTTATGGCAAGGGTATAGTCGTAGCGATAGAACATATAGACATAGCCCATATTGTTGTGAGCCATAGCTAATTGCTGGCGTTGCTGTGGCGAATTGTCGTGCGGCCGTCGCAGGATGGCTTGCCAACAGGCAATGGCACTGTCGGGATTGCCATTGTTGAGCAGGTATTCGTTGCCTCGTTGGCGCAGCTGTTGGTCGGTGAGTTTGCTGTCTGACACGGCAAGCGCACTGGATGGCCCGGCAATGGAAACGACGGCCAACAAGATGGAAAGAATGTGAATGCAGTGCATGAGGCGGTAGGTGTTTGTGTATATTTAGGTTGAAATCAGCCAAAGCCGACTTGTAATTCCATCCCATATGGAGGAAGCAAGGGGAAGAACAAAAGGGAAGGACAAGGAGAAAAAGCAAACCCCACCGCTATGGCTGGTATAACCGTGTGCGGTGGGGGGTTGCCTTATAGGGCTTTCGCTGCTAAGTAATGTTCAAAACATTGCTTAGTCAGCCAGCTTAGCCTTGATGAACTCGCGGTTGAGACGGGCGATATTGGCTATCGACTCGTTCTTGGGGCATTCGGCCTCGCAAGCGCGCGTATTGGTGCAGTTGCCGAAACCAAGCTCTTCCATCTTCATAACCATAGCCTTGGCGCGCTTGGCGGCCTCTGGGCGACCCTGCGGAAGAAGTGCCAGCTGGCTCACTTTGGAGCTTACGAAGAGCATGGCAGAGCCGTTTTTGCAGGCTGCAACGCAGCATCCGCAACCGATGCAGGTGGCTGCATCCATAGCCTCGTCGGCGTTTTCCTTGGGAATGAGGATGGCATTGGCATCCTGAGGCTGGCCTGTACGCACGGTAACGTAGCCACCGGCCTGGATAATCTTGTCGAAAGCGGAGCGGTCAACCATACAGTCCTTGATGACAGGGAATGCTGCCGAACGCCATGGCTCAACGGTAATCACGTCGCCGTCGTTGAACTTGCGCATATAGAGCTGGCAAGTGGTTGCACCGGTGTTGGGTCCATGGGGATGGCCGTTGATATACAACGAGCACATACCGCAGATGCCCTCGCGGCAATCATGGTCGAAAACGAACGGTTCCCCACCCTCTTCGATAAGCTGCTCGTTGAGTATGTCGAGCATCTCAAGGAACGAGGTGTCGTCAGGTATGTCTTTCATCTCGCGAGTGTCAAAGTGACCCTCGGCCTTTGGCCCGTTCTGACGCCAGAACTTCAATGTAAAACTTATATTCTTAGCCATAATCTGTTCTTCTGTGGGTTAAATTAATTCTTGTAGTTTCTGGTCTGTACCTTTATAGCCTCGTATTCGAGCGGTTCCTTGATGAGTTCAGGTGCCTTCTCGTCGTCGCCCTGATACTCCCAGCAGCCAACGTAGAAGTAGTTCTCGTCGTCGCGCTGTGCCTCGCCCTCTTCAGTCTGATGCTCTTCGCGGAAGTGTCCACCGCAAGACTCGTTGCGTGAGAGTGCGTCATAGGCGATAAGCTCGCCCATAGTGATGAAGTCGCGCAGGTGGATGGCCTTGTCAAGCTCCACATTCAGGCCTTCTTTGGAACCGGGGATGAACAGATTTGTGTTGAACTCCTTGCGTATCTTCTTGATAAGCTCCAGACCTTCCTTCAGACCCTCGGCTGTACGACCCATTCCAACGTGCTCCCACATGATATGACCAAGCTCCTTGTGGATAGAGTCAACCGAGCGCTTGCCACGGATGCCCATGAGACGGTCGATTTCTGCCTGTACCTTCTTCTCTGCCTCGGCAAATTCGGGAAGGTCTGTAGACAGGTGGGGCCAGATAGCCTGGTCAGCCAGATAGTTCTGGATGGTGTAAGGCAGCACGAAGTAGCCGTCGGCCAAACCCTGCATGAGGGCTGAAGCACCCAGACGGTTGGCTCCGTGGTCGGAGAAGTTGCACTCGCCGATGGCAAACAGACCAGTGATGGAGGTCATCAGTTCATAGTCTACCCAGATGCCGCCCATTGTGTAGTGGATGGCGGGGTATATCATCATCGGGTTGTAATACTTCACGCCATTGATTTCGTTGGCAAGTTCACCGGGGTTAACATCGGTAATTTCCTCATACATGTCGAAGAGGTTGCCATAACGCTGGCGAACCACATCGAGACCAAGACGCTCGATGCTCTCGGAGAAGTCGAGGAATACGGCAAGTCCGGTGTTGTTGACACCATAGCCCTTGTCGCAACGTTCCTTGGCAGCACGTGAAGCAACGTCACGAGGCACGAGGTTGCCGAAAGCCGGATAACGACGCTCCAGATAGTAGTCGCGGTCTTCCTCGGGAATGTCGCTTCCCTTCTTCTGTCCGGCCTGCAGAGCCTTGGCATCTTCAAGCTTCTTGGGAACCCAAATGCGTCCGTCGTTGCGCAGAGACTCCGACATGAGGGTGAGCTTCGACTGGTTGTCGCCGTGAACGGGAATACACGTGGGGTGTATCTGCACGTAGCAGGGGTTGGCAAAGTAAGCTCCCTTGCGGTAGCACTGCACGGCTGCGGTACAGTTGCAGCCCATTGCGTTGGTAGAGAGGAAATATGTGTTGCCGTAACCGCCGGTTGCAATAACCACAGCGTTGGCAGAGAAACGCTCAAGTTTGCCTGTGACGAGGTTCTTGGCGATGATTCCGCGTGCACGGCCATCGACTATCACCACGTCTTCCATCTCGTAGCGTGTATAAAGTATCACGCGGCCGGCCTTAACCTGGCAGCTCAGGGCTGAATAAGCACCGAGAAGCAGCTGTTGACCCGTCTGTCCCTTGGCGTAGAACGTACGCGAAACCTGTGCGCCACCGAAAGAACGGTTGGCCAACATGCCGCCATACTCACGTGCAAAAGGCACTCCCTGCGCAACGCACTGGTCGATAATGCTGTTGGACACTTCGGCCAGACGATACACGTTGGCCTCACGGGCACGGTAGTCGCCACCTTTCACTGTGTCATAGAACAGACGGTATACTGAGTCGCCGTCGTTCTGATAGTTCTTGGCGGCATTGATACCGCCCTGGGCGGCGATTGAGTGGGCACGACGGGGCGAGTCCTGTATGCAAAAGTTGAGCACGCGGAAGCCCATCTCGCCGAGACTGGCGGCTGCACTGGCTCCTGCCAGACCGGTACCCACGACGATAACGTCGAGCTTCAGCTTATTTTTGGGGTTAACAAGACGCTGGTGGGCTTTGTAGTTGGTCCACTTCTCAGCCACAGCTCCTTCTGGTATTCTTGAATCTATTTGCTTAGCCATAATCTTCTTGTTATGAAAATGAATGTTTGTTGTTAATTAGCAGCACAGGCTTGGTGCACATCCGAATGCGAAAGCCAGAGCTACCACAAGGAAACCGAGCATGAGGATGGTGGTATAGGCAATGCCTATCACCTTCCAACGGCAGAACCATACCTTGCCATTCCATCCGAAAGTCTGCATAGCACTCCAGAAACCGTGAGAGAGGTGGAACCACAGGGCTGCCAACCAAACGATATAGAGCACGACATAGGCCGGGCAGGCGAACGTGTCCACAATGTAAGCAAAGCCATCAGCCGGGTCATGGGCAACACTGATGCCCGTAAGTTCAGCGAACATCATGTTCTTCCAGAAGTTCCAGAGGTGGAGCAGCAGGCCCAACACGATAATTAAGCCGAGCACAAGCATGTTTTGCGATGCCCATTCCACCTTTGCGGGGCGGCTTGTCACGGCATAGCGTTCACCGCCACGCGCCTTGCGGTTCTGCATGGTCAGGATGAAGGCGTAGATGATGTGAATAACTGCCAAGGCTGCGAGGCCAAGTGTTGCGACGAGAGCGTACCAGTTGGCTCCCAAAAACTCGCAAATCATGTTGTAGCCTTCTCCTGAAAAGAGTGCGACAACATTCATTGACATGTGGAATGTCAGGAATAGGATAAGCGCAATGCCGGTTATTGACATCACAACCTTCCTACCAATGGATGAGTTGATTAACCACATAAATGATTGAAATTAAATTATTTAATTGTTAGAAATTATTGTTTCCGACACACGAGCGCATCACGCGCCCATTAAATAAAATGAGTTTGATACTTGATAATAGGTATTTTCAACCCCTTATTTTGCCGCAAAATTACTATAAATTAATGATTAGGCAAAGGCTTTCAAAGCAAAAATCGATTTTTATGAGTAATTTTGCGCTACATATTTTATACAGTTTTCAATGGTTTTTCACTACGATGTCATCGTTGTCGGCGGCGGACATGCCGGCTGCGAGGCCGCAACGGCTGCGGCAAACATCGGCGCAAAGACGTGTCTGGTGACAATGGACATGAACAAAATTGCGCAAATGAGTTGCAACCCGGCCGTCGGCGGAATAGCAAAAGGTCAAATCGTCAGGGAGATTGACGCACTTGGCGGATACATGGGACTTATAACCGATGCAACGGCAATACAGTTCAAAATGCTCAACCGCAGCAAGGGCCCCGCTGTGTGGAGTCCCAGGGCACAGTGCGACCGGGAAAAATACATCTGGCAATGGCGCTCTGTGCTTGACAACACACCAAACTTGTCTATCTGGCAAGACCAAGCCGACGAACTGATAGTGGACAACGGCGAGGCTACAGGAATACGCACAGTATGGGGAGTTGAACTTAAGGCCAAATGTGTGGTGGTAACGGCTGGCACATTTCTCAATGGACTAATGCACATAGGTCGCCACAAACTGCCCGGAGGGCGCATTGCAGAACCGGCCGTGCCCCACTTCACCGAAAGTATCACGCGCCACGGCATACGCAGCGGGCGTATGAAGACTGGCACCCCCGTAAGAATAGACCGACGGAGCGTACACTTCGAAGACATGGAAGTGCAGAATGGCGAAAATGATTTCCACCGTTTTAGCTTTATGAGCAATAGCAGACCGCTGCGCCAACTGCCGTGCTGGACGTGCTACACCAACCGCGAAGTGCACGAAACACTACGCAACGGACTTGCCGACTCACCACTGTATAACGGGCAAATTCAGAGTATCGGTCCCAGATACTGTCCATCCATCGAGACAAAGCTTACCACTTTCCCAGACAAGGATCAGCATCCATTGTTCCTTGAACCGGAAGGTGAAAACACAAACGAGATGTACCTTAACGGATTCTCGTCGTCGCTGCCAATGAACGTACAGATTGAGGCCTTGAAAAAGATTCCTGCACTACGCGACGTAGCCGTTTACCGTCCAGGATACGCAATAGAATACGACTATTTCGACCCGACGCAACTACAGCACACTCTCGAATCGAAAATAGTCAAAGGACTTTTCTTCGCCGGACAGGTGAACGGCACCACAGGATATGAGGAAGCGGCAGGACAAGGTATGGCAGCAGGCATAAACGCGGCTTTGCGCTGCTGCGGAAGCCAACAATTCGTGATGGCAAGAGACGAGAGTTATATCGGTGTGCTCATCGACGATCTCGTGACAAAAGGCGTGGACGAGCCTTACCGGATGTTCACCTCGAGAGCTGAACACCGCATACTTCTGCGCCAAGATGACGCCGACGCTCGCCTAACAGAACGCGCGTATGCCGTTGGGACGGTAAAAAAAGACCGCTATGACTGCTGGATACAAAAGAAAAACGCAATGGAAGAAATTGAGAACTATTGCAAGACAACTTCGGTGAAGCCGAGTGAAATCAACTCTTCGCTCGAAAATTTGGGTACGACACCACTGCGTGAAGGTTGCAAATTGACCGACTTAATAAGCCGTCCACAGATTTCCATAGCCGCACTCTCCGAAATACTGCCCGAATTCAAAGCAGTCCTCAACCGTCCAGATGACAGAAAAGAAGAAATCGCCGAGGCCGTGGAAATAAGAATCAAATACAAAGGTTACATAGAGCGTGAGAAAATGGTGGCTGAAAAGATGCACAGACTTGAAGACATCAAGATAAAAGGTCGCTTCAACTACAGCGAAATGAAACAGCTCTCGACGGAAGCCCGACAAAAACTCGAAGCGATTAATCCTGAAACAATGGCACAGGCAAGTCGCATACCGGGTATTTCGCCAAGTGACATCAACGTAATGCTCGTGTTGATGGGACGATAATCCTACGATACAAGCTATACCAAAAAAACAGCGCATGGGAAGCAAGAGAACGAGAGCATTGAAATCCTGTTTCACGTGAAACTTTTAAGCTAGACAACATTTATAACTTATTGAATATGAATAATAAAACCTTATTGCAGAATTTGAGATGCATTCCGGACTTTCCACAAAAAGGCATCAACTTCCGTGACATCACTACCCTATTGAAAGAACCCGAATGCCTGCGCATTATGGTTGACGAACTCTATGAGATTTACAAAAGCAAAGGCATCACCAAGATTGTCGGAATAGAAAGTCGTGGATTTGTTCTCGCCTCCGCACTCGCCATAAGACTGGGTGCCGGTGTGGTACTGTGCCGCAAACCCGGCAAACTACCCGCAGAGACAATCAGCGAAAGCTACACAAAAGAGTACGGCACAGATACCATTGAGATACACAAAGACGCTATTTCACCGGAAGACACCGTATTGATTCACGATGACTTGCTCGCTACTGGCGGCACAATGAAAGCAGCATACGCTCTCGTGAAGAAGTTCACCCCGAAAGACATCTATATGAGTTTCATAATAGAAATCGGCGACGAGGGACTGCATGGACGCGATGTTTTCGACAAAACAGTTGAAGTATCCACACTTATTAAGGTATAACAACATACGGATGCGACATTCCGCACGACAAACCGCCATTTTGGCGCGGAACATAAGGCCAGAAGCGGAATGTCGCATTTTTGTTTCCATGGAGCAAGACCGCTGCGACAAGTAATGGCGGCATGATTTACGGAAACAAAAGCACAGACGTCCAAGAAGAGAAGCGCGAGAGCCAATGCAAAGTTTCACGTGAAACTTAAACTCCTAAATGCGTATAATCCAATGACAAAGCACACATAGGCTCAAGACAAAGCACACAGGAAAGAGCTGCAAAACGAGCACAAGACACAAGGAACACAACGAATGACGAAAGAAGAAAACGAGAGACGGATTGCCCGTCTAAAGGAGATAGTTAGCCGACTGCCCGAGAAACCGGGCAGTTACCAGTTCTCTGATGACAAGGGAACCATCATCTATGTGGGCAAAGCCAAGAACTTGAAGAGCCGCGTGTCGTCGTATTTTCATACCGAAGTAGATCGTTTCAAGACAAAAGTGCTCGTGAGTAAGATACACGACATCTCATATACGGTGGTTAATACAGAAGAAGACGCCCTGTTGCTCGAAAACAATCTCATCAAAAAATACAATCCCAAGTACAATGTCCTGCTGAAAGACGGCAAGACATACCCCAGTATCTGCATAACGAACGAGCCGTTTCCGCGCATTTTCAAGACACGTACCATCAACAAGTCATGGGGCACGTACTTCGGCCCCTACTCCCATCTGGGTTCAATGTACGCCGTTCTCGACCTGATAAAAAAGCTCTACCGGCCTCGAACCTGCCATATGCCGATAACGGAAGACGGCATAAGCAACGGCAAATACAGCGTCTGTCTCGAATACCACATCAAAAACTGCGGAGCACCGTGTATTGGGCGACAGTCGGCAGATGACTACCGTAAAAACATAGCCCAAGCCAAGGAGATTTTGAGGGGCAATACTCGCGAGATACTGCGCAGTTTGCGTGAGGAAATGGAGCGTCTTGCCGAAGA
This sequence comes from Bacteroidaceae bacterium, assembly GCA_963590865.1. GTDB lineage: Bacteria > Bacteroidota > Bacteroidia > Bacteroidales > Bacteroidaceae > Prevotella. The sequence goes on along the minus strand of CAVAQY010000009.1, from coordinate 22,945 downwards.
ATTACGGTTTGAAGAAGCCGAAGAAGTGAAGCGCAAATATCTGCTGATAGACGGTTTCGTATCGAAGAGCGAAGTGGTCAGCCACACCATAAACAACGTTGACGTGCTAACGATTGCCAACGACGACACGACAGCCTTTATCAACTACATCCACGTGAGCAATGGAAGCATCAACCAGTCGTTCACCTTCGAATACAAGAAGCGGCTTGATGAGAGCAATGAAGAGCTGCTTTCGCTCGGCATAATCGAGATGCGCGAGCGATTCAAAAGCACTTCAAAAGAGATAATCCTACCGTTTCCTGTGGACGTAAGGCTCGACGGAGTGACCATAACCGTACCTCAACGGGGTGACAAGCGCACACTTCTGGAGCTGTCGCAGATGAACTGCAAGCAGTACCGTTTCGACCGTCTGAAACAACAGGAAAAGCTCAATCCCGAACAGCGCACAGTTCGCCTTATGAAAGAGATACAAGACAGTTTGAAACTGCCCAAGATGCCCTATCAGATAGAGTGTTTCGACAACTCAAACATATCGGGCACCGATGCCGTGGCGGCCTGCGTGGTGTTCAAAAAGCTGAAACCGAGCAAGAAAGACTACCGCAAATACAACATAAAAACAGTTACAGGTCCCGATGATTATGCGTCTATGAAAGAGGTTGTGCGCCGTCGCTACTCACGTCTCAAGGAAGAGCAACGGCCCCTGCCCGACCTCATCATCACCGACGGCGGAAAAGGTCAGATGGAGGTGGTGAGACAGGTGATTGAAGACGAACTTCAGCTCAGTATACCCATAGCTGGACTGGCCAAAAACGACCGCCACCGCACCAACGAACTGCTCTACGGTTTTCCACCGGTAGTCATTGGCACGAAGACAGACAGCGAACTGTTCCGCCTATTGACCCACATACAGGACGAGGTACACCGCTTTGCCATTACCTTCCACCGCGACAAACGATCGAAACACGCCCTCCACTCCGAACTGGACGATATCCCCGGCATAGGTCCAAAGACAAAAGATGCACTGCTTGCGGGACTGAAAAGCGTAAAGAAAGTAAAAGAGGCCCAAATTGACACGCTGACAGCTGTCATAGGAACAGCAAAAGCCAAGGCTGTTTACAATTATTTCCATCCAACGGAGCGACAAGACGGCAGTGCTATATAACCCACTGATACTCCACAAGTTACACTATCCACGCCCTATCCGCACAAGAGTCCGTGAAAAAGAAGGTGGTTTAGCACTCATAAATCGCCCTATTTGCATCAAAAACGGTCTGGTTACGACAACCAAACCATCGCTTTACTATTTGACCACTCGGCAATGTCCCTTTATTTAGGTTCTTTAAGAAAAGTATAGCAGTTCACGTAATACGTGGGCATTATCCTCACCTTTGTAGCCACAATCCAGAACTAAGCTAAAACGCAATAGGCTTCATTGCCCAACGAAGACGGTTGCAATGCCCAACGAAGACGGTTGCGATTGACAACGAAGTCTATTGCGTTTTAGCGGACAGCATTCAAAACCGACTTTCGACACTTCCCTACCCCTTCTCCGGCACATTCCAACACCTCCAAATTAATTCTGCACAGCATTGGCCTTTACGCAGAAATCAGTAACTTTGCAGATAGTTATGAGAGCAGTTATACAGCGCGTGACACACGCATCAGTGACGATAAGCGGCCATATCAAGTCTTCCATAGGCCAAGGCTACCTCATCCTGGTGGGCATCGGCGAGGACGACTCCACGGAAGACATCGACTGGCTGGTGAAGAAGATTGTAGGACTGCGCATTTTCGATGACGAAAACGGCGTGATGAACCTTTCGGTGACGGACATTGGGGGCGACATTTTGGTGGTTAGCCAGTTCACCCTCATGGCCTCCTACAAGAAAGGCAACCGCCCTTCATGGATACGAGCCGCCCGCCACGAGGTCTCTATACCGCTTTATAAGGCGTTCTGCGCCCATTTGAGTGCAGCCTTGGGCAAAGATATAGGCACGGGCGAGTTCGGGGCTGACATGAAAGTAGAATTGCTCAACGATGGACCCGTCACCATTTGCATGGACACCAAGAACAAGGAGTAGAGAAACAGCCAAGAAAACCAACCATAAGCAACACGCACAATGGACGACATAACCATAAGACAGGCACAGGAAACGGTTGACCAATGGATAAAGACCTACGGTGTGCGCTACTTTTCGGAGCTTACCAATATGGCTGTGCTGACCGAAGAGGTGGGTGAAATGGCACGGATAATGGCTCGCAAATACGGCGACCAGAGCTTCAAGGAGGGCGAAAAGGCCGATTTGGGCGACGAGATGGCCGACGTGTTGTGGGTGCTGCTGTGCATAGCCAACCAGACCGGCATTGACCTCACGGCCGAACTGCACCGAAATCTGGAGAAGAAGACATCAAGAGACAATCAAAGACATATAAACAACCCCAAACTAAGCGACAACAAACATGACTGACAACCACACGCACTGCCACGAACACCATCACCACTGCGAGACGAAGATAGTGAGCAAATACGAAGAGGCACTGGCCAAATACAACACTAACATCAGCGACGACAGCGTGCGCAACGCCGTGAAGCAACTCATTGCCGAGAAAGTACACGAGAACGACACCCCAGAAGTGAAGAAATTCCTAATGGGAAGCGTAGAACTCACGTCGCTCAAGACCACCGACAGCGACGAGAGCATACTGGCCTTGACCGAACAGGTGAACCGCTTTGACGAGACATATCCCGACCTGCCCCACGTGGCCACCGTGTGCGTCTATCCCTGCTTCGCCCGTACCGTGGCCGAAAGTCTCGAAATAGACGGAGTAGAGATCGCTTGCGTAGCTGGCAACTTCCCCTCTTCACAGGCTCTGACAGAGATTAAGGTGGCCGAAACGGCACTGGCTCTGAAGGACGGAGCTACGGAAATAGACATCGTCATGCCCGTGGGCAAATTCCTTAGCGGCGACTACGAGGGCGTGGCCGACGAGATAGGCGAACTGAAGGCCGTTTGCGGTGATAAAAAGATGAAGGTTATCCTCGAAACGGGATGCCTCAAGACAGCCTCAAACATAAAGAAAGCGGCCATAATAGCCATGTATGCCGGGGCTGACTATATCAAAACATCCACCGGAAAGCTCGAACCAGCAGCAACCCCCGAAGCAGCCTACGTCATGTGTCAGGCCATCAAGGAGTATTACGATCAGACTGGCATCCAGATAGGCTTCAAACCTGCCGGCGGACTCAACTCTGTAATGGACGCCCTCATCTACTATACCATCGTAAAGGAGGTGCTCGGCAAGCAATGGCTCACCAACCAGTGGTTCCGTTTGGGCACAAGCCGGCTTGAAAACATGCTTCTGAGCGAAGTGATTGGCAAGGAAACAAAGTTTTTCTAAGCCACCACGAAGAGCAGAAAGCGGAGATTTCAAGCTCTGGAAAAGAGGCTTGAAATCTATGAATGGACAGTGCGGGGCTTTGTCACACCACTTGTGGCAAAGCCCCGCACCATTTGTCCACCATAAACGGTCTTTTTGACTATTTGCTACGCTGTATTACATAGTCCACATAGGCACTCAAAGCAACCTTTATGTCAGCGTCAGTCACCGATTTTCCGATATATTCCATGCACAAGCCGCGCAGTTCATTCATGCGCATCTCAGCATATTCTATGCCGCCGTTGGCTTTGATGAACTCAACGAGCCGCTCTATCTCTTCCTGACTAACAGTATTGGCCTTAACCTTGGCTGCCAGTGCAAGCATCTCGTTGTCCTGCGTAGCTGTAAGGGCATGTATGGCAGGCAAAGTCAGCTTGCCTTCAGTCATATCGTTGCCTGTCGGTTTGCCTATCTCTGGCGAGTCGTAGTAGTCGAAAATGTCGTCACGTATCTGAAATATTATCCCAAGATTCTGCCCGAATCGCTTTGCGGCCTCTATCTCACTGTCTGACGCTCCTGCCGACAGTGCGCCAATGGCGCAACAAGCCTCAAAAAGAGCTGCAGTCTTCTGCTTTATCACCTCATAATAGGCATCTTCCGAAACGACCTGACTGTTTATATTGGACAACTGGAGTATTTCACCGCTCGCCAATGTACGTCCCAGTTCGGCCAAATATTGCACTATCTTCTGATTATCCGTAAAAGAAACATGGAGAAGCGCCGTCGAGAGCAGATAGTCTCCAGCAAGTACGGCCACCTTATTATTGTAAACGGCATTCACCGAAGCCTGTCCGCGCCGCTCACCGCTCTCGTCAACCACGTCATCGTGCACCAGACTGGCCGTGTGCAGCAGCTCCAGACCCACCGAAGCGTTTTGTGTAATGTTGGAAACCGCACCGTAATTCTTGGCCATCAACAATATAAGCATCGGACGCATACGCTTTCCAGCCTTCTTCTTTATGTGCTCCAGAACCTGCGAGAGCATCCCGTCGGTGTGGGTCAGCGACTTGTTGAACAAATCAATAAAGTCTGCAAAGTCGCTCTCTATCGGTTTCCGTATCTGCGATAAGTAATCCATCACGTGAAATTTGTTACAAAATTAGTGAATTATCGGGATATGCAGAATTATTTTCGTAATTTTACACATAAAACGACACTTCACAAGTAGGTGTTCAGAATCATTTGATATGGATATGCGCTTTATTTTTGGCCATGTGTTCGACTTGAAGAGGGAGTGTAGCGGACTATACGACCGGTGAAAATCAGGCATACAGACAAAAGGAAAGTGCAGGACATGTCAAATATAATAGCCACCTGCTGACCAATAAAGATATACGGATAATTTTGAATACCTAACTTATATGGACAAACTTTTCCTTTTGGACGCATACGCCCTGATATATCGCTCCTACTATGCGTTCATTAAAAACCCGCGAATCAATTCCAAAGGACAGAACACTTCGGCCATAATGGGCTTCGTCAACACACTTCACGAGGTACTGGAAAAGGAGAAACCTACGTATATTGGAGTGGCTTTCGACCCCAGCGGCCCCACTTTCCGCCACGAAACCTACCCCGAATACAAGGCGCAGCGCGAGGCTTGTCCCGAAGACATAAAGACTTCTGTACCAATAATAAAGGACATACTCCATGCGTTCCGCATACCTGTGCTTGAGGCAGATGGCTTTGAGGCCGACGACGTAATCGGTACGCTTGCTACAAAGGCCGGCCAGGCTGGTATAGAGACCTATATGCTCACCCCCGACAAGGACTACGGACAGCTCGTTCGCCCCAACGTGTTCATGTTCCGCCCACGTTTTGGCGACACAGGCTATGACGTTTGTGGTGAAAAGGAGATAACCGGGAAATATGGAATAGCCGATGTAAAGCAGGTAATCGACCTGCTCGGACTCATGGGCGACGCTTCCGACAACATCCCGGGATGCCCCGGTGTGGGCGAAAAGACCGCCGTGAAACTGATAAACGAGTTCGGCAGCATCGACAACCTGCTAGCCTCCACTGACCAACTCAAGGGAGCGATGAAGAAAAAGATTGAGGACAACCGCGAGAAAATCATTCTTTCCAAATTTCTTGCCACCATCAAGACCGACGTTCCAGTAGAGTTAAACCTCGAAGAACTTCGAGTGAAGGAACCCGATGAGAAAACTTTGGCCTCGATTTTCGACGAATTGGAGTTCAAACGCTTTTTAACACGAATCCTTAACAAACCGAAAACCAGTCCAAAACCGGCCTCTGTCCAGCTCGATTTATTTGCCGAAAATCCGACCGTCGGGCAAGAAAGCTCAAAAAACGAGAGCTATGAGAGCCTAAAATCAACCCCTCACAGATATGAACTCGTTGACACTGAAGAGAAAAGACGTGAATTGTTTGACTTTTTAAGGACAAAAAAAATTCTCAGTCTAGACACAGAGACCACTTCAACCGTTGCTTTAGATGCAGAACTCGTCGGTTTGAGCTTCTCTGTCAAAGAAAATGAAGCCTTTTACGTGCCGGTTCCAGCTGACCGTGAAGAAGCCGAAAAGATTGTTAATCTATTCAAACCGCTCTATGAAGATGAGACAACACTGAAAATCGGGCAGAACCTGAAGTACGACCTAATGGTTCTTGCCAACTATGGAGTGAAGTTGGCCGGCCCGATGTTTGACACAATGATTGCACACTACCTCATACAGCCCGAACTCCATCACAATATGGACTACATGGCCGAGATTTATCTGCACTACAAGACCATCCACATTGACGAACTAATCGGTCCGAAGGGCAAAAACCAGAAATCCATGCGTGATTTGCAACCCAGTGAGGTGTATGAGTATGCCGCCGAGGATGCCGATGTCACCCTGAAACTGAAGAACAAACTCGAACCTGAACTGAAAAAGTACGGTGCCGACAGTCTGTTCTACACGGTTGAGATGCCGCTAATGCCCGTGCTGGCCGAGATGGAGCGCAACGGTGTGACTCTCGACACGCACTCCTTGGAAGAAACGTCAAAGGTTTTGACCACCAGACTTGTCACGATCGAGAAGCACATATATGAGTTGGCCGGTATCAACTTCAACATTGCGTCGCCCAAACAGGTGGGCGAGGTACTCTTCGACAGGCTCCGCATAGTAGAAAAGGCCAAGAAGACCAAGACCGGACAATACATAACGAGCGAAGAGGTGTTGCAGTCGCTCAAAGGCAAGCATGAGATTGTAGCTGAAATACTGGAATACAGAGGGTTGAAAAAACTGCTCAGTACATATATCGATGCGCTTCCCAAGCTGATAAATCCACATACAGGACACATACACACATCGTTCAACCAGACTGTGACAGCCACCGGGCGCCTCTCTTCAAGCGACCCGAACCTGCAGAACATACCCGTACGCGGCGAAAACGGCAAGGAAATACGCAAAGCCTTTGTACCAGAACCAGGCTGTCTGTTCTTTTCAGCAGACTACAGTCAGATAGAACTGCGCGTAATGGCTCATCTTAGTGGTGATGAAAACATGATTGAAGCCTTCCGTGAGGGCTACGACATACACGCCGCCACGGCCTCAAAAATATACAAGGAACCTATCGAAAGTGTGTCGCGCGACCAGCGCAACAAGGCCAAGCGCGCCAATTTCGGCATCATCTACGGCATCACCGTGTTCGGACTGGCTGAGCGACTTGAAATAAGCCGCGATGAGGCACGCCAACTCATTGACGGTTACTTCGAAAACTTCCCCAAGGTAAAGGAGTATATGGAGCTGTCAAAAGAGGAGGCACGCACCAAGGGATATGTGCAGACGCAGTTCGGACGCCGACGCTATCTGCCCGACATCAACTCACGCAACGCCACTGTGCGTGGATTTGCCGAGCGCAACGCCATCAACGCCCCCATCCAAGGCACCGCAGCCGACATAATAAAGGTGGCAATGATACGGATAGCCCGCCGTTTCAAGGCCGAAGGCATCCGAAGCAAGATGATTCTCCAGGTGCATGACGAATTGAACTTCAGCGTATTCCCCGAAGAAAAGGAGTTGGTAGAGCGCATTGTGATTGAGGAGATGCAGGATGCGTTTCCCATGACCGTACCTCTTGTGGCCGACTGCGGCTGGGGCAGCAACTGGCTGGAGGCTCACTAAGCCCTCCGAACACACAAATTCCGTCTGAAAAACCCTCCCCTACTCGCCTTTTAACCTTTGCAGAAAGGTCAGAGGGTTATACCCGTTTGAGTATAAAAGGTACTTTACTTGCACAAATTACACCCCAAAGGGTATAATCAAAAGAATGTTTTGTATCTTTGTACCCAAACGGGTATAATATTTAAACGCATGACACTATCTACATTTGTCAAGGAGATGCGCAAACAGTTTGGCCTAACGCAGGTGGATCTGGCCGAAAAGTCTGGTGTCGGACTCCGGTTTGTGCGCGAACTGGAGCAGGGAAAGCAGACGCTACGGCTGGACAAAGTCAATCAAGTGCTGGCTTTATTCGGCAGACAGGTGGGAGCAGTAGAGATAAATCAGGAGGATGAGGCATGAAAACGGGAAAGGTTTATATGCACAACCGCTTTGCCGGCGTGCTGACAGAAGACGAGACGGGGTTCACATTCGTTTACGACAACGACTATCTCCAGTCTGCCGATGCGGAAGCTATAAGCCTCACCATGCCGCTCACGGCCGACTGCTACCGCAACACCGTGTTGTTTCCATTTTTCGACGGGCTTATTCCAGAGGGATGGCTGCTCGGCATAGCCGAGAAAAGCTGGAAAATCAACCAGCGCGACCGTATGTCTCTGCTTCTTGCGTGCTGCAAGGACTGCATAGGAGCGGTGAGTGTTGTACCTGCTAACGACGAGGGGGAATGACCATGCCTAAATGTCTTTTCTGCTATAAAGAACTGAAAGAAGGACAGACGGACTACCATCCGGCCTGCGCAAAGAAGTTGTTTGGAACTAAAACCGCCCCCATTCTGCCCTACCGAAGGAAGCAGATAGGAGAACTGGCCAAGATGGTTGTGCGCTCACAGACCACACTCACGGGCGTGCAGGCCAAACTTTCGCTTGACGTAAACGCTGGAGGAAAGAACGAACCGTCTCGTTTCACCATCGTTGGACTGTGGGGACGCTACATTCTGAAGCCACAGACCGACACATACCGATGCCTGCCCGAACTTGAAGACCTCACCATGCACATGGCCGAAGCGGCGAAAATTGCCGTTGTACCCCATGGATTGATACGGTTTGCCGACGGCGAACTGTGCTATGTCACCCGGAGAATAGACCGCACAGCCGACGGTTCCAAAATAGCGATGGAAGACATGTGCCAGCTGTCCGAACGCCTTACGGAATACAAATACAAGGGTTCCTACGAACAAATAGCCCGACTCATAAGGAAATATTCGGCCACTCCACAGCTCGATCTGGTGAACTTCTGGGAAGTGGTGGTGTTCTCCTGGATAACGGGCAATTCGGATATGCACCTGAAGAACTTCTCCCTCTACAAAACGCCGATGGGGTTCTGCCTGACACCGGCCTACGACCTTCTCGCCACCCTGATTGTCATGCCCGAAGATAGCGAAGAACTCGCCCTCACACTCAACGGGAAGAAGCGGAAACTGCAACGCAAGGACTTTGAAAAGGCCATGCTCGCCACCGGCCTAAGCGAGAAAGTAATAGAAAACATGGCGCGCAAATTCCGCAAAACCGTAGCCAAATGGCTTGACATCATCGACCTGTCTTTCCTTCCAGCAGATTTGCGGAAAGAATACAAACGCCTTGTCATCCGACGGGTACTCGCCCTCAGATAAGTGACGGCAAAACAACAAGCCCCTACCCTATCCTTTCCTCCAGAAACCGCATCGGATACTGCAAGGCAGAATGTCGCTAAAGCGGAGTCCGCACACCGGTTGGAACACCTGTTCCCTACGGTATGCGGACTTTTTTCATGACTTTGCACTAAGCGAAAGCTGCTTTTCGCGGTGCAAGAACGCTTCTTGAGAAAGCAGAAAGAGCCTCTTCACGAAACAGAAAGCACCTCTACCCTACTCCACCGCCCGCCGCTTTACGAATCAGAACCAGGCTGTTTAGGCAACGTAACTCTGCCACTTGCCGTGTGTAAACGGGCAATTGAGACATCGTAAACGGACGGTTCAAGCACCACAAACAGGCAGTTTTTGAGACGCATCCCAAATGATTTGATTTACAAAGTCTTACAACTGTGGTTGTTTCTACCTCCAAACGCCGCCCATGCAGAGCCCTTTTGGAGCGGCATAATGTGGGCAAAACCAAAATAAAACGTTACCTTTGCGGTCGCAAACAAGAACCATTCCGCCGATGGAAAGAACCCTTCGGGCGGAAAAACAAAATACACAGTAAACATATGTCATTAAAATGCGGTATAGTTGGACTGCCCAACGTGGGCAAATCCACACTGTTCAACTGCCTGTCGAGCGCAAAGGCGCAGGCGGCAAACTTCCCTTTCTGCACCATCGAGCCTAACGTGGGCGTGATAACCGTGCCCGACGAGCGGCTCAACAAGCTGGCCGAGATTGTTCATCCGGGACGCATAGTGCCCGCCACTTGCGAGATTGTGGACATTGCAGGACTGGTAAAGGGTGCGTCGAAGGGCGAAGGACTGGGCAACAAGTTCCTCGGCAACATCCGCGAAACAGACGCCATCATCCACGTACTGCGCTGTTTCGACGACGACAACATAGTGCGCGAGGGCGGAGCATCGGTCAATCCCGTTGAGGACAAGGAGATAATCGACACCGAACTGCAACTGAAAGACCTCGAAACGATAGAGTCGCAGCTGTCGAAACAGCAGAAGACTGCCGCCGCTGGCAACAAGGACGCCAAGGTGGCCGTGGCCGTTTTGGAGGCTTACAAGGCCGTTTTGGAGCAGGGAAAGAACGCCCGCACGGTGGAGTTTGAGAGCAAGGAAGAGCAGAAAGTGGCCCACGACCTGTTCCTGCTCACGGCAAAGCCGGTGCTCTATGTGTGCAACGTTGACGAGGGCAGTGCCAAGGGCGGCAACGAATACTCCAAGAAGATAGAGGAAATAGCCAAGAGCGAGAATGCGGAGATGCTCGTCATAGCCGCAAAGACCGAGGAAGACATAGCCTCGCTGGAGACCTACGAGGACAAACAGATGTTTCTTGAGGAGCTGGGACTGGAGGAAAGCGGCGTAAACCGGTTGATAAAGAAGGCCTATTCGCTGCTCAACCTTGAGACATTCATCACCGCCGGCGAGATGGAAGTGAAGGCATGGACCTATCACAAGGGCTGGAAAGCGCCGCAGTGTGCCGGAGTGATACACACAGACTTCGAAAAGGGTTTTATCCGCGCCGAAGTTATCAAGTATGACGACTACATCAGCTATGGCTCCGAAGCTGCCGTGCGCGAAGCCGGAAAGATGGGCATCGAGGGCAAGGAGTATGTTGTGCAGGACGGCGACATCATGCACTTCCGCTTCAACGTTTAGTCTTTAACCGCAAGTATCATGTCTGCATTGCTCAACTACATCGTCTGGAACCCCGACCTCAAGGCTTTCTTCGGCCTGAGGTGGTACAGTCTGTGCTGGCTCGTGGGACTTGCCCTGGCCTACGCCATTGTCAGATGGCTCTACAAACGTCAGAAGATAGGCGACAACCTGTTTGAACCGCTGTTCATCTACTGCTTTGTCGGCATCCTTGTTGGTGCCCGGCTGGGCCATTGCCTGTTCTACGAACCCGGCTACTTCCTGTCTTCCGGCACCCATATCATCGAGATGTTCCTGCCCATACGCTTCCTTGCCGAGGGCGGATGGAAGTTCACCGGCTACGAAGGCCTTGCGAGCCACGGCGGAACGCTCGGACTCATGATTGCCCTGTGGCTGTATGTGCGCAAGACAAAGCTAAGCATCTGGACGGTGCTCGACAACATAGCCATTGCAACGCCCGTCACGGCGTGCTTCATACGCTTGGGAAACCTCATGAATTCCGAGATAATAGGCAAGGTGACCGATGTGCCTTGGGCGTTTATCTTCGAGCGTGTCGATACAGCACCGCGCCATCCCGGCCAGCTCTACGAAGCCATTGCCTATGCCGTGCTGCTGTTCATCGGCCTATTCCTCTACCGCAAGCATCCCCAAAAGGTGGGCACGGGCTTCTTCTTCGGCCTCTGCCTCACATATATTTTCGTGGCTCGTTTCTTCATAGAGTACACCAAGGAAGTGCAGGAAGCCTTCGAGGCATCGCTGCCGCTCGACATGGGACAGATTTTGAGCATACCTTTCATCGTCATAGGTGTGGTCTGCATGGTGAGAGCCGGCAAGAAAGTGCAGTAAAAGAAACTGCCTTTACGCCGCCGCAAATAGGGGAAACTCCCCCACCCTTTCAGGCCAATACTTCATGCAAAAAGGGGCGCAAACCAATACACAGGTTTGCGCCCCTTTTCACGTTCTTTCCATCCCTTTTGACTCGCCTTGCGCCGGATGCAGACTACCGCCCTTTCACTATCCGCTTTATGTCGTTGAGCTTGTTGAGAGCCTCCACGGGAGTCAGATTGTTGATGTCGAGACCAAGAATCTCGTCGCGTATCTGGCACAAGACAGGGTCGTCAAGCTGGAAAAAGCTAAGCTGCATGCCCTCACGGCTGCCGGCTATGTCGGCCACAGGACGTGCCGCCGTGCCCACAGATGCGTTGTCGGCCTCAAGTTGCTTGAGTATCACGCCGGCCCGCTTCACTATGCTGCGGGGCATACCTGCTATCTCCGCCACGTGAATACCGAACGAATGTTCGCTTCCGCCGCGCTGTAGCGTGCGCAGGAATATCACCTTTCCGTCTATTTCCTTGACGCTTACGTTGTAGTTCTTTATGCGCTGGAAGTTCTTTTCCATCTCGTTCAGCTCGTGATAGTGAGTGGCAAAGAGCGTTCTGGCACGCGCTTTCGGGTGTTCGTGAAGATATTCCACTATGGCCCAGGCAATGGATATGCCGTCGTAGGTGCTCGTGCCGCGCCCCAACTCGTCAAACAGCACGAGCGATTTGGGCGACACGTTGTTGAGGATGTTGGCCGCTTCGGTCATCTCCACCATGAATGTCGACTCACCGAGGGCTATGTTGTCGCTTGCCCCCACACGGGTGAAAATCTTGTCCACCATCCCTACCCTTGCGCTCTCCGCCGGCACGAAACAGCCTATCTGTGCCATGAGCACAATGAGAGCCGTCTGGCGCAGCAGAGCCGACTTTCCCGCCATGTTGGGACCGGTGATTATCATTATCTGCTGCCGTTCGCTGTCCAGCTCAATGTCGTTTGGCACATAGCTTTCGCCCACGGGCAGTTGGGTCTCTATCACAGGGTGGCGGCCCTTGCGTATGTCTATCACGTCCGAAGAGTCTATCTGCGGCCTCACATAGCGGTGCTCTTCGGCCGCCTTGGCAAACGAGAGCAAACAGTCAAGCCGGGCTATGAGGTTGGCGTTAATCTGTATCTGCGGTATAAAATCCTGCATGGACATGACCAGATCGCCAAAGAGCTTTTGTTCGAGAGCCAGTATCTTGTCCTCCGCCCCGAGTATTTTCTCCTCATATTCCTTCAGTTCCGGCGTGATATACCGCTCGGCGTTGGCCAGCGTCTGCTTGCGTATCCAGTCGGCAGGCACATTGTCTTTATACGTATTGCGCACCTCCAGATAATAGCCGAACACGTTGTTGTAGCCTATTTTCAGGCTCGCTATGCCCGTTGTTTCCATTTCCCTCTGCTGTATCTTGAGCAGATAGTCCTTGCCGCTGTAGGCTATGTTGCGCAGTTCGTCCAGTTCCGCATTCACGCCGCTGTTTATCACGCCGCCTTTGGCCACGAGTTGCGGCGGGTCGCTGCACACTTCGCGTGCTATTCGTTCACGCAATGAGGCGCACAGGTTGAGCTGTTCCCCTACCCTTCTCAACGCCTCGCTGTCGGCTCCCTGGCACGCCGCCTTCACCGGCTGCACGGCTTCGAGAGCCACCTTCAGCTGCACCACCTCGCGGGGCGACACTCTGCCCACGGCCACCTTGGATATTATGCGTTCCAGGTCGCCCACACGCTGCAACTGTTCGTCTATGCACTGGCGGAAATCAGGCTTGCGGAAGAAATATTCCACCGCATTGAGTCTGTCGGCTATGGGTTTTTCGTCCTTCAAGGGAAACACTATCCACCGCCTGAGCAGTCTGCTGCCCATGGGCGACACCGTGCGGTCTATCACGTCAAGCAGCGAAGCACCGTCGTCCTGCATGGGCGAAAGCAGTTCCAGATTGCGTATCGTGAACCTGTCAAGCCTCACGTATCGCTCCTCCTCTATGCGTGCAAGCGACGTTATGTGGCCAATCTGTGTGTGCTGGGTCATCTCCAGATACTGCAGTATGGCTCCGCTGGCCACCACCCCACACTTCATGTGCTCCACGCCAAAGCCCTTCAGGGTTTTCACCCCGAAGTGCTGGAGCAGTTTCTGGCGCGCGTTCTGCTCGGCAAACACCCAGTCGTCAAGCTCAAAGGTAAACCTCTTTGTGCCGAAACAACGTTCAAAGTCCTGCCGCTTTCCCCGTTCAAAGAGCACCTCCTTGGGCGAGAAGTTTCCCAGCAGTTTTTCCACGTAGTCGCAAGTGCCCTCGCCTGTGAGAAACTCGCCTGTGGATATGTCGAGAAAGGCCACGCCGCACGCCGACTTGCCGAAGTGTACCGCCGCCAGGAAGTTGTTTTCCCGGCAGTTGAGCACATTGTCGCTCATGGCCACACCCGGTGTCACCAGCTCCGTTATGCCCCTCTTCACGAGCTTCTTGGTGAGCTTCGGGTCTTCCAGCTGGTCGCATATAGCCACGCGCTTGCCTGCCCGTACGAGCTTGGGCAGATATGTGTCGAGCGCATGATGGGGAAATCCGGCCATCTCCGAGCCTTTTTCGGCCGAACCGTTGTTGCGTCTGGTGAGCGTGATGCCGAGTATCTTGGATGCCTCCACGGCATCGTCGCAGTATGTCTCATAGAAGTCGCCGCAGCGGAACAGCAATATTGCGTCGGGATGCTTGGCCTTGAGTTCGAAGAACTGGCGCATCATCGGGGTCAGTTCCTTGTCTTTCTTCGCCATATTGTGTATGTTGTTTGTCTTTTTGATAACCGTAAAACCATGCGGTTTACGTGCGCAAAGTTAATGCAAATGGGGCAAACGGCAAAGCAAACAGGCGGTTCGGGCAAGCAACTATGGCAGTTGCAAGTGCTAAATGCCATAGTTACGCCCCGTAAGTATGGCACTTACGTGGTCTAAGTGTGGTCGTTACACCAGGAGACTTTATAACATCCTGCCCTCACCGCCTTTTCTTTTGCCTGTTCAGAACAACTTCCATACCTTTGCCGTCGGACATTCGGCAAGAGGGTGTGTCAAAACGAAAAATGACATTTGAAAAACTTACAATTTGCAACTCACAAGTAAAACAGGCTATGTTTTATACCCGTTTTAGAGCTATAACAAGGCATTTTACTATGCCATGACCGTGTTTTTAACGTCGATAAGTTTCAAATTAAAAGTTCTCAATCCCTCAAAAATCGTTTTGACACACCCTCGCCACAGCGTCCAAGCCTCAGTCCACGCCAAGCCTTTTGCAATGTTCTATACTTACAAACAAAGGAGGGCAGGGCGTTCTATGGTTGCTCAAGCCCGACAGCAATGGTGCTAAGAAATGAAGATATTTGCGAACACCGCCCGACCATAGGCACAGAGCTTAAGGCCGAGCGGTGTCGTTTCTTGGGGGTGAAGCGTGCAGAGGGTAGTGGGGTACCAATCGCTCATAAAAACGAAAGGGAGCCATACGTGGAGTAATGACAGGAAACAATCCTTATGAAGCATGAAGGGATGCGGTGAGGACACCGCACCTACTAAGTTTGCCATCATGCGCTGAGGATTTGTTTGCTAAGTTTGCCATCATGCGCCGTACCTCCTAAAGGCTTGCGCCGAAGTCTTTGGGCAAAACTTTAGTAGGCGCAGTCATTCTTCAATTCTCTAATTCTTGACCTTGTTTTTGTTCGGGATGGCTTCGGGACTCGTTCGGGACGCAGCGCCCGTCCTGTTCAGTTGGAAACCTTGCCCGTTTTTTTTGTTGCTTTTTGGAAAGGCAATGCAAGCGAGCGGAAAAGAAAACTTGTTTTCAGTTTCCCGAGTGCAGCTTGCCTTATACAAAGACATATGTTATGTTTGAAAAAGCGGCGGTTTATGCCCCAAAGAGACCGAATCTTGTCTTGAAAACAGCCGGAGCTTGCATTGCATCACGTCATTTGAGCACATGCAAAAAGCGTGAAAAAGGGAAACAGTCATTGGAATAATGGACAAATGTGCAATTTTAGAGACAATAGTCACGGCCGGACGCATGGCGCAACGCTCTACTTTTGCCAGCGGAAGCGCCGCTTGCGGACTTCAAACTACAGCAAACCGAATGGAATAACACCAAAGAAAACCAACCGTTATGAAACGAAGAACACTACTTGCATTGGCCATCGCCCTGGCATCAACGGGCGGCATGGCACACAATCTGCACGATGTGGCCTACACGGAAAGGGCCAAATTCCGTATCATCAGTGAGAATCTCGTGAGCCAAGAGGCATTTGAAACCGACTATGGAGCCGATGTAAACCTCGAAGCCAAGTGCGATGCGCGCAGCTACTACTATGTCAGCTACGACATCAAGGCCGGCTTCGGCACAAAAACACGCACCAGCTCCGGCAAGAAGGGCGAGAAAAACAGCTACAGAGTCTGTCTTGTGTCGGGCGAAAACGAAACTACCGACATCAGCCGCACCCAGAACTACTATGAAGACCGCTGGAAAACGGTGGCCTACGCCTTTGTTGCCGCAGCGGGAAGCACCATCAAGATAGACATGACCGCGCTGCTTACGGGTGACAGCGTACGGAACGTGTGCATACACAAGGCCGCCGAGATTGGCGACGAGCGTCCTTTGCTTGAAGAAATAGCTCGGATGGAGTCGTTAGTCAGTCGCGGCGACATTATAATCAACTACCTTGACGATTTTGAAGAGACACTTGGACTAATCAAGGCGCAGCTTGACGAGCCTGTGGACAAGCCTACGCTGGCCGACCTCAAGGACCTGCTGAATTCAGTCTACGGTGAAGTGATGGAAAGCAACAGCGTTGACATGAAAGAGTGGGTGACTAACCTCGACTTTGACGGCATTACGCCGAGCAGCAAACAGCAGATACCGACCGGATGGAGCGTCACCGGCGACCGCTGGATGTGCCGTTCAGCCGACTATGACGCCAATTTCAGCACCACACCCTTTGTCCAGCGTGCCATACCTTGGAAGTATTCGCTCGGCGAAGCCAAGATCTGGAAGACCGCAAGCCTGCCCGCCGGCAAGTATCTGTTCACAATGAAGGCCGGAGCATGGCGGTATATAAACAGTATAGGGGAATATGACTTCGACTACTCGCTCGACGGGCTTAAGCTGTTCGCCAACAACGACACCGTGACATGGCCGGTCTGCGGGTCCGACTGGGGGCGCAAGATAAGCGTTGTGACCGAGATAAAGGACGGGGAGCAGCTCGTTATCGGCATGATGAACACTGCCAGCGACGCCAACCTGATAGGTTACGACGACGGGGAACTGCGTCTGATAGGCAAAGACTACGGTGACGTGACCACATGGATGGACTCCGTGGCACTGGCAGACAAGAGAAGCGGCCTCCAGACGCTCATTGACTCGGCCAGAGTGATGCTTTCGTCAGACTACTACATGTGGGGAAAGACGCGTCTCAACGACTCCGTGGCCGTATATGCCGCAAACATTGCGAGCGACGACCTCGCTTTGCTCAACCATGACGCCAAGAACCTGAGGGGAGAGATAGGACTTGTACACACCCTGAACAAGGAATACAAACCCATGTATGCCGAACTTGAGAACTGCCGCGCGCTCTACGCCGACGAAACCTGCCGGAAAGGCAAGGCAGAGCTTGGCGCGGCCATCGGCAACGCCGAGGACTTCATTGCCAAAGTGGACAAGGAGGTGCGCGATTCAGCCGGGTGCGTCAACCAGTATGACCTGCTCATAGCTGCACAAGAGGCGTTTGAGAGAGCCAACAGGCCGGAAACGCAGAAGGAAGCGGAGCTTTACCCTATTGCAGACACCGAAATTGCATACGCCGACGCCAACACCAACTTCGGCCAAGCCGCGCTGTTGAACTGCGGTGCATGGAAAGAATCGTGGAGCGACACGTCGAGTCCCGGCCTGAAGAACGACTCTTACAAGAGCATATCCATATTCAAATTCAACGTGAAAGACTACACCAAGCACATCATAAAGGCCAAGTTTACCGTAACGGCATACAACAACAATGCAAAGAACCGCAGCATCTACATCGGCGCATGCACCGTCAACGACTGGGAAGAGGACTCCATTACGGCCGGCAACAGCGGCATTGTGACACGCGGCAGTGGCTATAACATCAGAAACTTCAGCCAATCGAAGTCCGTGGCGTTAGGCGGCGCGGCGCAGACCGTAGAGTTCGACACCGAAAACCTCATGGACTGGCTCAACACACAGGCCGACGAGAACGGTATGGTGACCCTTATGATATATGGAGTAGGGCAGAACTGCACCGTGGCCTCGCGCGAAAGCGACACCAAACCCGCGCTTTGGCTTGTTTATGACAGCTCTGTTGACACAGCCATCGGCGCCGTTGCCACACCAAAGGCGCAGCCTTGCGACAACACGTGGTACAATCTGCAGGGCCAGCGAGTGGAAAAGCCGTCGAAAGGCATATACATCCGTGGCGGCAAGAAGGTGGCGGTGAAGTAAAAGCCAGCCGCCGGCGGCCACGACAAAGCCGGTCTGCACATCCGGTGCGCATCGGTTTCACACGACAGAATTATTTTTTTAAGTTAATAGATTTGTAGATTGGAGCAGTGGGAGATGCACTTTTTGCGTCTCCCCGTCCCTCCCCAAAACAGAAGAAGCATGGAAAAGACAACGGAAACATTCAGGCTCACGCTCGCAGCCCTGGCATTGGCTTGCGCCGGCAGCGTGTTTGCCGACAATATCACCGCCACTCTTGTGCACACAGCAAGCTGTTCCGCCAAGAGTCCGGACAACAACACGCTCGATGCGGCGGAAGAGCTGTTCAAACAGAACGCCGGGCGGTCGTCAAACTCCGGTATGGCATACGCAGAGTTCTCGTTCACCATCCCCGCAGGCCACACTGTCGCCTCCGCCACGCTCGAATTCACGTTGAGAAGTGCCGATGCCAAAGAACGAACCGCCAATGTGTATATGCTGCCCGTGGCTTCTGCCATCGATTACGGCAAACTAGGCAACAAAGAAGCCCAGACATACATCGTCGGAGGCGGTGAGATAGGCTCAAAAAGCATAGCCGCAAACTCAAGCGGCAACTTCACTCTTGACGTAAAGGCGGCTCTCGACACCGTAGCAACCAGGCAGAACTATGCCATATTCAAGTTCGCCCAGGCAAGCACAGCCGCCAGTATATATCTTGCGGGCAAGGGTTCCGACAACGCACCCAAGCTCACAATCGTCACAGTCCCGCCCTCCGCACTGACAGTCAGTGTGGGCGACGACGGCATGGCCACCTGTTGTCCTGCGGAAGCCCTCGACTTCAGCTCGGCAACAGGCATAAGGGCATACAAGGCTGCCGTGTCTGGGAGCACTGTCAGACTGACTAAGGTTTCCTCAGTGGCCAAGGGCGAGGGCGTACTGCTGGTGTCTGCCGGCGGAAATGCGGCAACGGAGGAAGTGCCGGTGCTCGCTTCCGGCTGCGAAAAGGCCGCTGACAACGCTTTCGTGGGCACGCTCTCCGACATGACTGTGAACGAGACCTACGGCGGAAACACCAACTATGTGCTTTCAAAGGAGGGCGGTGCGGTAGGTTTCTACAAGGCTTCCACTACAGGGACCAAGGTCTCGGCAGGCAAAGCCTACCTGCCTGTGGCCACGGGAAGCGGCGCCAAGACAATGCAAATGTCGTTCTCTGGAGAGACAACAGGCTTGTTCTCCGCCAAAGGCAACGCCGCGCGCAGCCGTTACTACACGCTGCAAGGCACTCTATCCACACGCCCCAGCAAGGGCATCTATATCCTTGACGGCAAGAAAGTGGCAGTCAGGTAAGAAGCAACATCACCCTTAGAAAACGACAACAGCATGAAGAGATACACCAAACCACACATCCTCATCCTCGAAACCGAGACCGACAGCATCATGGCGGCAAGCATAACCATAAGCGAAGACGGCGGTAGCGGCAGCGGCTCGCTCACCGACGGCTATGCAACGGGAGACGCCATGTCGAAAACCGGCGGCAACGGCATCTGGGACTGGGACGATGAAGAGTACTGACCGGGCGCATTACGGGCGCAACCGGAACCACCGGCACAACAAACCGGCGGTTTAGCCACCATAACCCGCCCGTTTACGATGCGTAAAGCGGCGGTTTACGACCTGTAAACCGCCGCTTTTTCAAACATAACATATATCTTTGCATAAGGCAAGCTGCACTCGGGAAACTGAAAACAAGTTTTCTTTCCGCTCGCTTGCATTGCCTTTGCATAAGGCAAGCTAAAAAAACACAACTGCATGAAGACCAATTTACGCACAATAGCGGTTGCCCTGTTCGCCATATCCGCACAGGCGGCAAGCGCACAGACAGTGGCGCAGGCATGGAAGGCGTTTCATGAGCCACAGGACACGGCACGCACAAAGGTGTGGTGGTTTCACGGAGAAACCGAAACCACACGCGAAGGCATCACCGCCGACCTCGAAGCATACAAAAAGGCTGGGGTAGGGGGTGTGGTGTATTACGATCAGGTACACAAACCCTCCGACAAGGCACTCGAAGCCATGTCGCCCGAGTGGTGGCGGATGCTGAAATTCGCCGCACAGGAAGCCCATAGGCTCGGACTGTCGTTCGAGATAAACGTGAGCAACGGCTACGTCATGGGCGGCAAGTGGATAACCAAGGCCGAGAGTATGCAGCGTCTGGTGGGCGGAATAACCATAGTGGAGGGCGGCAAGGGCAAGGCCGGAACCACGGTTCTGCCCAGTCCGTCGCGCGACAGCGAGGCTTACGACGTGGCTCTCTTTGCCATTAGGATGGGCGAAAGCGCGAACAAAGGCATACGCGCCATAACATACACCACCGCCGCATCGGGCAAATCGCGCAACGGAGCGATGAACACGCCCGGCAGTCCCAACGGTATGCTCTTCACGGAGCGGCCTCCCGTGGGCGTGCTTGAGGCTTCCGACGACAGCATCCACTGGCGTACGGTGTGCCGACTGCCGCCCGTGTATGGCTCACCCACATGGACAGGGCAGACGGTGGGCTTCCCGGCGGTGCAGGCGCGCCACTTCCGCACACGCATTACCGACCCGGCGGTGCTGGAGCGCAAGAACAGCACAGCCTTCATAAGGGACGTGCAGCTGTCTGCGCTCCCCAGGCTCACCAACTGGGAGGAACGCGTTGGGCTGCGCTCGGAATTCATCGAACCAATAGACTATTCGCCATACGCCGACTGCGCCGTCAGTCCGTCTGACATAATCGACATCAGCGGCAAACTCAACGGCGACAGGCTCAACTGGCAGGTTCCCAAGGGCAAATGGGCCATACTGCGCATCGTGGCCGAAACCACTAAAGGTCGCTCAAAGCACGGCCGCGCCAACCTGATGGGGCTTGAGGCCGACAATCTGTCGCCGCGCGGAGTGCTGAAACATTGGGCAAGCTACACCAAGCCCATAATCGACACCCTTGCGGCCATCGGACTCAAGCCTCAGGGCGTAACAATGGACAGCCACGAGGCCGGGGCACAAAACTGGACGCAGGACTTCGAACAGGAGTTCCGCCGCCGGCGCGGCTACGACCTGCGGCCCTGGCTCCCGGCAATGGTGGGCTACGTGGTGGGGTCTGCCGCCAAGACCGACAGCGTGCTGGCAGATGTGCGCCTGACCATAGCCGACATGATATGCGACCGCTACCTTGCCACGCTGCAAAGGCTTTGCCGCGACGAGGGAATGACGCTCACCGCACAGGCCATGGGCAACGGTTTGAGCATCACAGCCGACAACTTCCGCGCAAAAAGCATGGTTGACAAACCGCAGGGAGAGTTCTGGGCGAGAGACAAAAACGGCAGTTTCGACATCAAGGAGTGCGCCTCGGCCGCCCACAGATACGGCAAACCGATAGCCTCAGGCGAGGCTTTCACCGACATGAGCTACTCGCAGACGCTGGCCGACATGAAGCCTTTGGCCGACTATGCCTACTCCTGCCACATCAACGAGTTTGTGGTTTGTGCCTCTGCCTACCAGCCTTGGCTCGACAAACGTCCCGGAAGCACCGGCGGAGGGCGGCACTACTGCCTCAACAGGTGCAACACTCTGTGGGACGGAAGCCGTGGTTTCTGGGACTATCAGGCACGTTGCGCCGCCATGATGCGCCAAGGCAAGCCCGTGACAGACATCATTGCCAAGCTGCCAAGCACGCCTCCAACCAAGCTGTTGGCGCGCCGACTGCCGCAAATGCCCAACGGTTACTCGTGGGAAGTGACCACCGAGCCGGACGACAAAGGCACAGTTGCGCCGCTGGCAACGCCCGATTTCACGGACTATTCCGCCCACCAGCCCGACAATACCGTGTGGTTCAGCCACCGCAAACTGGCCGACGGCGACCTCTATTTCGTGGCCAACCACAGCGACAGCGCCTACCATGCGCCCATAAGTCTGCGCACAGCATACGACAGAGCCTATTTCTGGAACCCGACAGACGGCACACGGCAACTCATGGACGGTGTGCAGAGGGAAGGCGAAAAGCTCACCATGCCATTGCATCTTGAACCGAACGAGTCGGGATTTGTGGTGGCTACAAACGGCAAGGTGAACGGTTTGGCGGTGCGTCCGTTCAACGTACAGCCCGTGGAGACCATATCCATCGACCGTTGCGACATGGCTTTCGGCAGCGAAGGCATCACGCTGAAAGACCAGACTCTGGCAGACTGGACTCAAAGCTCCAACCCCCGCATAAAGTATTTCTCCGGCACGTGCGACTATACTGCGTCGTTCCGGGTGCGCAAGTCCGCGCCCGACAACCGCTGGACGCTGCGCTTGCCGCCCGTAAACGGCAATGTTGAGGTAATCGTAAACGGTCATGATGCGGGCGTAATATGGTGTTCGCCGTGGACAATCGACCTCACCAAGCACATAAAGAAAGGCATTAACCGACTGCAACTGCGCGTGAGCAACGTGCTCGCCAACCGGATTATCGGTGACGCAGGGCTGCCCGAAGCGGAACGAGTGACCTATTCGCAACCGCAGATATACACCTCCGGCGACCGCCTCAAGCCTTCAGGCATATTCGGAGGGGCTATAAAGATAGAGAAATACTGAACTTCGCACCGGAAAATGCAAGGGGCAACACCACACCAGCAGTGTTGTCCCTTGCATTTTATGGGTCAGCGGATATCCTCGGTTGGTGACACCCGTAATCAGGAATAAAGTGTAGCT